>NZ_JBHXQN010000016.1:0-169198 GCF_042717785.1 Streptomyces sp. NPDC058619
GCGGCCGCCGCCGCGGCCGCCGCCGGCAGGCGCCGCCGCCCGCGCCTCGGCGCGCGGCGGCCGGGGCGGGACACCGGCGCCGGGGCGGCCTCCGGCGTACGGGCGGAGGGGTCGGCGCCCGCCATGGCCCGCCCCGGAGCGGGCGCCACCGCCTCCGGTACGCCCCCGGGCCCGCCCGCCGGGACACGCGGCCCGGCCCCGGGCCCGGTGGGAGCTGCCGGTACGGCGTCTCCCGCACCCGTGTGCGCCGGCGCCGCCCGGGTGGCCTGGAGGTGCGCCGGCGCGGACCACCCGGGCTCCCCCCACCCGGAGTCCCCCCGCCCCGCGCTCCCCCGGCCCCCGACCTCGTCACGGACCGGGCGGGGCAGCCAGCCGTCGGTGAACTCCGGCCGCGGGCCCACCGCGGGGTGCGCGTGCACGGCGGCGATCAGCTCGACGGTCGAGGGACGGTCCGCGGGGCGCTTGGCCAGGCACCACGCCATCAGGTCGCGCAGGTCGTGGGGTACGCCGCCGAGGTGGGGATGCTCGTGGACCACCCGGTACAGGGCGCCGGACTCCGGTCCGGCCCGAAGGGCGGCGCCCCGCCCGCCACGTACGCGGCCAGCGCCCCGAGCGCGAAGAAGTCGGTGGCCGGTGTCGCCTGGCGGCCCGGCGCCTGCTCGGGGGCCATGAACGCGGCGGTGCCGATCCGCAGGCCGGTGCCGGTCGGGGCCGCGGCGTCCGCCGCCCTCGCGATGCCGAAGTCGATCACCCGGGGACCGTCCCCCGCGACGAGCACGTTGGCGGGTGTGAGGTCGCGGTGGACGACGCCGGCCCGGTGGATGCCCTGGAGGGCCTCGGCGATGCCCGCGACGAGCAGCAGGACGGTGCGCGCCGGCAGCGGCCCGCGCCGCCGTACGACTTCGTGCAGCGTGGGTCCGGGCACGTAGGCCGTGGCCAGCCCGTCCCTGGATTGACTGAAAATCCAGTCAGTGGCACAGTGGCCACACGAGGCCGCCTCACCTTTCGTGCCGAGCGGCCGTTCGCGGTGCGGAGCGCGCACTCTTGTCCGTAGCCCGGTTTGTCGGCCCACGTGATACTCCCGCGCCCGCCCTGGCGGAAGCACCCTCTTCCGCGGTCCACGATCGGAGTCCCCCGTGTCCTTCCAGCCCCCCACCCGCAGGACCGTCCTTCGCACCCTCGCCGGGATCGGCGCCGTCGTCGCGGGCGCCTCGGCCTGCGGTCCCTCCGCGACCGGAGCCCAGGCCGGCGCCACCGCCGGATCCTCCGCACCCGTCCCGTCGGGTGCCAAGCGCCGCCTGGGCGCCGAGTGGGAGAGCCACACCCGTACGTTCATGGCCTGGCCCGCGCTGACCTCGGTCTGGGCGGAGGACCTGCGCTACGTGCGCGAGGACATCGCGCGCATCGCCCGGGCGATCGGCGAGTACGAGGCGGTCGTCATGATGGCCCGCCCCGACCAGGCCGACGCGGCCCAGCGGGCCTGCGGCTCCCAGGTCGAGGTGATACCGCTGGCCGTCGACGACATGTGGGCGCGCGACACCGTCCCCGTCTTCGTCGAGGAGGGCGGCAAGGCCGTCGGCGTCGACTTCAACTTCAACGGCTGGGGCAACAAGCAGGAGCACAAGAACGACGGGGCGGTCGGCCGCGCCGTGCTCCAGAAGTACGGGATCCCCCGCGTCCAGGCACCCCTCGTGGCGGAAGGCGGTTCGTTCGAGCCGGACGGTAAGGGCACCCTCCTCATCACCGAGAGCTCGATCGTCAACGACAACCGCAACCGCGGCAAGAACCGCGACACGATCGAAAAAGAACTCAAACAGACCCTCGGCGTCGAAAAGGTCATCTGGCTCGCCGGCGTCCGCGGCGAAGACATCACCGACGCCCACGTCGACAGCCTCGTACGCTTCACCGCCCCCGGCGTCGTCCTCCTCGACCGCGCCCACCCCACCACACCCGCCGACTCCTGGTCACGCTCCGCCGACCAGGCCAAATCCGTCCTCATTAAAACCACCGACGCCCGCGGCCGACGCTTCGAAGTCATCGACTTCCCCCAACCCGACCTCAGCAAAACCACCGGAACAGGAGACGACTTCGTCTCCACCTACGCCAACTTCTACATCGCCAACGACGCCGTCTTCATGCCCGAATTCGGCGACCGCACAGCCGACGACCGAGCCCGCGCCATCCTCCGGGAACACTTCCCCGAACGCGACATCGTCCCCGTCCCCATCGACACCATCGCCTCCGGCGGCGGCGGAATCCACTGCTCCACCCACGACCAATCCGGCACACCCGCCGCCTGACCCCCCAACACCCGCGCACCACCGGAGACACCGTGTCCCAGCCCAGACACTCCTCCCCCGCGCGTCGCGTTCCGCTGCTTCCCGGCCTGGTCCTGCTCGCCATCGTGGCGGCGGTCGCCGCGGGGGCCTGGCTCCAGTTCGGCGAGCGCCAGGCCCTGGACACGGTGTACACCGCGGGCCGGGCCGATGCCGACCGGGTCGACGTCCAGGCCGCGGTCCAGCACGTCGACGCGGCCGGGCGGGAGATGATGCCGCGCGTCCTGGTGACGCCCCGGGGTGCACTGGCCGAGGCCGGCGGCGTCTCCCCCGTGGAGGACTCCTCTGGGCGGAGACCGTCATCGCGTTCTGCCTGATCACCGTGGTCGTCGCGGGCATCCGAGCCGAACCCCGCCGCACCGCCGACCCGCCGGTGCGCGCGGAACCCTGACGAGGCCGGCGGCGCAGCCCCGACGACGCCGTCAGTGGTCCCACGACCGCGGGCGGTCCAGCGCCTCCCACTCCGCGCGGAGCAGGGACAGGACGGCGATGTCGAGGCGGCGTCCGCGATGCAGACAGGCCGAGCGCCGGACGCCCTCGTGCACGAATCCCGCCTTGGCCAGGACGGCCAGCGCCGCCGTGTTACCGGTGTGGGTGATCGCCTCGACGCGCTGCATGGGCAGCTCGCCGAAGGCCAGGTCGGTCAGTGCGTCCAAGGCGTCGGTGCCGTGGTCCTGTCCCCGGTGCCGCGGGTCCATCATCAAGTGGACCGACGCCGTGCCGTCGATCATGTCCTGCTCGACCAGGGCGATGTGGCCGATCGGCGTGCCGTCGGGCAGCAGCACCGTGAAGTCGTCCCGCTCGTGATCGTCCCTGTCCCGCTCCATGCGCTCGCGGAGGGAGGAGAGGGAGCGCGGCCAGAAGCCGATCTCGTGCGCGGCCACCGGATCGGACCGCCAGGTGTGCATCAGCTCGGCGTCGTCGGCGTCGAGCGGTGCGAGGCGTACCGTCCTCCCCCGCCAGCACGGCACTCGCCCGGACTCCGCAGCATCGTTCGACTCGTCATCGATCACGGCGGGATGCTACGGCCCTGACCGCCGGGGCCGCCAACGCTTTCCGCCGCCGCCCGACGGGAGCGGGAAAAGTGCTCCGCAATTGACAGTTGGGGCCTGCCGGTGCCGGGGCGCGGTGAATGATGACCCCGACATGGCCGGAGCCCGCGCAGGGACGCTCACGTGTCCGCAGCCCTCGCGGCGGAGCGGACAGCGGCTGCGTGCTGTCGTCTTCACCCTGCTCAGCTCGGTGTTGGCCGTCGTGGCCCACCGACTGGCCTCGGGGGACGCGGTGTCCTGGCAGGGCACGGCGCCAGGGGCGGCGGGCGTCCTCGCCTGCTCGTGGCCCGCGGCCCGGACCTCCCGTTCCCGGCGGCAGGTGCTCGCGGCCACCGGGGCCGCCCAACTCCTGCTGCACCGGGCCGTGTCCGTCCGGCATCCCGTACGGCACGGGCATCCCGAGGGGTACGACGGGGTGCCGGAGACCGCGCGCGCGGCGCACGAGGGCCCGTGGGCCATGACGGCGGCCCACTGCGTGGCCGCGTGCGTGATGGCCCTCCTCATGTACCGCGCGGACCGGGTGCTCAGCCGGCTGCCGGAGACGGTCAACCGCTGGGCCGGGGCGGCGGCCGCCACGGCCCGCGCGGCCTTCGGCATCCGCTGCCGGTCCCGCGTACGGCCGCGCCCGCGGACGGTGCGCGTACCGCTCGACGGCCCGGCCCCGCGGCCGTCGCCGACGAGGCTCTGGCACGCGCTGGTGCGTCGGGGGCCTCCCGCCCGGTGTGCGGGAGACGTTCCCCTGATCCCGGCGGGCCGTGCGCCGACACGGCGAGGCCCGCCCCGCACACCGAGAGGGTTCCGCCATCGTGACCAGATCAGACACCGGATCAGACACCCGTACGCACCTTCGCAGGCTCGGCTTCGCCGGCCTCGGCGCCCTGGTGGTCCTGGGCCTGGCCGCCGGGCCGGCCGCCGCGCACGCCGGGGTGACCGCCTCCGACCCGCGTGCGCTCGCCGAGAACGTCACGCTGTCCTTCACCTCCGAGGCGGAGTCGGACACCGTCGGCATCGCGGAGCTCCGGGTCGTCCTGCCGAAGGGCATCGCCCCGGACACCGTGACGCTGAAGGACGCGCCCGAGGGGTGGAAGCTGGCCGCCACCCCGGACGGGTACGCGATCGGCGGCGCCGCCCTCGCCACCGGCACGGACGCCGAGTACAGCATCACGGTCCGACAGCTGCCCGACGAGAAGTCCCTGGCGTTCAAGACGCTGGAGACCTACGGCGACGGGAAGGTCTCCCGCTGGATCGAGGTGCCCGCCAACGGCGAGAAGGTCGACAATCCGGCCCCGCTCCTGCAACTGAAGGCGGCGGCACCGGGGGCCAAGCCGATCGCCCCGAGCCCGTCGCCGTCCCCGACCCCGAGCGCCGAGCCGTCCGTCCAGCCGTCCGCGGCGGCCCCTTCCGCTCCCGTCGCCTCCGCGAGCCCGCAGACGGCGGGTGAGAAGGCGGGCAGCGGTACCGGCGCCGTCGTCGGCGTCGTCGCGGCCGTCGTACTGCTCGCCGCCGCCGGCACGTTCTGGTGGCTGCGCCGCGGCCGCGGCCGGACCTGAAACCTGACCGGTGCGGAACCGGTGCGGAACCGGTGCGGAACCGGTGCGGAACCGGTGCGGAACCGGTGCGGAACCGGTGCGGCCGTGGCCGGCACCGGCGCCGATGGGGCGCCGGGCGCCGGCCACGGCCGCGGGGCCGTTACCCGGACGCCGTCACCGCTGCGGGGAGGTGATGCGTACGCTCTCGCGCACGGTGACCTGGTCGATGTCGGTGGTGCGCACCGTCAGGTTCAGGATCCACTCGCCGGGCATGGGCAGGCGCAGGTCGTAGGCTGCCCAGAATCCCTTCTGGTTCTTCAGTTTGGCGTCGAGCGGGCCGATCTTCAGGTCCTCCTGGGTGAGCGTGAGGCGGAGTTCGGGGACGGTGGCCAGGCCCCCGTCCGCGGTGAACACCACGACCTCCACCGTGTTCTCGCCGACGCGTCCGGGCGCGAGCGTGACCTGCGCCGTACCGCGGCGGCCGGCCGTCCCCATGTCGAACGGGAGCGTGACCACCTTCGCCTGGGGCTCCTGCGCCGTGGCGGCCCGGGCGCTCTCGCCGGCGGCGCGGCTGGGCTGGGTGCCGGTGAGCAGGGTGGTGATCGCGAGGACCACCACACCGAGTACGGCTTCGACGGTCACCGTACGGCGCAGGCCGCGCCGGTACCGGTCGTCGGCCGCCGGGGCGTCCGCCGGTGGCGGCCCGGCACCGTCGCCCGGCACTCCGCCGGCGGACGCCTCGGCCGCGTCGTCGATGGGTACCTCGGCCGCGTCGTCGGCGGACGCCTCGGCCCCGCCACCGGCGCCCGTCGGCTCGGGGGCGGCGGCCGGCGGCGCGCCGACCGTCTGCGCGACCCTCACCCGCTCGGGCTCGGGCACCTCCCGCGTCCCCGTGACCGGCAGCGCCCCGGGGAGAAGTCGGGCGGTCCACCGGCGGGCGAAGGACGCCGCGCACAGGACGAGGAGCACGGCGGCGATCTTGACGAGGAGGATCCTGCCGTACGACGTGGTGGTCAGCGCCTCCCAGGAGCCGACCTGCCGCCAGGACTGGTAGACCCCGGTGGCGACCAGGACGGCGACGGCGGTGAAGGCCAGGGTCGAGAAGCGGCCGATCGCGGACGCCGGGACGCCGCGTCCGCCGGACCCCCGGTGCCGGAGGAGGGCCACCAGCGTGATCAGGCCGCCCAGCCAGACCCCCATGGCCAGCAGGTGCAGGACGGCGACGGGGACGGCCAGCGGCACCTGGATGCCGGCGGAGGCGTGTTCGGCGGCGGCCCAGGTGAGCGCCAGCGCCAGGGCGAGCACCGCTCCGGCCGCGCGGACCCGGGCGCCGGGGAGCGGTGGCGGTGCTCCGCCGCCCTGCCGGTCGAGCCGTACGGTCGGCCACCGCAGCGCGGCCGCGGCGGCCGCGAGCAGCACGAGCCGTACGAGCAGCGCGATACCGGGCCTCCCGGTGAGCGTCCGGCCCAGGTCGGACGGGTCGAACACCGACGTGAGCGGGGCGCCCGTCTCGTACGGGCCGCGCAACAGCAACAGGGCGGCGGTGGACGCCACCAGCGTCGCCCACCCCGCGACGAGCAGGCGGCGCACCGGGCGGGCCGCCCCCGCGCCGGGCCAGCAGAGCAGCACGAACGCGGCGGCTCCGACGAGGAGGGCGAGGCCGCTGTACGCGACATACCGGAAGAAGCCGTACAGGCGGCTGGCCGCGGTGTCGTCCGGTGAGCCGGTCGCCACCACGGCGGCGGTTTCCGACAGCCGCCCGACGGAGAAGACGAACGCGCCGGAGATCGGGTGGCCGTCGGCGGAGACGACCCGCCAGGCCACGGTGTACGTGCCCTGGGGAATCCCGTCGGACAGTTCCACCCGGGCGGTGTTCTCCTGGCCGTCCACCTGGTGCGCCGGGCGCGGGTTCACGCGCTCGTTGTCCGGCGACAACACGCGCACCGAGTCGTCCGAGAAGCTGACCGACTCGGTGAAGGTGAGCGTGACCTGGCGCGGAGCCGTCTTGAGGACGGTGCCGTCCGTGGGGTCGGAACCGCTGAGGGCGGTGTGCGCGGAGGCCGGCCCCGCCCCGCCCAAGAGCAGGGCGATCAGGGTGAACAGGGTGGCGAACAGGGCCAGGACGGTCCGCGGCGTCGTGGAGGTCGGCGATCCAGTGTGCATGGCGAGGCAGTCTCCGGGGGCGGTCGCCGGAGGTGGCACCGCCGCCCGGGTCCGGTCGTGCACGGCGGGAGTCGGACGGTGGGGCTCCCCCGGGGCGACGGGACGGACGCGGGCAGGGCGGGAACTCATGGCGAGATGTGGACCCTAGTACTGCCGGCCCGGGGACGGAGGGGGTTGCGCATCTTCGGCTAAAGCCCGCCCGCGGGGCCCGGCCGGGGGCGCTCTCCCTGTACGGTGCGCCCGCTCCGCGGCGGCTCCCCCGCTCCGTTTTTCGCCGCCGATCGCCGCGGCCCGTCGAGTTCGGCGGATTACGCAGGTTTGAAAGCTCCCACAGAGAACAGACGGTGTTCTGACACAGGCTTTATACGACGAGGTAGGAGACGCATCGTGGGCATCATCGCTTGGATCCTCATCGGTCTGCTTGCAGGCTTCATCGCGAAGGCGCTGATGCCGGGCAAGGACCCGGGCGGCATCATCATCACCATGCTGATCGGTGTCGCCGGCGGCCTGCTCGGCGGCTGGCTCGGCAAGGTCATATTCGGCGTCGACTCCATCGACGGGTTCTTCGACCTCTCCACCTGGATCGCCGCCATCATCGGCTCGGTGATCCTCCTGGTCATCTACCGCGTCGTCACCGGCGGCCGTCGCAGCCACGCCTGACACCGCGCCCCGCGCGGCGTCACACGTACAGGGGTTCGCCCGTTCACGGGCGAACCCCTGACGCGTTCCCGCCCCCGCCCGTCGGCGGGGGCCTCCGCCTCAGCCGCCCGGCGTCAGGGCCCGTCCCAGACCGCCGCCACCGTTGCGGCCCACGCCGCCGCCTGGGCGCGGCCGGCGCGGGCGGCGTCGGCTCGGCGGGCGGGGTCGAGCATGGCGCGTCCGAAGGCCCGGCGGGCCGTGCGGTCCGGGGTCAGGACGGCGACCCGGGCGCCGGCCGCCGCGAGTTCCTCCCCCTGGGCGAGGGCGTGCGGGTGCGGCCCGACCGCGCCGGGGATCGGCGCCAGGGCGACGGTCCGCCGGTACCCCCGGGCGAGGTGGACGTTGGCCGTCGAGCGGCTGCCGCCGTCCATCCACCGGCGCCCGGCCACCGGTACCGGCGGCCAGACCACCGGTACCGCGCAGCTCGCCGCGACCGCCTCGGGCAGCGTCACCCCCGAGGCCGCGTCGAAGACCGCCAGTTCACCGGTCCGCGCGTCGACGGCGGTGAGCCGCAGGTCCCGCCGGGGCCACGCGTCGACCCCTTCGAGCAGCGAGCCGACCGCCTCCACGACCGCGGACGGGGCGACCGTACGGGACGCCAACGCGGCCCGCCCGAGCCGCCGGACCGACCGCGCGGGGTCCCGCGAGCCGAGCGCCGCCCAGAGGAAGCGCGCGGTCTGACCGGCCGTGACCGTGACGTCGAGCACCGGGGCGCCGTCGAGCTGACCCCCGTACAGCTCTTCGACGCTCACCCCCGACGTGAGCCGCGCCCCGATGACCGAGCCCGCCGAGGTGCCGATGACGGTGTCGGCGCCCGCCAGGTCGATGCCCGCGTCGGCGAGGCCGGCGAGCATCCCCATCGCCCAGGCGCCCCCGATGATGCCGCCGCCGCCCAGTACGAGCGCACGCTCCTCCACGGCCGTCCCGCCCTTCGTCCGTACGCGCCGAAACAAAACGGGGAGTACTCCCCGCTACGAATCCGACGATAGCATCGGTACCGGGGAATGGTCCCCGGTACCGTGGGGGAAGGGATCGACATGACGCTCGGACCGGAGCGATCGCAGCGGCCCGTGCCGGTTCGGCGCGACGCGCGGCGCAACCGCGAACTGCTGGTCGCCGCCGCCCGGGAGACCTTCGCCGCCCAGGGCCTGGACGCCCCGCTGGACGAGATCGCCCGCCGGGCCGGGGTCGGCAACGCCACCCTCTACCGGCACTTCCCCACCCGGGCCGACCTCGTCGAGGAGGTCTTCCACGGCGCGCTGACCGGCACGGTGACCGCCGGGGACACGGCGCGCGAGGCCGACGACGCGTGGCACGCCCTCGCCGCGTACCTCGCCACCGTGTTCGCCGTGCTCGCCGCCGACCGCGGCACCAACGACCTGATGACCACCGGCGTCGAGGGAGTGCCCTCCCTGGACGCCGTGCACGCGCACAACCGCGAGACCATGGAACTCCTGATCCTGCGCGCCCGGCGGCAGGGCACGGTGCGCCCCGACGTCACCACCGAGGACGTACTGTTCTCGCTCGCCGCGCTCGGCCGAGCCGTACCCGCACTGACGGCCACCGCCCCGCAGGCGTGGCGGCGCTACCTCACGCTGTTCCTGGACGGCCTGCGGACCGCCGGCACACCGCCCACCGCCCTGCCCGCCGCCGCCCTCGCACCCGCACAACTCGCCGACGTCCTGCGGGACCTGGGCCCGCACCGCACCCGCGTGGGTTAGACCATCGGGCGGGCGCGGCGCGGCGGGAAGGCGAGGCCGGTGGGGGTGTTGAGGCCGGAGGAGTCCAGGGTGGTCTGGGCACCGTCGGAGGGGCGCACGCGGACGACGCGGTTGTTGAAGGCGTCGGCCACGAAGAGCATGCCCTGGGCGTCGAGCGCGAGGCCGAGCGGGCTGCTCAGGCCGCTGGTCGGAACGGTGGTCTGGGCGCCGGTGCCACCGGCGATCCTCACCACGCGGTTGTTGCCGCTGTCCGAGACGTAGAGGTCCCCGGCCGAACTCAGCGCGAGGCCGGTGGGCTGGGACAGTCCGGTGGTGGGGACGGTGGACTGCCCGCCCCCGACCGCGGAGACCTTCACGACGCGGTCGTTAACGAAGTCGGAGATGTACAGGTCCCCGTCGGGCTCCAGGGCCAGGCCCCAGGGGTGCAGGAGTCCCGTGGTGGGAACGGTGGTCTGGCCGCTGCCGTCGGCGGGCACCTTCACGACGCGGTCGTTGAAGCTGTCGGCGATGTAGAGCGTGCCGGCGGCGTCGGCGGCGAGGCCCAGGGGGCGCGAGAGACCCTCGGTGGGAACGGTGAACTGCCCGCTCCCGTCCGGGGACGACCGCACCACGCGGTTGTTGCCGGTGTCGGCGATGTAGAGGCCGCCCGTACGGTCCCAGGCCAGGCCGGTCGGTCGCACCAGCCCGTCCAGCGGCAGCATGGTCTGACCGCCGCCCTCGGCGGGCAGGGTGACGACGCGGTTGTTGCCGTAGTCGGAGACGTACAGCCGCGGGTTGAGGGGCGACCGTACGTCGTCCGGCTGGGCGGCGCCCACCGGTCCCGCGGGCAGCGCGCACAGGAGCAGCAGTCCGGCGAGGGCGGCGAGGCGGCGGGCCATCCGCGGCCGGGTCCGGCCCGCGGGTGTCCGGCCGGCGCGGGCCGGGACCGCGTGCGCCCGGGGCTCGTGCGTCCGGGGCTCGTGTGCGTGCGGCTCGGCCGTGGTGCGTTCCACGATTCCACCCACCTGTTCCGGAGCGGTCGGCCGTGTGCCGTGCCGGCCTGGTCCCGACGACCCTAGGCAGCGGCCGTGAGCCGGGCGGGAGCCACGCCCTCCCGCGCGGCGCGGGCCACTCCAATGCCCGCGGGCCGCAGCGGGACCGTGCCGGGGCCCGGACCGCGCACCCCTTGCCGTGCGCGTACGGAGACGAACCGGTCAGGGCCGGACCGGCAGCAGGCAGGCAGGCAGGCAGGCAGGCAGGCAGGCGAGGATCCGGGCAGTCCTCCGGTACGGCCGCAGCGGGGCGTCGTCGACGCGGCGGAATCCGTGGCGCCGGCTCCCCGGACCGCGGGGTGGGCCTCTCCGCGCTCGGGGGCGGCCCCTCGGACACGGGCGGCCGTCAGCCCGTCAGCCCGCCGGGTCGGCGTTGACGGCCCGCCGGTACGCCACGTGCCCGCCGAGCGCGCCGGTCAGGGCCACCGCGGCCAGGCCGCCCAGCGACCACAGCCGGCCCTTCGCCTGGCGGCCGCCCAGCCGGGCCGCCAGGGAGACCGCGTAACACGTGACGGCGGCCGCGTTCGTGAGCGCGTGGGCCAGGCCGACCCGGGCCTGCTCGGGCGGCAGGTCCGCCCAGTCGACCCAGCCGGCGACCGCGGCCGGGCCCACCCCCGCGAGCCCGACCGCCGTCAGGGTCGCCGCCGCGGTCCGGGACCCCGGTACGGCCGCGTCGAGGACGGCGGCCGAGAGCCAGCAGCCGATCGGCACCTGCACGAGTACGGGGTGGAGGGGGTGGCCCATGGGCCGTCCGCGCAGCAGGTCGCGCGCCCCGCCGAGGGGAAGCGCGCGGATCCCCCGCTGGAGGGCGCGGACGGCCGGGTCCGCCGCGGTCGTCCGCTCGATGCGGTCCAGCGCCGTGAGCCACCGGACGGATCCCGTGCGGAGCACCGCGCCCGGCCGGCTCGTCCCGGGGGTGTCGACGGCATGTGTGCTGTTCATGCCGGACGCCTACCCGGCACGGCGGCCCCGGTCGCGCGCGCGGGGCCGACTGCCTCCGAACGGGTCGGGCGCCCGGCTCACCGTGGGATGCCCGGCGCCCCCGCCCGAAGGTGCTGTCCGCGGGTCCGTCCGGGCCCGCGGGTCCGTCCGGGCCCGCGGGTCCGTCCAGTCCCGCGGGTGCGTCCCGGCCCGCGGTTCCGATGTCCCGCACGGCCCCCGGCGTCCGCACCGTTCGTTGGTTAGGCTGGATGCCGGACATCCGACTCCGTCGCGACGACTGGAGCGTCCCGTGTCGAACCGCATGCCGCACCTGGTGCGAACGGCCGCCGCGGCCGCCTTCGTGATCGCCCTGGCCGCCGTACCGGGCGGACCCGCGCTCGCGTTCACCGGCGGCAATCACGAAAGCGTGACGCGCGCGGCCCTGTCCTGGGAGTCGGCCACGCTCTCCGCCATGGCGGATGCCCGCAAGGGGGCCGTCAACGCCGACGACCACGGCGGGTACTTCCTCATCGGCCCCCTGCACTGCGACAACGCCGACTACCTCGCCCCGCGGCACGTCGAGGACTATCCCCGCAGCCGGGACGAGGCCACCACCGAGCTGCTCGCCTGCATCCGGACCTCCGTCGCCCACTTCCGCAACGCGGTCCGGGCGGCGGACGGCCTCGTCGACGCCCGCGGAGCGGTCCGGGCCGACCAGAGCGACCAGTCGTCCCCCTGTACGTGGCAGGAGACGCCCGGTCCCGCCAAGTGCGACGTACTGGAGGAGCTCGGCCGCAGCTGGCACCCGGTCCAGGACTTCTACGCCCACTCGAACTGGTCCGACCGGGCGGCCCCGGGTGCGGTCGGCATCGGGAATCCTTCCGGACTGGCCCGTACCGGTGTCGCGCCCTTCCTCGACGTCCGCCGCTACAGCGGCATGGAGGACGCCGACTGGACCAGGGAGGCCCGCGCGCTCATCCCCGAGGACCTGGCGACCGGCTGCTACTCCGACTTCGATTCCACCGGCGTCAAGGACGGCGACTGCGCGGGCCGCATCACCCACAACCGTGACCTGAACAAGGACACCGCCGCGTCCCGGCGCTCGAAGACCGGCGACAACTTCGACCGTGCCGTCGCCGGGGCCACCGCCGAGACGACCCGCCAGTGGAACGACTTCCGGGCCGAGCTCCGGGCCACCTATCCGGACCACCGGCGCGGCGAGCAGATGATCTGCGTCCTCACGCACGACGACCCCGCCGCAACCTGCCCCTGACGCGCGAATGCGTAGCCCATCGTGCCGAAACGGCGCCCCCGCCGGGGTGATCAGGTCGGGTCCGGGGTACCCACCGAGAATGATCACTGTGGGCGTCGAAGAGGAATACCTGCTGGTCGATCCGCAGACGCTGCTGCCCGTTCCGCTCGTGCGGCGGGTGCGGGCCGCGGCCAGCCTGGCGCCGATCGCGGACGAGCGGGAGGTCCAGGACGAACTGCTCCAGGCACAGATCGAAGTCGCCACCCCCGTGTGCACGGCCCTGGAGGAGGTGGGGGGTCACCTCCTGCGGCTGCGCCACGCGGTCGCCACCTCCGCCGAGGCGAACGGCTGCCGCATCGCGGTCTCCGCGACCGCGCCGGTCAGGGACGTCCTGCCCGTACCCGTCACCGACACGGCGAGGTACCTGGAGATGCGCTCGGAAGCCCGGTTGCTGGTCGACGAGCAGCTGATCTGCGGCATGCACGTGCACGTGGGGGTCCCCGACCGGGAGACCGGGGTGGCGGTCCTGAACCGGTTGCGCGTCTGGCTCCCGACGCTGCTGGCGATGTCCGCCAACGGGCCGCTGTGGGACGGCCGGGACACCGGGTTCGCCAGCTGGCGCACGATCGTCTTCGGCCGCTGGCCGGTGAGCGGCCCCGCACCGTACTTCGCGGGGCTCGCGGACTACGAGGCGCGAGCCGACGGGCTGGTGGAGTCGGGGCTGATCCCCGACCGGGGTCAGATGTACTGGCAGGCGAGGCTCTCCGAGCGGTACCCGACCGTCGAGGTGCGCTGCTGTGACGTACAGCTGGAGGCGGACGACGCGGTGATGCTCGCCGGACTCGTCCGCGGCCTCGTCGCCACCGCCATCGCCGAGGAGAGGGCGGGGGCCGCTCCCGCACTGTGCCGACCGGAGGTCATCCAGGCGGCGACGTGGCACGCGGCCCGGCACGGGCTGAGCGGCACCCTGATGGATCCGGCGGGCGGCCGGCTGCGGCGCGGCGCGGACGTGCTGGGCGCGCTCCTGCGGCACGTCCGGCCCGCCCTGGAGGAGAACGGTGACTACCGCGAGGTGAGGTCCCTCGTCCACCGGCTCCTCCGGCAGGGCACGGCGGCCGACCGGCAGCGGCGGGCGCTGGCCGCGACCGGTCTCCCCGCGGTCGCGGCCCTGATCACCGCGGGTGCCACCACCGGCTGAGCCGCCCGCGGACCGGGACCCGTTCACCCGGCCGGCGCTCCGCCGGGGAGGGATCCGCGTACGGTTCCCCCGGGCCGCAACCCGCCTGGTCCCGGGCGGGACGGCGGGGGCGCGGCGGATCGTCGCGGGAGCCGGACGGCGGGCGTGCGGGTGCGGAGGGTACGCGCTCGTGTGTATGTGGTGATGGGTTCCGTGTGGATCCGACCGGCCCCATCCCCATCGAGGAGTCTCCATGAAGCGTCTTCCCGTGATCGGACTGCTCTGCGCCACCGCGCTCTTCGGTCTGGCCGCCTGCTCCGACGACAGCAGCTCGCCCTCGGAGGAGGCCACCAAGGCCGCGAGCGAGCTGTGCACCGACCTGTCGTTGCTCAAGGCGGACAACGCCAAGCTCAAGGCGCTCAACCCGGCGACCGCGACCAAGGACCAGGTCAAGGACGCCCAGCAGGCCGTCCAGGACGACTGGAACAGCGTGAAGGAGAACGTGAGCCAGCTCAGGGAGGCCGAGCGGTCGGCCGTTCAGAACGCGGCCGAGGGCCTGAAGAAGGGGTACGAGGACCTGCCGGGCGACACGACGGGCCAGGACGCGCTGACCCAGCTCCAGCCGCAGATCCAGCAGCTGGACCAGGCCACGACCGCCGCGGCCACCGGGCTCAAGTGCTGACGACGGCTGCCGCGTAACGGCCGCCCGGATCATCGTGGTGGCGAGTGGACCGCCACCCGGGCACCGATGACCAGCGATACGGCGCCCGCCGCGCCCCAGAGTGCTGCGACGAGTACGTCCACGGCCACCTCCGGTCATTCGTGCGGCGGGCCCGTCTCCCGGTCTGCGGGACGGAGCCGTGGCGCGGCGGGCACCGGACGCAGGTGCGATGCTGGAAAGCGGTGGGGGGCGGACGGCCCGCCCGTCGAGCCGGCCCCGTCAGCAAGGGAGAACGACATGGCTGGTCTTCTTCGGGGCATCGCCCGCACCGCGGCGGTCGCCGGTACGGCGACGGCGGTGTCCAACCGCGTTTCGCGGCGCCAGGCGGGCCGGTGGGCCGACCAGGACAACCCGGCCCAGGAGCAGCAGTCCGCCCAGCAGCAGCCGCAGCAGCAGTACGCCGCACCCGCACCGGCACCAGCACCCGCTGCCGCGCCCTCGATGGCGGACGACATGGCCGGCAGGATCGACCAGCTCAAGGAACTCGGAGCGTTGAAGGAGCAGGGCATCCTGACCGAGGCGGAGTTCGCCCAGCAGAAGAGCGCGATCCTCGGCACCTGACCGCCCCGCGCCGACCGCGCCAGCCGCGTTCACCGCTGGTCGGCCACTGGAGGAGAGCCGCAGGCACAGACCCCGTCCCCGCCTGCGGCTCCGGCGTGCAACGGCCGGCTCACTGCGGCGGCCGACCGCCTTCGGCGGCTTCCTCGGCGTCGAGGGAGGCGAGGATGGCCTGTACGGGGATGCGGCCCCCCGCCACCATCTGGGCGCCGCTGCGGCGCAGGGCCCGGGCGAAGGGGGCGGCCCACCGGTTCTCGTACACCAGGATCGCGGCCGCGTTGCCCGGCTGGAGGGCGTTGCCCGCTTCGTCGAGGTCGTCCTGTTCGAGCAGTGCGGAGGAAGCGCCTTCGAAGAGGGACAGGGCGAAGGAGTTCGTGTCGTCGTCGAGGCCCGTGAGTTCCAGGGCGGTGACGGTACCGCCCGCGTCCTTCTGCACGAAGCGGAGGTCGAGGATGTGGATGATGCCCTTCTCCACCAGGTCGATCAATAGGGGGAACGCCTCGCCCGTCATGCGGTTTCCGGGGAACTCGACGACCAGGTAGTCGACGGGGCCCATGTCTTCGATATCGTCGCTCATGAGCACTCCTTGCGCGTGGCCCGGCCCCGCGGTGGTTCCGCGGCGCCCCGCCTCCGCGGGCCGGTGGCCGGGGGGCGCTTCGATGGCCGCGGACACGGTTCTGCTCTCATTGCAGCACCCGCCGTGGGGCCCCGCACCTTCGCCCGGCGCCACCGCCAAGCGCCCGCGCCCCCGGCGTCTCACCGGGCTTCGGGACGGGTGCCGGGGTCAGCCGGTGAGCTGGTAGAGGCTCCGGCCGACGAGCCACAGTCCCAGCAGAAGACAGATGACGACGATCGCCGGGTCCTTGTGGCGTTCCAGCCATCCGCGCAGGCCCAGCAGGGCGCGTTGGGCCTTCTCCGGCGAGAACACCATGTACAGCTCCATGGCCAGCAGGGTGGAGGTGGCCAGGACGCAGAAGCCCGTGAGGGCCAGGAAGGACTCGGCGTGGGAGAGGTCGGCCTGCACGACGGTGGCGGCGGCTGCGCCGACCATCCCCCAGGGCTGGAGGAACACGGCGAGGGCCGCCGCGGACCACCCGGTGGCGTCGTCCGTCCTGGAGGTCACGGACGTGCCCGAGGTTACGGACGTACCGGATGTCACGGAAGTACCGGATGCGCCGGACGGGTCGGTCGGATCGGCCCCGGGAGGTTCCGGGGCCGTCTCCGCCCGTCTGCCGCGGCGGCGGCGCCGCTCGCTGTACACGACGAGGCCGATCCCGATGACGAGCGTGGCCACGAGCGCCGCGATCGACGGGGGCGAGCGGGGCGCGGGCGGTTGACCGCCGGTGAGCAGCAGGACGACCGCCATCACGGCGACCAGGCAGGCCAGCCAGGCGAGGATGAAGGCCAGGCCGTTGCGCACCCCGCGCGATCCGGCCACGACCAGGACGAAGGCCATGACGGGGAGCGGGAACAGCGTCACCGCCAGGCCGATGAGGAACAGGTCAAGCACCATGGCAGCGGACCCCACCCCCGTGCCCGTCCCCGGACGGCGGGGCGGGCCCGGCCGTGACCGGTCCGGCTCTCACGGACATGAGGCTCACCCCTCCATCGTCATCCCGCCGGTGGCCCGGCACCAGACGTTCACGCCCCGGCCGCGGTGCGGTCGAGTTCGGCGTCCAGGGCGAGCGCCGCAGTGATGAGGGCGAGGTGGGTGAAGGCCTGGGGAAAGTTGCCGAGCTGTTCGCCGGTGAGACCGACCTCTTCGGCGAAGAGCCCGACGTGGTTGGCGTAGGTGAGCATCTTGTCGAAGGAGTAACGGGCCTGCTGGAGGCGGCCGGCCCGGGCGAGGGCGTGGACGTGGAGGAAGCTGCACAGGGAGAAGGTGCCCTCGGCTCCCTCCAGGCCGTCCGGGGAGGCCTCCGGGTCGTAGCGGTAGACGAGGCTGTCGGAGACGAGTTCGCCGTCCATGGCGTCGAGGGTGGACAGCCAGCGCGGATCCGCGGGGGTGATGAAGCCGACGAGGGGCATGAGCAGCAGCGAGGCGTCCAGGACGGTGTTCTCGTACTCCTGGACGAAGGCCCCGCGTTCCTCGCTCCAGCCCAGGGTCATGATCTGCTCCAGGATCGCGTCCCGTGCCGCGGTCCAGCGCGTGAGGTCGGCGGGGCGGGCGGTGTCCGTGGCCTGGCGGATGCCGCGGTCGAGAGCCACCCAGCACATGAGGCGGCTGTAGGTGAAGTCCTTCTGGCCACCGCGGGTTTCCCAGATGCCCTCGTCGCGGCGGTCCCAGTTCTCGCACAGCCAGTCCAGCAGCGCGGCGCAGCGCTGCCAGTCGTCGAAACCCACGATGGCGCCGGTCCGGCCGGACTGGGCGAGGGCGTAGATCGCTTCGCCGTAGATGTCCATCTGCAGCTGGTCCGCGGCGCCGTTGCCCGCGCGTACCGGGATCGACCCCCGCCAGCCCTCCAGGTGGTCAAGGACCTCCTCGGTCAGGTAAGGGTCGCCATCGACCCGGTACATGATCTGCAGGGGCTCGCCGTTGGGGGCGCCCCCGTCCGCCAGCCGCTGGAGGAGCCAGCCGCGGAAGGCGTCGGCTTCGGCCGTGAAGCCGAGGTCGCGCATGGCGCGGACGGAGAGCGACGCGTCGCGGACCCAGGTGTAGCGGTAGTCCCAGTTGCGTTCGCCGCCCTCCCGCTCGGGAAGTCCCATGGTGGTGGCGGCGATCGGTGCGCCGGTCGGCGCGTACGTCATCAGCTTGAGGGTGATGGCGGAGCGGTTGACCATCTGCTGCCAGCGGCCGCGGTACGTGCAGCGCCCGATCCAGCCGTGCCAGAAGTCGCGCACGGCGTCGAACTCCGCCATCAGGTCGCCCAGGCCCACCGGGGGCGGGGGCGCGCCGTCCGGGTCGCAGACCGTCAGGAGGGTGGCCGCGTGTTCGCCCTCGGCCAGGGCCAGGGTCACGGTCGCCCGTACGTCCGTCCCGTCGGCCTCCAGGACCACCCGGTCCGAGGCCTGCAGGTACGCGGTGATGCCGGGTCCGTCGAAGCGGGCGCCCTCGGCGCCGAGCGTCAGCTCGTGCGGGCTCCGGCCGTAGTCGAAGCGCGGGCGGCACTCCAGGGCGAAGCGCACGGTCCCGCGGACACCGCGCACGGCCCGCACGATCTGGTGCCGGTCGGTGGCGGTGTGCGGGTCGTGGACGGGCATGAAGTCGATGACTTCGCCGACGCCTTCGGGGGTGAGGAAGCGGGTGATGAGGACGGCGGTGTCGGCCAGGTAGAGCTGCCGGGTGACGCTGTCGGGGGCGGCCGGCGGTTCGCCGTCGGGGCCGGGGGGCTCCTCGGCGGTGATGGCGAAGTAGCCGCCGCGGGTGTCGTCGAGCAGGGCGGCGAAGATGCTGGGCGAGTCGAAGCGGGGGGCGCAGTACCAGTTGAGTACGCCCTCGGACGAGACGAGGGCGCAGGTCTGCAGGTCCCCGATCAGACCGTGCTCGGCGATCGGCGGGTAGGGACGCATCGGCCCTCCACGAGGGGTGAGGCTGCCGGGGGCAGCGCGGGTTTTCGGCACGGGCAGACGGCGTGGCGCCCCGGTCCGGTATCGGCGCGGCGGCACGGGCAGACGGCGGAGCGCCCCGGTCCGGTGCCGGCCGCGGCGGGGCCGATGTGAACTCCCCTCCTCTGTACGGCTGGCAGGGGCGCCGCCGGCCGGGGCGCCCCCGTGCCGGGGCCGGACCCGGTCCGCTGCTCAGGGACCGAGGACCTTGGCCTTGGCCTGCTCGTACTCGGTCGCCGTGATGTCGCCGCGGTTCTTGAGCTCGGCGAGACGCGACAGGTCCTCTGCCTGGCTGGTGGTCCCGGCGTTCTCGCGCACGTAGGAGCGGAAGGCCTGCTCCTGCTGCTGGGCCCGCCTGATGTCGCGCTCGCCCATCCCACGGCCCCGGGCGATCAGGTAGACGAAGACGCCCAGGTAGGGCACCAGGATGACGAATACGGTCCATCCGGCCTTGGCCAGTCCGCCCAACTCGTCATCGCGGAAGATGTCGCCGATGACGCGGAAGAGCAGCATGAACCACAGGACCCAGAGGAAGCACAGCATCATGGTCCAGAAGATGTTCAGCAGGGGTAGTCGTAGTCCTCTGCCAGGTGGAGCAGCGAGTTCTGCATGGGCCGGTCTCCTGTACGTGGGGAGGAGGGTCCTGACGAACCCTCTGAACGGTGCGCGGCCGCGCGGACGGTCGCGTCACGCGGGCGTCGGGGCGAAGTCGTGCAGCTCGTCGGCCCCGTGCTGTACGACGCCGTAGGTGCTCTCCGGCACCTCGTTCCAGGCGCCGGGCAGGTCGCCGAGGGGCTCGGACACGATGAGGCGGGTCTCGTCGGAGATGTCCCGCAGGAACGCGACGTCGGGGTGCAGCCGGCGCAGCGTGTCCACCCGGCTGCTGTAGAACAGCGAGCGGGAGGTGTGCCCGCTCGAGTAGCGGAAGGCCCAGACGCGTTCCCCGTCGGTGATGGCGAGCGTCATCTGGAGGGGGAACTCCACCCCGTGGTCACGGCCCGCGCGCTCCACGACTCCCGCCATCCGGGCCACGGCGGCGGGCGGGTCCTGGTCGAGGCCGAAGGTGAGGGCGAGGTAGAACATCACCTCGGAGTCCGTGGTCCCCCCGATGTCCCCGTACAGCGCGGGGTCGACGAGCAGGGTGAGGTCCCGGCGCATCAGGTGGAAGCCCGTGATGGCCCCGTTGTGCATGAACATCCAGCGGCCGTGCCGGAACGGGTGGCAGTTCGACTGCTGCACCGCCGTGCCGGTCGACGCCCTGATGTGGGCGAAGAACAGCGGTGAGCGGACGTGGTCCGCCAGCTCCCTGAGGTTGCGGTTGTTCCAGGCGGGGCCGATGTCCCGGAGGAGCGCCGGAGTGGTGCTGTCCTCCGCGTACTCCGAGTACCAGCCGACCCCGAAACCGTCGCCGTTCGTGGTCTCCACACCGAGCTTGGAGTGCAGGCTCTGGTCGATCAGCGAGTGGGCCGGTTTGTACAGGATGGTGTCGAGCAGCATGGGCGTTCCCGAGTACGCGAGCCATCGGCACATGCGTGATCACCTGCGTCCTAGCCTGGCGGGGACCGAACGGTCTTCCCGCGCGCCCCCGGAACCGCACTGTCGCAGCGAGCCCGCCCGTCACCGATTCGCTGGGCGCGCCGCGCAGGGCACCCCGGGATGGTTTGCCGTGCTCCGTGGCCGCCGCCGCGCGTGACGCCGCGGCGGTCCCTGTACGGCCTTCCCATTCTCAGCTCCCTCCCCGGGGAGCGCCACGTGGGCGAGCGGCGCGCCGAGTGGCCGACGTGCCGGACGCGCGGTGTTCCGCCATGGTTCTGGGAGGCGGTCGCCGCCGTCGCAGTCCGTCGCCGAGGAGTCCCGCCGTGCCCGAACCGGATGCCGGTCCGCGCCGGCTCGCCGTACCCGGCTGGATGCGCAGGCACACCCCGCTGCTGGGCCGGCTCCTGGAGCAGCTCGCCGCCGTGCGGGTACTGGACTGCGCGACCCGGCTGGCCGCGCAGGCCTTCCTCGGTGCGCTGCCGGCCGTGTTCGTCATCGCCGCCGTCGCGCCCGACTGGCTCCAGGACCAGCTGGTCTCCTCCATCCGCGCGACGCTGGGTCTCCAGGACGCCGCACTGGACCAGGTGCGGTCCGTGTACTCCTCCACCGACGCCACCGCCGTGGCGAGCACCAGCGGGGTGGGGATCGTGGTGACCCTGCTGTCGGCGACCGCGTGCAGCCGCGCCCTCCAGACGACGTGCGAACGTTCCTGGCACCTGCCCAAGGCGAAGGCGCGGCTGGCCGCGTGGCGGTGGCTGGCCTGGCTCGTCGTCTGGCTGGTCGCGCTGCTGTTCCAGGGCCCGGTGCAGGACGCCTTCGGCGCCGGCCGCGCGGTCGGCTTCCTCGTCGCCGTGGTCACCGGCATCCTGCTGTGGTGGTGGACCCAGCGCCTGCTGCTCGGCGGCCGGGTCCCCTGGCTGCCGCTGCTGCCCGGGGCGGTCCTGGCCGGCGTAGGGGGGCAGCTCCTGTCGGTGGGCTCGAAGATCTACATGCCGCGCGCCGTGGAGCGCAGCATGCACGAGTTCGGCGGCCTCGGCTCGGTCTTCGTCCTGCTGTCCTGGCTGATCGTGTTCTTCGTCGTCATCACGCTCTCCATCGCCGTCGGGTACGTGGTGGCCCACGAGGCCCTGCCGGCCCGCCGCCTCGGGACGCCGCCCGCGCCGCCCCCACCGCCGGCCGCCCCACCGCCGGCCGCCCCACCGCCGGCCGCCCCGTCTCCCTGACCGGGGGCGGAGGGGCGGAGGGAGCCGTGCCTGGGGAACGCGGTCGGCGGCTGCCTCGCGGTTGGTCTCCTTCACCGCCGCACGGCACCGGTTGGCACGTCCGGCCGGTGCCTGCTCCCGTGTGCGCCCGCGCGGGCCGCCCCGTATCGTCGCTGCGCCGCCGGCACAGTGCGCCACCGCGGTGCCGGTCGGGGCCGGTAGCGCACCGGCCCCCATCAGCACGGCCGCGGCGGCCACCGCGTTCCGTCCGGCGGGTCGCGGGCGGTGACGGGCGTGACAGCCGTGCTGCGGACTGCCGCGCTGCGGACGGGTGCGGGTGCTCCGATGTGCCATGTGATCGCGTTCCTTCGCCGGCATCCACGGCTGCCCGGCCGGCACGGCCGCACTGGGGGCTGGATCGCTCACAACGCCGGGCGGCCGGTCTGGCGGCCGGCATCCTCGTCACCGGCCTGGTGGCGACGCCCGCCCACGGCGTCGGCGCGGGCGGCCCCGGCAGCGGCCCCGGCCGCCCGGGGTCCGGCGCGGCGATCGGCACGGTCCCGGGGGCGGCGGGCGACGCCCGCTACGTACCGGGCCCCTGCCCGAAGACGCCCGACCCGGTCCCGGCCCTCAAGGGGGCCCGCTGCGGAAGGCTCACGGTGCCGCAGGACCGGGCCGCGCCGGACGGCCGGAAGATCAGCCTCGGCGTCGCGGTCGTACCGGCGGCCACGGACGAGCCGGAGCCCGACCCGGTCGTCTGGTTCGCGGGAGGACCCGGCGACGACGCGGTCGGGGAGATCCCGATGGCCGTCGACGGCGGTCTGAACCGCGACCGGGACGCCGTCTTCATGTCGCAGCGCGGTACGTACTCCGCCGACCCGCCGCTGACCTGCCCCGGCGTCGACGAGTTCACCGCCCGCTCGGCCGGCCTCGTCTACGACGCGCCGTCCACGGGCCGCCTGCACGTCGACGCGACGCGCGCCTGCCGGGAGCGAGTGGCGGGCTTCCGGGCCGACCTGGCCGCCTACGACAGCGCCGAGAGCGCGGCCGACTACGCGGACCTGCGCGTCGCGCTGGGCATCGCGCAGTGGAACGTGTTCGGCATCTCCTACGGCACCGACTTGGCCCTGATCTACCTGCGGGACCACCCGGAGGGGATCCGGTCCGTCGGCCTCGACGGCGTCCTCCCGCCGTCCACGGCCGGACCCGCCCTCACCTGGACCAGCGCACGTCAGGGCTTCGACGGCGTGTTCCGGGCGTGCGCGCGGCAGCCCGCGTGCGAGCGCCGCTACCCGAACCTGTCGGCGACGTTCGACCGGCTCGTCCGTGAGCTGGAAGCCCGGCCGGTCACGACCACCGTCACGGTGCCGGGGCGCGAGGAGCCGGTGAAGGTCGTACCGGACGGCGGGGCGCTGGTGACGTGGATGACGTCCGCCACCCACCTGGCGGCCGGCGTCCCCCGGTCCCTCGACGAGCTGGCGCACGGCAGACCGCAGCGCATCGCCGAGCAGTGGGCGGGCGGCAAGGTCAGCCCCCAGGCGGTGGGGAGGCTCGCGCACGGGCTGGCCTACGGCGTCTTCTGCCGCGAGTGGGTGCCGTTCGAGAGTGAGGCGGACGTGCTCCGGGCCGGCAGCGGGCGTTCCCGTCCTTCCCCCGCTCGGTCCTGGCCCAGGCGCCCCAACTCCCTTTCCTCACGCGGACCGCGCCGCCTGGAACGTTCCCGCCGCGCCGCGCTCGATCCGCGACGTCACGCGGAGCGACGTCCCGACCCTCGTCATGTCGGCCGGGTTCGACGCCCAGACCGGGGCGGGCAACGGACCGTACGTCGCGCGCACCCTGAGCCGGTCGACCGCCGTCACGATCCCCTACGTCGCCCATGTGGCCTTCGCGGCGTCCCCGTGCGCGCAGGAGATCACCCGCTCGTTCCTGAACGCGCCGACCGCCCCGGAGACGGGATGCGTCGAGGGCCTGGAGCCGCCGGAGTTCGAGATCGGGGCCGAAGACCTGACCCGCCGACGCCGGGGGGTCGCAACCGGCGGATCGGGCCGGCATGACGGAAGCCGCCCTCGTCGCCACCGTCCGCTACGACGGCCTGTTCACCGATCCCGGCGGCCTGTTCCGGTGGTACGCGCTGTGCTGGGCCCTCGTCGCGGCGGCCCTGGCAGCACTGCGCGGGGTTCCTGCCGTCCGTAGGCCTCGGCCCGGGGCATCCGGACGGGCAGCGCAGGACGAAGCCGCAAAACAGCCCGTCCCGGTCCGTTTCGACGCGGCCAGGGCTTCCTCTTCGGCTACGAGGGCTCCTTCACCGCCGAGTACGTCGACGCGGACGGGCGCGGACTGCGCGCCGACCTGCGGCCCGTCCGCGAGGAGGCCCGCGCGTGAGCGCGTCCGGCGGGGCCACCCGCCTCAAGCTCCTCGAAGGGGCCCTGCGCACCGTGGTCGAGCAGGGCATCGCCAAGACCTCGGCCCGTTCGATCGCGGCGACCGCCGGGGTCAACCAGGCGCTGGTCTTCTACCACTTCGGTTCCGTCGACGAGCTCCTCGCCGCCGCCTGCGTGCACGGCGCCGAGCAGCGCGTCTCCCGCTACCGGGAGAGGCTCGCCGCCCTGGACTCCCTCACGGACCTCCTGGCCTTCGCCCGCGCGATGCACGCCGAGGAACGGGCCGCCGGCCACGTCGCCGTCCTCGGCCAGCTGCTGGCCGCCGGCCAGACGGCGCCCGCCCTCGCGGCCGCGACCTCCGCCGGGCTCGCGCTGTGGATCGAGGAGCTGGAGGCCGTCCTGACCCGCCTGCTCGCCGCGACCCCCCTGGCGGCCTTCGCGGACCCCGCCGGGCTGGCCCGCGCCGCGGCGGCCTCGTTCGTCGGCATCGAACTGTACGAGGGCGTCGACCCCGAGGGCGCCGCCCGCGCCCTGGACTCGCTCGAACAGCTCGCCGTCCTCGCCCAGGCCATGGAAGGACTCGGCCCCCTGTCCCAACGGGCCGTCTCCCACCAGCTGCGCCGCCGCACCCGAGGCTGACCCGCGGGACCGAGCCGAGCGGCGGCGGTGCTCACCGACGGAGCCCGTCCGGTACGGGTGTCGAGGTCGCGTCAGGTGATCCGGCGGGCGGTGCGGAGAGCTGCCCGCCGACGATCGAGGCCAGGGCGAGGCCGAAGCCCGCGAGTTGGACCGGCCCGAGGGTCTGGCCGAGTACGACGGCGCCCAGGACGGCGGCGACCAGCGGGGAGCACAGGCCGAGGACCGCGACCGAGCTGACCGGCAGCGCGGCGACGCCCTGGAACCACAGCACGAAGGTGATCAGGCCGCCGACCAGGCCCAGCCATAGGTAACCGAGAGCGGCGTGCACCCCGATCGCGGGAGGCGCTCCTTCGACGAGGAAGGTGAGGGGCGCCAGGAACAGCCCTCCGGCGGCGAGTTGCCACCCGGTGAAGGCGAGCGGGCCCACGCCGGGGGGCCTGCCCCAGCGTTTGGTGAGCGTCACGCCGAGCGCCATCGTGGCCGCCCCGGCGAGGCCCGCGACGATCCCGACGGTGTCGGCCGCCGCGTTCGGCCCGATCACCACCAGGCCGACCCCGGCGACGCCCGCCACGCCCCACACCAGGCGCCGGGGAGAGAGGCGCTCGCGGAGCAGCGTCACGGCCAGCACGGCGACGACGAGCGGCTGGACGGCCGCCAGGGTGGCGGCAACGCCGCCCGGCAGGCGTTCGGCCGAGAGGAACAGCAGCGGGAGGAACAGGCCGATGTTCAGTACGCCGAGTGCCGCGGCCCTCCCCCACCAGACCCCGCACGGCAGCTTCCGGGTCACCGCCAGCGCGATCAGGCCCGCGGGCAGTGCGCGCAGGAAACCCGCGAACAGCGGGTGTCCCGGCGGCAGCAGCTCGGTGGTGACGATGTAGGTCGTGCCCCAGACGGAGGGGGCGAGCGCGGTCAGGGCGGTGCGGCGGAGCGTCCCGCGGCCCGTTGCCCCGGCACCGCCGGGAGCCCCTTGCGTGGCGCGGCTTGTCATGTCCCGAAGTCTCACCCGGGCCCGATTGATGAGTCCAACACATGCTTGTCACTCCATCGATCTCGATCCACGATGGATCGATGGAGCTCCAACAGATGCGGTACGTGGTCGCCGTGGCCGAAACGACCAGCTTCACCCGGGCCGCCGAACGGTGCCTGGTCGTCCAGTCCGCCCTCAGCCACCAGATCGCCCGCCTGGAACGGGAACTCGGCGCGCGGCTCTTCGAGCGCACCAGTCGCCGGGTTCGGCTCACCCCGGCCGGCGAGGCGTTCCTCCCCGCCGCCCGCCAGTGCCTGGACGCCGCCGAACGGGCGGCCGCGGAGGTCGCCGCGGAGGTCGGGGAGGTGCGCGGGCGGCTGGCCGTGGGCCTGATCCCCACGGTCACCGCGGTCGACATCCCGGGCGCGCTGCGCGACGTCCGGAGCCGGTACCCGCACGTGCGCATCAGCCTGCGCGTGGGCGCCAGCGACGACCTCGTCGAGCGGGTGGTGGAGGGAACGCTGGACGTGGCGTTCCTCGGGCTGCCGACCACGGCGCGGCCCCGGGGCGTCGCCGCCCACGAACTCGCCCGCGACCGGCTCGTCGCGGTGGTCGCGCCGGACCATCCCCTCGCGGGCGGACCGGCCGTCGACCTCCGCCGGCTGTCCTGCGAGGTCTTCGTGGACCTTCCGGCCGGGACGGCCGGCCGCGCCCAATCCGACCAGGCCTTCTCGGCCGCCGGTCTCGTCCGTGACGTCGCCTTCGAGGTGACCACCGCCGACTACATCGCCCGACTCGTCGGGCCCGGCCTCGCGGTGGCCATGCTCCCCTCCGCGTACGCGGCGCAGCTCGCCGGTGTCGTCACCGTCGGCGTCGACGACGCACCGGTCCGCGTCGAGTACGCCGTCTGGAGCCGATCCGGCCGCACGCCGGCGGCGACCGCGTTCCTCGGCATGCTCGACATCACGGCCCCCGGTCTGGAGCCGCCCGGAACTACGGACCCGACATGGACGACACACAAAACTGTCACATGACATTCGGACAGTTTTCCTTGTCGCCAGTCGGTTCGACAGCTGGATTTGTCGCATGGACGAAGCAACGGCAATCCCCACCCCCGACAAGGGCGACGAGAACTTCTGGGCCGGCGTCATGACCCAGCTGGGCGCGGCGTGGGGCGGCATCAAGTGCCAGTCCGCCCGCCTCAAGTGGCCGTACGCCGTCCCGAAGCGGGCTGCCAGCGAGTCCATCCCGCTGAGCTACGCGGGCGGCTCCGCCGTGATCCACCACGACCCGGACGCCGGCGCCTGGTGGTACGCCGTGACCGCCGCGAACCAGCGGGCCGAGGAGTCCGAGGCCCTCTACGCGACCTCCGCGGAGGCCATCGCACGGGCGACCGAGTTCCTCTTGACGCACACCCAGCCCACCCGCCCGTGAGGACCCGGCGCCCGTAACCGGTCACCCCGGCCGGCCCGGCTCACCTACCGGGAGCCTCCGCGCCGGGGTCCCCGGGGCTTCGCGTCCCCCCGACCCGAGGGCGGGGGGACGCGTGGTGACCAACCGGTAGACGAAGGCGTGCTTGCCGCGGGGGAGCTTGGGGCGTTCGCGCGAGTGGGCCACGACCGCCTCGACGAGGAGGTGGAGCGAAGGGTTCCGCCGACGGAGCCGGTTCAGCTGGTCCCGCCTGAGCCCGCCGCTTCCGCAGCGGTACCGAGGGGGACGCCCCGGGTGAGGGACTTCAGAAGGATGCGCAGGCCCACTCCGTTGAGCCGGCCCCTCGGAGCCACGCCTCCGGTACGGGCCATCGCGGCCGCCGCGTCCATCGCCCGGTCGAACTCCGCGTCGCGCTGGCGCCAATGGACGAGCATGGCCTCCGTGATTCCGGCTTCGACCGCGCATCCGGGCTGCCCGTCCTTCACCGGTGCGCGTCTCCCGCCTGCGTAACCCTGGCCCTCCAGCCATTGCGGGGGCGGAGGCCGACGGGTCGGCTGGCCCGGCGGGAGGCGTCCGAATCATCCCGGTAGATGACCGCCCCGCTTCATCGCCCGGTCAGCTTAGGTTAGCCTGACCTAAGCACAATGCGGCCGAAGGGGCGTCGTCATGCCCGACCGCCGTTGATCCACCCCCTGACCGGCCGGGCAACCGCCCTTCCGTTCCGGAACCACACGCATGACGCCCCATCAGGATTCCGCCCGGGCGAAGGCCCGGCATCGAGCGAGCGCGAAGAGGGACCAGGGAACATGACGGTACGGGTCGCGGTGGCCGGAGCCAGCGGGTACGCCGGAGGGGAGATCCTGCGTCTCCTCTCCGCGCACCCCGGTGTGGAGATCGGCGCGCTGGCCGCGCACAGCAGTGCGGGCCGCCCGCTGGGGGAGGTGCAACCGCACCTGGCCGCGCTCGCGGACCGGGTCCTGGTGGAGACCTCGGCCGAGTCGCTCCACGGGCACGACGTGGTCTTCCTGGCCCTGCCGCACGGCCAGTCGGCCGCGCTGGCCGCGCAGTTGGAGCCGGGCACACTGATCGTGGACTGCGGCGCGGACTTCCGGCTGCACGATCCCGCGCAGTGGCGGCGGTTCTACGGGTCGGACCACGCCGGCACCTGGCCGTACGGGCTGCCCGAACTCCCCGGCGTCCGCGAAGAGCTGAAGGGCACGGACCGGATCGCCGTGCCCGGCTGCTACCCGACCGCCGTGACCCTGGCGCTGTACCCCGCCTTCGCCGCGGGCCTGGTGGAACCGGAGGCGGTGGTCGTCGCCGCGAGCGGGACGTCCGGTGCGGGCCGCACGGCCACGGCACGGCTGCTCGGCTCGGAGGTGATGGGCTCGATGACCCCGTACGGAGTCGGCGGCGGCCACCGGCACACGCCCGAGCTGACCCAGAACCTGTCCCGGGTGGCGGGCGAGCACGTGACCGTGTCGTTCACCCCGACCCTCGCGCCGATGCCCCGCGGCATCCTCGCCACCTGCTCGGCGCCCCTGCGCAAGGGCGCCGCCGCCGGGCCGCCGGAGGTGCGGGCCGCCTACCGGGACGCGTACGCCGACGAACCCTTCGTCCGGCTGCTCCCGGGCGGCCAGTGGCCGCAGACCGCCGCCGTGCTGGGGTCCAACATCGCGCAGGTGCAGGTGGCGGTGGACGAGTACGCCGGCCGCGTGATCGCGGTCAGCGCCATCGACAACCTCACGAAGGGCACCGCCGGTGGCGCGGTGCAAAGCATGAACGTCGCCCTGGGCCTGCCGGAAGGGCTGGGCCTGCCCACGAATGGAGTGGCTCCGTGACCGTGACCGCCGCACAGGGATTCCTCGCGAGCGGTGTGGCCGCCGGGATCAAACAGTCCGGTGACCCCGACCTCGCCCTGGTGGTGAACCGCGGCCCGTCGTACGCCGCCGCCGGCGTGTTCACCTCCAACCGGGTCCAGGCCGCGCCCGTCCGCTGGTCCCGGCAGGCGCTCGCGGACGGCCGGATATCCGCCGTCGTCCTCAACTCCGGCGGGGCCAACGCCTGCACCGGTCCCTCGGGCGCCGAGGACACCCGGGTGATGGCCGAGCACACGGCGCGCGCCGTGGGCGCGGACGCCGACGCGGTCGCGGTGTGCTCCACCGGGCTCATCGGCACCCCGCTGCCGATGGACCGGATCACGGCGGGCATCGCCACCGCCGCCGCCCGGCTGACGCCCGAGGGGGGCGAGGACGCCGCCGTCGCGATCAAGACGACGGACTCCGTGCACAAGACCGCGGTGGTCCACGGGCCCGGCTGGACCGTGGGCGGCATGGCCAAGGGCGCCGGCATGCTGGCGCCCGGGCTGGCCACCATGCTCGTCGTCCTCACCACGGACGCCGACGTCCCCGAGAAGGTCCTCGACTCCGTGCTGCGGGACGCGGTCCGCACCACCTTCGACCGGGTGGACTCGGACGGCTGCATGTCCACCAACGACACCGTGCTGCTGCTCGCCTCGGGCGCCTCCGGTGTGACGCCCGAGGGTGACGGCTTCGCCGAAGCGGTACGCACCGTCTGTCAGGACCTGGCACGGCAGCTGGTCGCGGACGCGGAGGGCGCGTCGAAGGAGATCGAGGTGGCGGTCGTCGGCGCGGCCTCGGAAGCGGATGCCGTGGAGGTCGCGCGGTCCGTGGCGCGGAACAACCTGCTCAAGTGCGCCCTGCACGGCGAGGACCCCAACTGGGGCAGGGTGCTGTCGGCGATCGGCACGACGGCCGCCGCCTTCGATCCGGACCTCCTGGACGTGGCGGTCAACGGCGTCTGGGTGTGCCGGGACGGCGCGGCCGGCGAGTCCCGCGAAGCGGTGGACATGGCGGCGCGCGAGATCGTGATCACGGTCGACCTGCGTGCCGGTGACGCGTCCGCCACGGTCTGGACCAATGACCTCACCGCCGAGTACGTCCACGAGAACAGCGCGTACAGCTCATGAGCGGAACGGACACGCCGGAGGAACCGCTCGCCGCACCGCACGCGAACGCGGCCAAGGCCGTCCTGGAACCGCCCCTGCGCGAACAGCTCCGCCTGGAGCACCTCCGGGGCCGGATCGTCGTGATCAAGTTCGGTGGCAACGCCATGGTGGACGAGGACCTGAAACGGACCTTCGCCCAGGACGTCGTGGACCTGCGGCTCGCCGGCCTGCTCCCGGTCGTGGTGCACGGCGGCGGCCCCCAGATCAGCGCCATGCTCGGACGGCTCGGCCTGGAGGTCCGCTTCGAGGCGGGCCTGCGGGTGACGACTCCGGAGGTGATGGACGTGGTCCGGATGGTGCTGACGGGCAGGGTCCAGCGGGAGCTGGTGGGCCTGATCAACGCACACGGGCCGTTCGCCGTGGGGATGTCGGGCGAGGACGCGCACACCATGACCGCCGTCCGGCGAACGGCCTGGGTGGACGGCGAGCCGGTGGACATCGGACTGGTCGGCGACATCGTCGACGTGAACGCGGACACCCTCCGCGCGCTCCTGGCACAGGGGCGCATCCCGGTGGTCTCCCCCGTGGCCCGCGGCGCCGACGGGCAGGTCTACAACATCAACGCCGACCTCGCGGCGGCGGCCCTGGCGGTCGCCCTCGACGCGGAGAAGCTGGTGATGCTCACCGATGTCGAGGGGCTGTACGCGAACTGGCCGCACAGCACCGAGGTGATCGGGCGGATGACGGCCGAAGAGGTCGAGAAGCTGCTGCCGGAACTGGCGAGCGGCATGCTCCCCAAGATGGAGGGCTGCCTGCGGGCCGTCCGGGCGGGCGTGCGCAAGGCACACGTCCTGGACGGCCGGGTGCCGCACTCGGTGCTGCGCGGGGTCCTCTCCGGCGACGTCTCCGGAACCACCGTGGTCCCGGACCTGGAGGAGGGAACGGCATGGCCCTCGGACACGACGTGATCCGGCAGCCCGCCGCGGACGGGGACCGCGAGGCGCCGGCGGACCGTGAAGTGCCGGCGGACCGCGAGGTGCTGGCGGACCGCTGGCGCGCGGTGATGATGGACAACTACGGCACCCCGCCGCTGGCCCTGGTCCGCGGGGAGGGGAGCACCGTATGGGACGAGGCGGGCCGGCCGTACGCCGACTTCACCGCCGGGATCGCGGTGAACACCCTGGGGCACGCCCACCCCGCCGTGGTGGCGGCGGTCGGCGCGCAGGTGGCGAAGCTGGGCCACGTGTCCAACCTCTACGTCTCCGAGCCCGCCGTGGCGCTCGCGGAGCGGCTGCTGGGGCTGTTGGGGAGGCCCGGACGGGCGTTCTTCTCCAACTCCGGTGCGGAGGCGGTCGAGGCCGCCTTCAAGATCGCCCGGCGGACCGGGCGGAGCGGGATGATCGCCGCGGAGGGCGGTTTCCACGGGCGCACCATGGGCGCGCTCGCCCTCACCGGCCAGCCCGCGAAGCGCGAGCCCTTCCTGCCGCTGCCGGGCGGGGTGTCCCACGTGCCGTACGGCGACGCGGACGCCCTGCGGGCGGCGGTCACGGAGGACACGGCGGCCGTCTTCCTCGAGCCGGTCCAGGGCGAGGCCGGCGTGATCGTGCCGCCCGCGGGGTACCTGCGGGCGGCCCGCGAGATCACCCGGGCCACCGGGACGCTGCTGGTGCTGGACGAGGTGCAGACCGGGATCGGCCGCACCGGGCACTGGTTCGCCCATCAGGCGGCCGACGGCGTCGACCCCGACGTGGTGGTCCTGGCCAAGGGGCTGGGCGGCGGCATGCCGATCGGCGCGACGCTCGCGTTCGGCGCGGCCGCCGACCTGTTGACACCGGGTCAACACGGCTCGACCTTCGGCGGCAATCCCGTGGCCTGCGCGGCCGGACTCGCGGTCCTGGAGACCATCGGGGTGGAGGACCTGCTCGCGCACGTCACCCGGCAGGGCGAGCGGCTCCGGGACGGCATCCGGGCGCTCGGCCATCCCCGGGTGGCCGAGGTGCGGGGTGCGGGGCTCCTGCTCGGCATCGGCCTCACCGAACCGGTCGCGGCGCGGGTCCGGCAGGCGGCCCAGGAGGCCGGGTTCCTCGTCAACGCGGCCGGTCCCGCGACCGTACGGCTCGCTCCGGCCCTGACCGTCCCCGGGGCGCAGGTCGACGCGCTCCTCTCGGTCCTGCCGGAGGTCCTCGGCGCCTGAGACGGAGCGGGCCGGCTCCCCTGCGGGGGAGCCGGCCCGTACGCGTACCCGGAGGCCGGTCAGAGGGCGCGGGCGAGGATCCGCGAGTTCCGCCGGGGCGAGAGCGAGCCCGCCCAGGCGGCCGGCGCCAGGCACGCGTCCGCCGGGGCGAAGCCGTGCCGCAGGAACAGGGCGCCGCTTCCGGTCGTCGCGGTGAACAGGGCGCCCAGTCCGAGGGAGTTCGCGCGGAGCAGCGCGCCGCGCAGGAGCATCGCCCCGATGCCGCGGCCCTGGCTGCGGGGCGCGACGCAGAAGTTGTACAGGACGCCGGTGGGCCCGCCGCCGCGCACCGGGTCGGCCGGGTGGACACCGAGGCCGAGGCAGCCTTCGAGCGTCCCGTCGGAGGTGTCCACGAGGAGGAAGTCGGTCGCGTCCGACTGGTAGAGGGAGAAGGGGCGCGCACGCAGCGCTCCGGACTGCACGAACGGCCGTGACAGGGCCGAGAGGGCGGCGGCGTCGCGGGGGTTCGCGGAGCGCACGGGAAGGACGGCGGGCAGGGGGGTGCAGGCGGACCGGGAGGCGGTCCGCGGAGTGGCCGTGATCAAGGGTTCCCTTTCCTTACGGCCCCAGCACGCGCGGAAGGCGGCAGGATCGCCGCACCGCTGGAGCCATCAACTAAGGGTAGCCTTACTTAACCTGACGGACCAAACTCCGCACAGGCCCCCGCCCGGGCCGCGCCGCCCCCCGCCCGGGCCCGCGCCCCCGCCCGCCCGGCTCCTACGCGCAGGGGCGGCCCGGGTAGTCGGGGCCCTCCGGCACACCGGCCGCGCGCATCCGGCGCAGCACCTCGGAGCGGGTCGCGCCGTCGTCGATGTGGACGGGGCAGTTGATCTCCCGGTCGAAGACCACGGTCTCCTCGTCCAGATCCCAGATGACCCACCGGAGTTCGTCCTCGGGCTCCTGCCACAGGTAGGCGAACGCCTGGGCCTCCCCGGCGGTCTCCGTGCGCGTGCTCACAGCGCCTTCGCCCCTTCCGACTCCACGCCGTCCACGTACGTGGCGACCACCTCGATGTCACCGATGCGCGAGGTCCCGACGCGCCGCGGGTCGTCCCCCAGCACCACCAGGTCGGCGCGCTTGCCCGGGGCGAGGCTGCCGGCGCTGCCATCCCAGTGGCAGGCGTACGCCCCGGCGACCGTGTACGCGTACAGGGCCTGGTCCACCGTGATGCCCTCGTCCGGGCCGATGGACCGGCCCGACGACGAGGCGCGCTCGACCATGAACTGGACGGCCCTCAGCGGTGAGCCGTCGGTGACGGGACGGTCCGAGCTGCCGACCAGGGTGATGCCGTGGTCGAGGAAGCCGCGGCCCCGGTACAGCCACGGGGCCCGCTCCTCCCCCATGACGGCGGCGTAGTCGTCGCCGAAGGAACGCAGGAAGTTCGGCTGGACCACCGCGCTCACGCCGAGGCGCGCGAAGCGCGGGAGCTGGTCGGGCCGGATCAAGCCCGCGTGTTCGACGCGGTGCCGGGCGTCCGGGCGCGGCCGCAGGCGCTGCGCGCGTTCGATGGCGTCCAGGGCGAGGTCGGCGGCTCGGTCGCCGATGGCGTGGACGGCGAGCTGCCATCCGGCGAGATGGCCGTCGACGATGGTGTCCGCGAGGCGCTCCGGGGCGTCCTGGAGCTGCCCGGCGTGCTCCGAGCCCTGGTACGGGCTGGTGAGGGCGGCCGTACGGGCCATCATCCCGCCGTCGGTGTAGATCTTGAGCGCGCCGAGGGAGAGCCAGTCGTCGCCGAAGCCGGTGCGCATGCCGAGGTCGAGGGCGCGGGGGATGCCGTCGGAGGTCTGCGGCGTGACGGGCCGCAGGGTGTCGGCGGCCGCCATGAGCTGCACGCGCAGCGGCAGCCGGCCCTGGTCGCGCAGGAGTTGGTACGCCCCGAGCTCGACCGTGCTGTGGCCCAGCAGGCCGCCGCCGATGCCGGCCTCGGCGCAGGCGGTGACCCCTTCGGCCAGACAGGTCCGTGCGGCGCGCTCGACGGCGTCCGCGAGTTCCGCCTGCGAGTACGGCGGCCGCAGCGCGCGGGCGGCGCTCATGGCGCCCTCCGCGAGGAAGCCGTTCTCGTGGGGGACGTGGGCGGGGAGCCGGTCCAGCACGGCGCTGTTGACCACGCAGGCGTGTCCGGAGTCGTGCATCAGGAACACCGGGTGCCCGTCGCTGACGCGGTCCAGTTCGGCGGCGGTCAGGTGGCGCCCCAGCCCCCGCTGGTCGTACCCGGCGACGTCCACCCAGGCTCCGGGCACGCGCTGCCGGGAGACGGCCTCCCCCACGACCGCCAGCACGTCGTCGATCCGCGTGCACGGCGCGACGCTCGGGGTGCCCGCCTTCAGGCCCGTCCAGGCGAGGTGGACGTGGCTGTCGATGAACCCCGGCAGCACGGTGGCGCCTTGGAGGTTGATCACCTCGCGTGCGGGGAGGGAGGTCACCGCGTCGTCCAGGCCCACGATCCGGCCGTGCCAGATGCCCAGGTCGTGGGCGACCGGGTGGTCCGGGTCCATGGTGAGGATGGTGGCGTTGGTCAGCCGGGTGGTGAGCATGGAGGTCCGTCCCTAGGGGGTGGCGGCGGGTGCGGCGGTCCGCTTGCGGGCGGTGGGCACCATCAGGGGCGTGCCGGTCTCCGGGTCGTCGATGATCCGGCAGGACAGGCCGAACACGTCCTCGATGAGCTCCTCGGTCATGATCGTCGCGGGGTCCCCCTCCGCGGCGACGATGCCGCCGGGCTTCATCACCACGAGGTGGGTGGCGTAGCGGCAGGCCTGGTTGAGGTCGTGCAGGACCGCGACGATCGTGTGGCCCCTGTGCTCGTGCAGGTCGGCGCACAGGTCGAGCACCTCGACCTGGTGGGCGATGTCGAGGTAGGTGGTCGGTTCGTCCAGCAGCAGGATGGACGTCTGCTGGGCCAGCACCATGGACAGCCATACGCGTTGCCGCTGGCCGCCCGAGAGGTCGTCGACGGGGCGGTCGGCGAGGGGTAGCACACCGGTCTGGCGCATCGCCTCGGCGACCGCGGCCTCGTCCTCGGCGGACCACTGCTTGAGCAGCTTCTGGTGCGGGTAGCGGCCGCGGGCGACCAGGTCGCCCACGGTGATGCCGCCCGGCGCGGTCGAGGACTGCGGGAGCAGGCCGAGCCGGCGGGCGACCTCGCGGGACCGGTAGGACGCGATCGCGGCCCCGTCGAGGTAGACCTCACCGGCCTGCGGCTTGATCATTCTGGCCAGCGCCTTGAGCAGGGTGGACTTCCCGCAGGCGTTCGGCCCGATGATCACCGTGAAGGAGTGGTCGGGGATGACCACGCCCAGGGAGGTGGCCACGGTCCGCTGGTCGTAGGAGAGGGTCAGGTCCTCGGCCCTCAGTCGGGCCGTGGGAGGAAGGGTCTCAGTCATGCGCGGCTCTTTCGTGACTCCGTGACCAGCAGCCAGATGAGGTACAGCCCGCCGATGGTGCCGGTCGCCGTGCCCACCGGCAGGAGGGCGGGAGAGAAGATGCGCTGGACGGCGAGGTCGCTCCCGGCCAGCAGGACGGCGCCCGAGGCCGCGGCCGGCACGAGGGCCGGGCCGGACGACCGGGTGAGCTTCCGGGCGATCTGGGGGGCCGCCAGCGCGACGAACCAGATGGGACCGGTCACCGCGGTGGCGAACGCCGCCAGCGCGACGCTGATGAGGAGCAGGGCCGTACGGCTCGCCCCCACGTTGACGCCCAGGGCCGTCGCCGTGTCGTCGCCCATCTCCACCATGGAGAGCCTGCGGGCGAACAGCAGGGCGAGCGGCAGCAGTACGGCGACGGCGATGCCGATCGCGGCCGCGTGGTCCCAGCCCCGGTTGCCGAGGCTGCCGATGAGCCAGGCCTGGGCCTCCAGGGCCTCCTGCCAGCTCGCCCGGGTGATCAGGTACGAGTTGGCGGCGAGGAGCAGGGCGCTCACGCCGATGCCGATGACGACGAGCCGGAAGCCCTGGACTCCGCCGCCGGCGACGAGCAGGTAGATCGCCGCGGCGGTGAGGAGTCCGCCGATGAGCGCCCCGATCGCGATCTGGGTCATGCTGCCGTGCAGCACGACGATGACGACGAGGGCTCCGGTCGCCGATCCGTTGGTGAAGCCGATGATGTCGGGGCTGCCCAGCGGGTTGGCGGTCAGGCTCTGCAGGATGGCGCCGCTGACCGCCAGGGCCGCGCCGACGCACAGGGCCGTCACGAGCCGTGGCATGCGCAGCGTGTTGACGACGAAGTCGGCCGCGCCGCCGCCGTGGCCGAAGAGGGCCCGGAGCACCTCGCCGACGGAGAGGTCGAAGTCGCCCGTCGTCAGGGTGACCCCCATGACCGCGACGAGGAGGGCCAGCAGGATCACGGTTACGGCCACCGTGCGGCCCTGCACCCGCAGGGAGTACCGGCCGCCCCGGGTGCGCAGGACCGAACCGCTCAGGATGCGGGGCGCGGGGCCCGCGTCGCCGGCGGTCCGGGAGGCGGGGACGACGGCGGTGTCGGCGTCGGGTGCGGCACTCACAGCATGACCAACTTTCGGCGGCGGCACAGCGCGATGAACAGCGGTGCGCCGAGGAACGCGGTGACGATGCCGACCTGGACCTCGCCGGGCGCTCCGAGCACCCGGCCCAGTACGTCCGAACCGATCAGCAGGACGGGCGCGATGAGCATCGAGTACGCGAGCACCCAGCGCTGGTCGGGTCCCACCACGAAGCGGGCCACATGCGGAACGGCCAGGCCCACGAAGCCGATCGGCCCCGCGGCGGCGGTCGCGGCGCCGCACAGCAGCATCACCGCGAGGGCGCCCAGCACCCGGGTGCGGTTGACGTTCACCCCGAGGGCGCGGCCGACGTCGTCGCCCATGCCCAGGGCGTTGAGCGAGGGGGCGAGGAGGAGCGCGATGAGCAGGCCCGCGGCGACGAACGGCAGGATCACGTACAGGAAGTCGAGGTCGCGGCCGGAGAGGGAACCCACGGTCCAGAACCTGAACTGGTTGAAGGCCCGCGGATTGAGCATCAGGACCGCCGTGTTGAAGGCGGTCAGCACCGCCGTCACGGCGGCGCCCGCGACGACCAGCCGGTCCGGTGTGGCCAGCGACCGGCCGGACGAGCCCAGCAGGTAGACCACGACCGAGGCGATCGCGGCGCCGGCGAACGCGAACCAGACGTAGCCCAGGGCCGCGCCGATCCCGAGGAAGGCGATGGCGACGACGACGCCGGTGGAGGCGCCGAGGCTCACGCCGAGCAGGCCGGGGTCGGCGAGCGGGTTGCGGGTCAGCGCCTGCATCAGCGCGCCGGACAGCCCCAGGGCCACGCCCACGGTGAGGCCGAGGAGGGTGCGGGGGATCCGGTACTCGTGGATGATGACCGAAGCCTGCGATCCGTCAGGGCGCCACAGCACGCTCCACGTCGAGGCGAACGGGATCCCCTTGGTGCCGACCCACACGCTGAGCAGCCCGGCCAGGACCAGTGCGGCGAGCCCGACGAGCAGGCCCACCGCGCGTACGGCCGCAACGGACCGGGACCGGGACGCCGGGGGTGCGACCGGTCCGCCGGCCTCGCTCTTGGACGCCGCCTGGGTTTCGATCAACAACAGCGACTCTCCCTGGCGGCATCTCGCCGGCGTAAGAACATGACGTACGGATCAAAGCTACTTAGGTGACCCTAACCGCACCTGCCCCGCACGGTCAACGCGCTGACACATGCCACAAGTAGGGCATCCGGGCTCGCGGGCGAGGCCTGGGGCAGGACTTGCTTAGAGTAGCCTTACCTAACTATCCGACCATCTTACGGAGGCACACATGCTCGACGGAGGACCGACGGGGAGCCAAGTCCTCCGGAAGGCGGTCGGGGGCCAGCGCCGCCGGGTCGCGACGGCCTCGATCCTCGGCATGGCGCACCAGGGCTGCGAGGCCCTGGTGCCCGTCGTCATCGGTGTCATCATCGACCAGGCCGTCGCGACCGGTTCCACCGGGGCCCTGCTGCGCTGGCTGCTCGTCCTCGCCGTGCTCTTCTTCGCGCTGTCCACGTGCTACCGGATCGCCGCGAGGATCACCGACGGATCGGCGGAGCACGCCTCCCACGGCCTGCGCCTCACCCTGGGCGCCAAGGTGCTCGACCCGCGCGGCGGCGCCGACAGGGGCCGGCTGCCCGGAGCGCTCACCGCCATCGCCACCGGCGACGCGACCCGGGTGGGCGCCACCGCCGCCGCCGTGACGTACGCGCTGTCGGGCGCCGCCGGACTCGTCATCAGCGCGGTGGCGCTGCTGCGCATCTCGGTGCCGCTGGGCCTGCTGATCCTGCTGGGCGTACCGCCCCTGCTGTGGCTGGGCCACCTCATCAGCCGGCCGCTGGAGGAGCGCAGCGAGGTCGAACAGGAGCGCGCGGCGCACGCCTCGGGCGTCGCCGCCGACCTCGTCGCGGGGCTGCGGGTGCTCAAGGGCATGGGTGCCGAGGCGGCCGCCGTGTCCCGGTACCGGCGTACGAGCCAGGACTCGCTGGCGGCGGCGCTGCGGGCCGCCCGCAGCCGGGCCTGGCACGACGGCGCGATCCTCGCGCTGACCGGGACGTTCATCGCCGTCATCGGACTGGTCGGCGCGCACCTGGCGATGAGCGGCTCGATCAGCGTGGGCGAACTCGTCGCGGCCGTCGGCCTCGCCCAGTACCTGCTGGGTCCGTTCCAGCTCCTCACTTACGTCAACGGCGAGTTCGCCCAGGGCCGCGCCTCCGCGGAGCGGATCGCCGAGGTGCTAGCCTCGCCGCCCGCCGTCGCGGCCGGGACGGCCGCGCTGCCGGATCCGGTCACCGGCCGGATCCGGCTCCGCGGCGTCACGTACGGGTCGCTGCGCGGCCTGGACCTCGACGTCGCGCCCGGAAGCCTGATCGGTGTCGTCGCCGGTGACCCGGCCGCCGCCAACGACCTGCTGCTGTGCCTGGGCCGCGAGGCGGACCCCGACGAAGGCGTGATCGAGCTCGACGGCGTACCGCTGACCGAACTGGACCCCGAGACCGCGCGCCGGGCCGTCCTGGTCGCCCATCACGACGCCGACCTGTTCGAAGGCAGCCTGCTCGACAACGTACGGGCCGCCATGGACACCGACGCGCGGGACGCCGGTCCGGCGCTGGCCGCCGCGGCGGCGGACGACGTCGCACGGGCCCTCCCCCGGGGCGTCGACACGGTCCTCACCGAGCGCGGCCGCTCCCTGTCCGGCGGACAGCGCCAGCGCGTGGCCCTCGCCCGGGCCCTCGCCGCGGACCCCCCGGTGCTGGTCGTGCACGATCCGACCACCGCCGTCGACACCGTCACGGAGTCGCACATCGCCGCCCGGTTGCGGCGGCTGCGGCCCGACCGCACCACCTTCCTGGTCACCACGAGCCCCGCCCTGCTCGCCGAGACGGACCGGGTGGTCGTCCTCGACGGCGGCGCCGTCACCGCGCAGGGCCGCCACCAGGACCTGGTCGCCGACGACACGGCCTACCGCGCGGCGGTGCTGGCATGACCGATCCCAACGGAACCGACACCGCGGCCGGTACGGGCGCGGGCACCGAAGACGCGGACAACGAAGGACGGACGATGAGCGGACCGAGCACCCCGGAGCGCGAGCTGCTGCCCACGGCCACCGGTGCGCAGACCCTCGGCGTGCTCGGCACCCTGCTCCGCGGCCACCGGCTGCTCGCCGTCACCGCGCTGACCGTACTGGTCCTGGGCACGGGCGTCGGGCTGCTGACCGCTCCCCTGCTCGGGCGCATCGTCGACCTGGTCGTCGAACAGCGCGGCTCCGCCTCGCTGACCGTGCCGATGGTCCTGCTGCTCGTGGTGGCGGTGGCCCGCGGCGTCGCCACCGCGATCGGCAGTTCCCTGGTCGCACGGCTCGGCGAGACGATCCTGGCCGCTCTGCGCGAGCGGTTCATCGCGCGGGCGCTGCGGCTGCCCCTCGAACGCGTCGAGAAGGCGGGTTCCGGTGACCTCACCTCGCGGGTGACCCAGGACGTGACCGTCATCGCGAGGGCGGTGCGCCAGGCCCTGCCCGAGTTCGCCGGCGCCCTGCTCACCATCGCGCTGACGCTGGTCGGCCTGGCCGTACTGGACTGGCGGTTCCTCGCGGCGGTGCTGCTCGCCGTACCGGTCCACGTCCTGTCCGTGCGCTGGTACATCCCCCGCGCCTCGAAGGTGTACGCCGAACACCGCGTGGCGACGGGCGCCTTGCAGCACCAGCTCCTCGACAGCATCGGCGGCGTGCGCACCGTCCGCGCGTTCCGGCTGGGCGGCCGGCACTCCCAGCTCCTCGAACAGCGGTCCCGGGAATCCGTGGACCTCGCGCTGCGCGGCATCCGGCTCGTGTCCGGCTTCTTCTCGCGGCTCAACCTGGCGGAGTTCATCGGTCTGGCGGCGGTCCTGCTGACGGGGTTCTTCCTCGTCGACAACGGATCGGTGAGCATCGGCACGGCCACGGCGGCCGCGCTCTACTTCCACAGCCTCTTCAACCCCGTCAACGCCGCGCTCTTCCTCATCGACGAGGCGCAGTCGGCCGGCGCGAGCCTCGCCCGCCTGGTGGGCGTCTCCAGCCTGCCGGCCGAGCGGGAGGCCGGGGAACGGACCGGCCGGACGGCCGGATCGGTGGAGGTCCGCGGCCTGAACCACGCGTACGTCTCCGGGCACCAGGTCCTGCGCGACGTCGACCTGGAGGTCGGCGACGGCGAGCGGGTGGCGCTGGTCGGTGCGAGCGGCGCCGGGAAGACCACCCTGGCCAAGCTGATCGCCGGCGTCCACGACCCGTCGGACGGCTCGATCGTCCTCGGCGGCGCGGACACGCGCGAGCTGGGTCCCGGCGGGATCCGGCGGGCGGTGACCCTGATCTCCCAGGAGGTCCACGTGTTCGCCGGACCGCTCTGCGAGGACATGCGGCTGGCCAGGCCCGAGGCCACCGGGGAGGAACTGCGCGCGGCACTCGACCGGGTGGGCGCGCTGGACTGGGCGCTGGCCCTGCCGGAGGGGCTGGACACGGTGGTCGGCGAGGGCGGGCACCGGCTCACGGTGACCCAGGCCCAGCACCTGGCCCTGGCCCGCCTGGTCCTCGCCGACCCGCCGATCGCGATCCTCGACGAGGCCACCGCCGACGCCGGCAGTGCGGGCGCCCGCGTGCTGGAAACGGCCGCGCTGCGTGCCCTGGAGGGGCGTACCGGCCTGATGGTCGCCCACCGGCTCCCGCAGGCCGCGACCGCCGACCGCATCGTGGTCCTCGACCGGGGGCGGGTCGTGGAGACCGGCACGCACGAGGAACTCGTCGCGGCGGGCGGGCGGTACGCCGACCTCTGGGCGGCCTGGTCCGCCAGCCGCCGGGAGCCGGGTGACGCGACGCTGCCCGGACCCCGGAAGGCCTCGCCCCCGGCCACGTCGGCCCACTGAGCCGACGCCCCACCCTACGGCCCGGCTGAACCGCCGCCCGTACGACCGCACCCGGCCCGCGCCGTGTGCCGTCCTCCCGCCCGGCGCCCGCCGGAGCCGGTGGGGCGGCACACGGCGCTTTCGCGTACCGGTGGAGCCCCGAACGCGCGCACCCGCAACGCGCCTACACGGGGACCCGTTACCCGCGTACCCCCGTAGCCCCGTACCCGCGGACGCCGGCATGCACCGGCGCCCGCACCGGAGCTCCCCCGTACCCGCACCCGCCGCTCCCGGCCGGACGGGGGCGCACGGACGCCGCCCCCGGCGAGGAGGGTTCTCCTCGCCGGGGGCGGCGTCGTGGTGCCGGGCGGGTCAGCCCTGCAGGGCGACCAGGCTCGCGGGGCGCAGGTCGGTCCAGTTCGTCTCGATGTACGTCAGGCAGGCCTCACGGGTGTCCTCGCCGAACACGGTCCGCCAGCCCGCCGGCGCGTCGACGAAGGACGGCCACAGGGAGTGCTGGTTCTCGTCGTTGGCCAAGACCAGGAAGCGGCCCTGCGGGTCCTCGAACGGGTTGGTGGTCATGCGTTCTCACTCCTCGTGGACATAACGGTGAACAGCTCCGAGAGCGGCTGTCCGGGCTCGGCCACCACATGGCGCAGCAGCCGGTGAAGTTCCTCGGCCAGCCGGCGGGCCTTGGCCCCGCCGAGCAGGTCGGTGGCGTGGATCAGTTCGCAGTGCACCGGACCGTCGCCGCGCGGCTCGTAGAAGCTGAGCGTCAGCTCCGCCTTCGCCGAACCGGTGGGCACCGCGTGGAAGGATCCCACGCCGCCCTCCAACTGTCCGAGGTCCGCCTGCTCGTGGTGGATCACCATCACCTGCGGTCCCCCGGCGGGCAGTGCGGTGGCGCGGACGACCTCGTCGAACGGGACGTCCTGCCGGTCCAGGGCGCTGAGCGTGGTCTCCCGCACCCGGCGCAGCAGCTCGGCGAAGGTGGGGTCGCCCGCCGTGTCGGTGCGCAGCACCACGGTGTTGAAGAAGCAGCCGACCAGGTCGGCGAGCTGCTCCTCACCGCGGCCGGCGACCATCGTACCGATCGGCAGGTCGGTGCCCGCGCCGTGGGCGGTGAGCAGGGCCGACAGCGCGGAGTGCAGCACCATGAACATGCTGGTGCCGGTGGTCTGGGCGAGGGCGTCCACGTCCGCGTGGAGCCGCTCGTCCAGGACGAAGGAGACGTAGTCGCCGCCCGGGCCGCGGACGGCCGGGGCCTGCGGGCGGGGCCGGTCCGCGGGGAGCGCGAGCTCCCGTGGGACTCCCTCCAGGTTCTGCTGCCACCAGGCGAGCTGGCGGCCGCCGGTGCTGGTGGGCTCGGCGAGGTCGCCGAGGACCTCCTGCGCCCAGGCCGCGTAGTCGGAGTAGGTCACGGGCAGCGGCTCCCAGGCGGGGGCCAGGCCCTGCTCCCGGGCCCCGTAGGCGTCGGTCAGGTCGCGGAACAGGGGGACGACGGACCATTCGTCCACCGCGAGGTAGTGCGCGGTGAGCAGCAGCGCCTGGTCGCCCGAGGCGCCGGTGAGCAGCGTGGCGCGCAGGGGCGCCTCGCGGGTCAGGTCGGGGTGCAGCGCGGCGAGTTCGGCGAGCCGGGCGTCGAGGTCGGCGCAGCTCTCCGTCTCCAGCACCGGGTGCCCGGCGGGCTGCCGGTGCACGGCGCCGTCCCGCTCGGTGAAGCGGGTGCGCAGCGGCTCGTGGCGGGTCACCACGTCGTCGAGGGCGGCGGCCAGGGCGGCCGCGTCCAGGGCGCCGGGCGATCGGAGCACCAGGCCGTGGTCGAAGCCGTCCCAGCGCCGGTACGCCGACCACTGCCAGCGCTGTACGGGAGCCGGAGCGGCGTCCTCGTCCGCGAGGGCCCGGCCGCCGGCCGGGCGCAGCGCCGGGCGGGCGGCGGCCGCGCCGTCGAGCTTGGCGGCGAGGCCGGCGACGGTCAGGGCGTCGAAGACGTCACGGATGCTCAGCTCGACGCCGAACTCGGAGCGGATGCGGCCCAGGAGGCGCATGGAGGCCATGGAGTGGCCGCCGAGGGCGAAGAAATTGTCGTGCACGCCGACTTCGTCGAGCTGGAGGATCTCGCCGAAGAGGTCGGCCAGCTTCGCCTGGGTGGCGCCGACCGGACGGGCCCCGCCGGACATGCCGGACCAGTCGGGCGCGGGCAGCGCCTTGTGGTCGAGCTTGCCGTTCGGGGTCAGCGGCAGCGGGCCGTCGAGGACGACGACGAGCGCGGGGACCATGTACTCGGGCAGCTGGCCGGCGACGTGCGCCCGCACGTCCTGCGGGTCGAGGGCGCCGTGCTCCGGGACGACGTACCCGACCAGGCGGACGATGTCCCCCGCGCGGTCCGGGACGACGGTGGCCTGGCCGACGCCGGGGTGTCCGGCGAGGGCCGCCTCGATCTCGCCGAGTTCGATGCGGAAGCCGCGGATCTTGACCTGGGTGTCGACCCTGCCGAGGAAGTCTAGGTTGCCGTCGCGGCGCCAGCGGGCCCGGTCGCCGGTGCGGTACATGCGGCTGCCGGGTGCGCCGAACGGGTCGGCGACGAACCGCTCGGCAGTCAGCCCGAACCGGCCCAGGTAGCCGCGGGCCAGGCCCCGTCCGGACACGTACAGCTCGCCGACGACGCCGGGCGGGACGGGCTGGAGCCGGTCGTCCAGGACGTAGGCGGTGGTGTTGGGGTCCGGGATGCCGATCGGCACGCGCGCTCCGGGGCGCAGCCGCGCGTCCCGGGACTCCCACAGGGTGGAGTTGACGGTGGCCTCGGTCAGTCCGTAGGCGCAGATCAGGTTGGCGTGGGCGCCGAACCGCTCGAAGAGGTCCGGCGGCACGGTCTCGGTGCCGACCAGGACGGTCGACCCCTCGGGCAGTGCGCAGCCGGCGGGCAGCGCGGAGACCAGGGACGGCGGGAGGATCATGTGGCTGATCCGGTGCTCGGCGAGGAAGTCCGTGAGCGCCGGTCCGGCGACCCGGGCCTCGTCGGTGATGAGGACGAGGCGGCCGCCGTGGCAGAGCGCCATCGCGACCTCGAAGACGAAGACGTCGAATCCGATGGAGGCGAACTGCAGGACGCTGCTGTCGGTTTCCAGACCCATCCGGTCGACCGCGGTGGCGACCAGGCTGGCTATGCCCTCGTGGGGGACGACGACGCCCTTGGGGCGGCCGGTGGAGCCCGAGGTGTAGATGACGTACGCGGCCTGGTCGAGAGCCACCTGCGGGGCGGGCACGGCGGTTTCGGGCTGCCGTGCCAGGGCGGCTACGGTGCCGTGCTCGTCGAGGAGCAGGACCGGGACGCCGGTGGCGGGGATCTTCCCGGCCACGGGCTCGGTGCCGACGACCAGGGTCGCCCGGGAGTCCTCGATCATGTAGCTGAGCCGGTCCGCGGGGTGGACCAGGTCGAGCGGCAGGAAGGCGGCGCCGAGCTTCAGGGCGGCGAGCACGGTGGCGATCATGTCCGCGGAGCGGGGCACGGCCACGCCGACCACGCTCTCCGTGCCGACGCCCCGGGCGGCCAGCAGGTGGGCGATCCGGTTGGACCGGGCGTCCAGCGCCGCGTAGTCGAGGCGGGTGTCGCGGTCGACGACGGCGACCGCGCCGGGACGCTCGGCGACGTGCCGGGCGAACAGGGCGGGCAGGGACAGCTCGTCGACCTCGCGCGGGGAGCCGTTGAAGCCCTCCAGGACCAGCGTCCGCTCATCGCCCACCAGGAGCGGGGCGGCGGACACGGGACGGTCGGGGGCGGCCGCGAGGGCGCCGGTGAGAGCCGCGAGGCGCTCGCCGATCAGCTCGGCGGTCTCCTGGTCGAAGAGTTCGGTGGCGAACTCCAGGCGGCAGACCAGGGAACCGCCGTCGCCGTCGGCCGCGGTCTCCTCGGTGAAGCTGAACACCAGGTCGAACTTGGCGGAGCGGATGCGGAACGGTACGTACTCCACGCCGAGGCCCGCCAGGTCCAGTTCGCCCTCGGTGCGGGCGTGGTAGCCGACCATCACCTGGAACAGCGGGTTGCGGGCCAGCGAGCGGGTGGGGTTGAGCTTCTCCACGACCGACTCGAAGGGCACGTCGGCGTGCGAGAACGCGGCCAGGTCGGTGTCGCGGACCCGGCCGAGCAGCTCGGTGAACGTGGGGTCGCCGCTGAGGTCGGTGCGCAGCACCAGGGTGTTGACGAAGAAGCCGACGAGGTCGTCGAGGGCCTCGTCGCCGCGGCCGGCGATGGGCGAGCCGAGCGGGATGTCGGTGCCGGCGCCGAGGCGGTGCAGCAGGGTCGCGACGGCCGCGTGGACCACCATGAACATGCTGACGCCGTTGTCCTTGGCGAGCCGCTTCAGGCCCTGGTAGGCGGGACCGTCGAACGCGACGTCGAGTTCCGCGCCGGTGAAGGCGGGGCGGGCCGGACGCGGCCGGTCGGTCGGCAGTTCCAGTTCCTCGGGGGCGCCGTCCAGGGTGCGGTGCCAGTGGTCGAGCTGGCGGGCGGCCAGGCTCTGGGCGTCGGCCGGGTCGCCGAGCAGCTTCCGCTGCCATAGCGCGTAGTCGGCGTACTGGACCGGGAGCGGCTCCCAGGCGGGGGCGCTGCCGGAGCGGCGGGCGGCGTAGGCGGCGGCCAGGTCGCCGAGGAAGGGGCGGTCGGACCACTCGTCGGTGGTGATGTGGTGCAGGAGGATCACGACGACGTGCTCCTCGGGCGCCACCTCGACGACGGTGGCGCGCAGCGGCAGCTCGGCGGCGAGGTCGAAGGGGCGGTTGATCGCCGCGTCGACGAGGGCGCGGACCTCCTCCTCGGTGGCGCGCAGGTGCTCGACCGGCGGGTGGGCCTGCCCGGCGGGCAGGACCCGCTGGTACGCCCGGCCGTCGCGCTCGGCGAAGAGGGTGCGCAGGGCCTCGTGACGGTCCGTGACGTCGCCGAGGGCGGCCCGCCAGGCGTCCACGTCGAGGTTCCCGCGCAGCCGCATGACCAGCGGGAAGTTGTAGGCGGCGGAGGTGTCCTCGATCTGCTGGATGACCCACAGCCGCTGCTGGGCGTGGGAGAGCGGCAGTTCCCCGGGGCGCTCGGCGGCGACCAGGGCGGGGCGGGCGTCGCCCCGCGATCCGGCGGCGCGCAGGGCGAGTTCGGCGACGGTCGGGGCCTCGAAGAGGTCGCGGATCGCCAGTTCCGCGGAGAGCGCGGTGCGGGCCCGGGCGATGAGCCGGGTGGCGAGCAGCGAGTGTCCGCCGAGCTCGAAGAAGTTGGCGTCGATGCCGACGCTGCCCTCCGCGAGGCCGAGGACCTCGGCGAACAGCGCGCAGAGGGTCTCCTCCCGCGGGGTCCGCGGGGACCGGCCGGCGCCGGCGCCGGCGAACTCGGGGGCGGGCAGGGCCCGGGTGTCGAGCTTGCCGTTGACGGTCAGCGGCAGGGTGTCCACGGCCATCAGGGCGGCGGGGACCATGTAGTCGGGCAGGGTGGCCTTGAGGTGCTCGCGCAGGCTCTGGACGAGGGCCTCGCCGCGTTCGGCGGCCTCCTCGGGGACCACGTAGCCGACGAGGCGCTTGCCGGCGGCCTGCTCGTTCACGACGACGGCGGCGTGTGCCACGTCGGGGTGGGCCGACAGGGCGGTGGAGATCTCGCCGAGCTCGATGCGGTAGCCGCGGATCTTGACCTGGTCGTCGGTGCGGCCGAGGAAGTCGATCAGGCCGTCGGGGCGCTGGCGTACGAGGTCGCCCGTACGGTACATGCGCTCGCCGGGGGCGCCGAAGGGGTCGGCGACGAACCGCTCGGAGGTGAGCCCGGGCCGGTCGTGGTACCCGCGGGCGAGGCCGGTGCCGGCGATGTAGAGCTCGCCGGGGCAGCCGGGCGGGACCGGGCGCAGCATGGCGTCGAGGACGTAGCCGCGGGTGTTGCGGATGGGGCGGCCCACCGTGGGGGTCGGGCTGTCGGCGGTGGAGCCGCCGAGGGTGTTGATCGTGTACTCGGTGGGGCCGTACAGGTTGTAGCCGTAGGTGTCCTCGGTGACGGCGAGGCGGGTCCAGACGGTGTCGGAGACGGCCTCGCCGCCGAGCAGGACCAGCGCGGGCCGGTGCTTGCCGGCGCTCTCGTCCCGGTCGAGGAGGCCTTCCTCGATCAGCAGCTGGGCGTAGGTGGGGGTGACGTTGACGACGTCGATGCGGTGGTCGTCGCAGTAGGCGACCAGCGCCTCGGCGTCGCGGCGCAGTTCCTCGTCGCAGACGTGGACCTCGTGGCCCTCGACGAGCCAGAGCAGTTCCTCCCACGACATGTCGAAGGCGAAGGAGACGGTGTGCGCGATGCGCAGGCGGCGGCCGCCGGCCGCGGCGATCGCCGGGTCGAACACCTCCACCTGGTGGTTGAGCTGCATGTTCGTCAGACCGCGGTACGGGGTGACGACGCCCTTGGGCTTGCCGGTCGAGCCCGAGGTGTAGATGACGTAGGCGGGGTGCTCCAGGCGGCCCGCGACCGAGTGCGCGAACGCGGGGCGCTCGGCGTCGGTGACCTCGCCGCCGGGGTGCCCGGCCAGCTCGGCGGCGACGGCCGGGTCGTCGAGGGCGACCTCGGGGGCGAGCGGGCCGGACGCGGCGCGCAGGGTCGGGGCGACCGTGAGGGTGGTGAGCAGGCACAGCGGCCCGGTGTCCTCGACCATCAGGCGCAGCCGGTCGGCGGGGTGGTCCAGGTCGAGCGGCAGGTAGGCGGCCCCGGTGCGCAGGACGGCGAACAGGGCGACGACCATCTCGATGGAGCGGGGCAGCGCCAGGGCCACGGTCCGCTCGGGGCCGGCGCCGCGGGCCAGCAGCAGCCGGGCCAGCCGGTTGATGCGGGCGTCGAGTTCGGCGTACGTGAGGGAGGTGTCGCCGAAGACGAGGGCGACGGCGTCGGGGGTGCGGGCGACCTGCGTGGCGAGCATGTCGGCGACGGTCTCGTCGGGGACCGGCTGGTTGCCGGCGGCCCAGGCGGCGGTCAGCTCGGCGTGCTCGTCGGGCAGCAGCAGGTCGAGGGTGCCGACCGGGGCGGTGAGGTCGCCGAGGAGGCGCTCCACCAGGGTCCGGTAGCGGTTCAGGGTGGCGGCGGCCTGGTCGTCGTCGACGAGGTCGGGCCGGTACTCCAGCTTGACCTGGACGCGCTCGGCCGGGTTGACGATCAGGGTCATCGGGTAGTGCGTGGAGTCGACGCTGCCGACTCCGGTGATGCCGTGCCGGTCGGTGAGCTCGCGGAAGGCGCCCTCGTCGGCGAAGTTCTGGAGCACGTACAGGGTGTCGAAGAGGACCGGGTGGCCGCCGGCGCGCTGGAGCTCGGCGAGGCCCAGGTACTCGTGGTCCATCAGCGCCATGCGTTCGGACTGGACGCGCCGCAGCAGGTCCGCGACCGTCTCCTCGGGGCGCAGGGCGATGCGCAGCGGGACGGTGTTGAGGAACATGCCGATGGTCGACTCGGCGCCGCGCACCTCGGCGGGGCGGCCGGCGACGGTCGCGCCGAACACCACGTCGCTGCGGCCGACGGCGGCGGACAGCACCAGGGCCCAGGCCGCCGACAGGACCGCGTTGATGGTGAGGCCGTGCGCACGGGCGGAGCCGCGCAGCCGGTCGCTGAGGTCGGGGCCGAGGTCGAGGGCGTGGCGGCGCGGGATCGTCGGCTCGCCGCCGCGGCCCTTGGCGACGAGGGTGGGCTCGTCGAGGCCGGCGAGCGCGTTGCTCCAGGTGGCGCGGGCCGCGTCGAAGTCCTGGGCGGCGAGCCAGCTCAGGTAGTCGCGGTAGCTGCCGGGGGCGGCGAGTCCGGTGTCGTCGCCGGCCGCCGCGTAGAGGGCAAGCAGCTCGTCGAGGAACAGGGACTGGGACCAGCCGTCCCAGGCCACCAGGTGGTGGCTGAGCATCAGGCGGTCGGCGTTCTCGGTGAGCCGGATGAGCTGGAGCCGGAACAGCGGGGGCGCGGCCAGGTCGAAGCGGCGCAGGCGGTCGGCGTCGGCGATCTCGGTGAGGCGGGTCTGCCGCTGCTCCTCGGTGAGGGCGGTCAGGTCGGTCTCGGTGAGCGGGACGGGGACCCCGCCGGCCGGGCCGACGAACTGTACGGGCGCGGGCAGTCCCTCGGAGGTGATGCCGGCGCGCAGGCCGGGGTGGCGGGCGAGCAGGGCGGCGCAGGCCGTGCGCAGCCGGTCCAGGTCCAGGCGGTGGCCGAAGTCGAAGCAGTCCTGGGCGGTGTAGACGTCCAGGCCGTCGGTGTCGTAGCTGGCGTGGAAGTGGATGCCCTCCTGCAGCGGGGACAGCGGCCAGATGTCGGCTACGGGGACCGGGCTGGTCTGCTGGACCCGGTCGATCTCGCCCTGGGTGAGCTGGACCAGGGGCAGGTCGGAGGGGGTCAGCGCGCCGGTGGCGGAGCCGGAGCCGGCGGCCTGGGCGATGAGCTCGCGCAGGGCCTCGGCCCAGGCCAGGCCGAGGGCGCGGACGTCCTCCTCGCCCAGGGTCCGGTCCGCCGGCCAGGTCCAGGTGGCCCGCAGCTCGGGGCCGTGCGGGGTGTCCGCGCAGACCGCGTTGACCTGGAGCGGGTACGGCATGGCGAGGTCGGCGTCCGCTTCCACGGACAGGGCGTCGGACTCGGCGGCGGGCGCCCAGTCGACGGCCTGGTCGGCGGGCAGCCGGCCGAAGTAGTTGAACAGCACCTGGGCGGTGGACAGCTGGGCGAAGACCGGGGCGAGCTGCGGGTTGAGGTAGCGCAGCATGCCGTATCCGGCGCCGGAGTCGGGGGCCGAGCGGACGGCCTCCTTGACCGCCTTCAGGGTGTCGAGGGCGCCGTCGGCGGCGGGCAGCCGGACCGGGTGCAGGGCGGTGAACCAGCCAACGGTGCGGGACAGGTCCAGGTCGGTGCCGTCGCGGCCGTGGCGTTCGAGGTCGACGAGCAGGTCCCCCGCCGCGTTGCCGCCGCGGCCGGACTGCCAGCGGGACACCGCCAGGCGCAGGGCGGCGAGGAGCACCTCGGTGACGTCGGCTCCGGCGCTGGCGGGGACGGCCGTCAGGAGGGCGCGGGTCTCCTCGGTGGTGAGGGTGACGGTGTGGTCCCGGGCGGAGCCGGCGGTGCCGGACCGGTCGCCGCCGGGGACCAGCTCGGCGCCGGGGGCCAGGGTCTTGGCCCAGTACGGGAGTTCGGCCTGCCGCTGCGGGGAGGTGGCCTGTTCGGCGATCTCCCGGGCGAATCGGCGCAGCGAGGTCGGTACGGGCTCCAGCTCGGGTCGCTGCCCCTGGAGCGCGGCGTCCCAGGCGGCGGCGAGGTCGCCGAGCAGGACGCGCCAGGACACGCCGTCGACGACCAGGTGGTGGACGACGAGGAGCAGCCGGCCGGGCACGCCGGCGCCGGCGTCGAACCACACGGCCTGGAGCATCGCGCCGGTGTCGGGGTCGAGGCGGCCGGCGGCCGCGTCCGACTCGCGGGTGATCAGGGCGCGCAGGGCGGTGTCGTCCAGTCCGGCGGCGTCGGCGCGGCGCAGTACGGCGGCGGCGTCGACGCTGCCGGCCGGGGTGGTGGTGGCAGACCAGAGGGCCGGGATGGCGGGGCCGAGGTCCATGCGGGTCAGGGACGTCCGCAGGCCGTCGTGGTGGTCCAGTACGGCCCGCAGGACGCGGGTCAGCCGGTCGGCGTCGGCGTCCGCGGGTGCCTGGAGCAGCATCGACAGGTTGAACCGGCCGATGGGGCCGCCGTCTTCGCGGAGCTGGTGGACGATCGGCAGCAGGGTGATGTCGCCGACGCCGTCGGTGTCGGCGGCGGGAGCGGCAGCGGCGTCCGCGCCGCCGGTGGCGGCGGCGAGGGCGGCCGGGGTGCGGTGCTCGAAGACCTCGCGGGGGCTGACCGACAGGCCGGCCTTGCGGGCGCGGCTGGAGACGGACATGGAGAGGATGCTGTCGCCGCCGAGCATGAAGAAGTCCTCGTCGGCGTCGACCGCGTCGAGGCCGAGCACCTCGGCGAAGATCGTGCAGAGCTGCTGCTCGCGTCCCTCGCGCGAGGAGCCGCGGCCGGCCTTGCGGCGGACCGTCGGGGCGGGCAGGGCCTTCAGGTCGGTCTTCCCGCCCGGGGTGAGCGGCAGCGCGTCGAGGGCGACGAAGTGGCTGGGCACCATGGGCGCGGGCAGCGTGCCCGTCAGGGCGGTCCGCACCGCCTCGGCGTCGAACGCGTCGGCCGGGCCGCCCTGGGCCGGGACCAGGTAGGCGACCAGCTGCTTGACGCCGCGCTCGTCGTCGCGGGCGACGACCACCGCGTCGGCGACGTGTCGATCGTCCCGCAGGCGGGCTTCGATTTCCCCGAGTTCCACTCGGTTTCCCCTGATCTTGACCTGGTGGTCGGTGCGCCCGAGGTAGGTGAGCACTCCGTCCGCGCTGAACTGGACCATGTCTCCGGTGCGGTACATCCGCGCGCCCGGAGTGCCGAACGGATCGGCGACGAAGCGTTCCGCGGTGAGCGCGGTGCGTCCGTGGTAGCCGCGGGCGAGCTGGTCGCCCGCGAGGTAGAGCTCGCCCGGTTCGCCCGGGGCCACCGGGCGCAGGTACCGGTCGAGGACGTGCAGCCGGGTGTTCCACACGGGCCGGCCGATGGGCACGGTGGCCGCTCCGGCGCTCTCGGCGCCCGCCTGCCAGCTGGTGACCTGGATGACGGCCTCGGTGGGCCCGTACACGTTGTGCAGGGGGACGCCGGTGCGGTCCTGCCAGCGCCGGGCGAGCGGGACGGGCAGGGCCTCGCCGCCGCTGAAGGCGCGGCGCAGGCTCGCCCACCAGGGGGCGCCGTCCACGTCCTCGGCGAGCAGGGCGGTGTACAGCGACGGCACGAGGTCGACGTTGGTGACCCGCTCGGCGCGGATCAGCCCGGCGAGGTAGGCGGGGTCGCGGTGCCCGTCGGGCCTGGCGACGACCACGGTGCCGCCGGTGAGCAGGGGGACGAAGATCTCCTGGACGGAGGGGTCGAAGCTGGTCGAGTACTGGTGCAGCACCCGCTCGCCGGGGCCGAAGCCGAACTCCTCCGCGGTCCAGGCCAGCTGGCCGACGACGGCCCGGTGCGGGACGACCACGCCCTTGGGCAGGCCGGTGGAGCCGGAGGTGTACATCACGTACGCGGCGCCGTCGGGGTCGACGGGGTCGAGCGCGCCCGTCGCGGGGGCGTCCGCGGCCGCCTCGGGGCCGTCGAGGAGGACGGGGGCGACCCCGTCGAGGGCGGGCAGCTTCGCCAGGGACCGCGCGGTGGCGACGACGGTGCGGGCGCCGGAGTCGGTGAGCATGTGGCGGACCCGCTCGGCCGGGTAGTCGACGTCGACGGGCAGGTAGGCGGCGCCGGCCTTCATGACGCCCAGCAGGGCGACGAGGGTCTCGGCGGACCGGGGCACGGCGACGGCGACCACGGATTCGGCGCTGACCCCGCGGGCGGCCAGCCGGTGCGCCAGCGCCTCGGCGCGGGCGTCGAGTTCGGCGTACGAGGTGTGGCCGCCCTCGTGGACCAGCGCGACGGCGTCGGGGGTGCGGCGCGCCTGCGCGGCGAAGGCGCCGTGCACGGTGTCCGCGGGCAGCCGCCGCTCGGCTCCGGCGAGGGCGGCGAGGGTGGTCCGCTGCTCGTCCGCGGACTGCGCGGCGAGCCGGCCGACCGGCAGGTGCGGGTCGGCGGTGACCTGTTCCAGCACGGCGAGCAGCCGGTCGGCGAAGCGGGCGGCGGCGCGGGCGTCCAGGCGGGCCGGGTCGTGGTCCAGCTGGAGCCGCAGCGCCGTGCCGGGCAGCACGGTGAGGGCGAGCGGGTAGTGCACCGCGTCGCGGATCTCGGATCCGAGGATCCGGACGAGGCCCCGCGGGTCGGCGGCGTCGCCGGCCTCGGGCAGGTTCTCGACGACGACGAGGGCGTCGAAGAGGTCGCCCCGGCCGACGGCCCGCTGGATCTCGGCGAGCCCGAGGTGCTGGTGGTCCAGCAGGTCGGCCTGGCCGTCCTGGAAGGCGGTGAGGACCTCGGCGAGACTCTGCTCGGGGCGCCAGCCGAGCCGGGCGGGCACGGTGTTGATGAGCAGGCCGACGAGCGTCTCGATGTCCTGTACGGGGGCCTGGCGGCCGGAGACGGTGGTACCGAGGACGAGGTCCTGGGCGCCGACGACGTCGCCGAGCACGAGGCCGAACGCGCCCTGTACGACGGCGGCGAGGGTCAGTCCGAGACGGCGCGTCCCGGCGGTGAGCGCGGCGGTCCGGTCGGCGGACAGCTCCACGGTGATCCGGCCGGAGGCGGTGCCCGGCGTCTCGCCGGCGCGGAAGGGGAGGCCGTCGGTCGCGTCGAGGCCGGCCAGGGCGTCCCGCCAGGCCGCGCGGGCCCGGTCCCGGTCGAGGCCGGCCAGCCAGCCGGTGTACGCCCGGTAGGCGGGGTCCGCCGCGGTCGCCGCGGCGGGCGCGCCGGGGCGGTAGCCGTCGAGCAGTTCCCGCATGACCAGGGAGACCGACCAGCCGTCGACGATGATGTGGTGCATGGTCAGGAGCAGTACGGAGCGCTGCGCGTCGAGCCGGACCAGGGCCGCGCGCATCAGCGGAGGGGCGCCGAGGTCGAAGCCGCGGCCGCGTTCGGCGGCGGCGACCTCCAGGGCGGCGGCCGCCTGCCGGGCCGGGTCCTGGCCGGTCAGGTCGGTGAACCGCCAGGGCAGCGCGACATCGGCGCCGATGACCTGGACGACGGGGCCGTCGGAGTGCTGGCGGAAGGCGGCGCGCAGCAGCGGGTGGCGGTCGAGGAGGCGCTGCACGGCGGTCCGGAGGGCCTCGGGGTCGACGTCTCCGCCGAGTTCGACGGCGTCCTGGACGGCGTAACCATCGGCGCCGCCCCGGTCCACGGCCGCGTGGAAGTAGAACCCCTCCTGGAGCGGGGTGGCCGGTACCACGTCCAGCAGGTCGCCGATGCCCTCGGCGAGTTCGGCGCGGTCCCCGTCGGTGAGCGGGACGAGGGTGAACGGCTCGGGCGGCGGGGCGGCGGTCCGCGGCGCGTCCGGGGCGTCCCCGGCCGCGAGGGCCAGGGCCGCGACGGTGCGGAGCCGGAACACCTCGCGGGGGCTGATCGCGAGGCCGGCGGCCCGGGCGCGGGTGACGAGGTGGATGGCGACGATGCTGTCGCCGCCGAGCTCGAAGAAGCTGTCGTGGACGCCGACCGAGGGCAGTCCGAGGACTTCGGCGAAGAGCGCGGCGAGGGTGGTTTCGGCCGGGGTCGTGGGGGCCGCGTCGCCGGTCATGGCGGTCCACTGCGGGTCGGGCAGGGCGCGGGCGTCGAGCTTGCCGTTGGGGGTGAGCGGCAGCGGGCCGTCCATCCGGACGACGGCCGAGGGGACCATGTAGTCGGGCAGGTCCTGGGCGGCCTCGGCACGGGCGGCGGTGACGGCGGCCTCGGCTCCGGCGGTGTCCAGGGAGGCGTCGGCGACGAGGTAGGCGACGAGCCGCTTGGCGGCGCGCTGGTCCTCGCGGACCAGGACGGCGGCCTGGGCGATGCCCGGGCAGGCCATGAACGCGCTTTCGATCTCGCCCGGTTCGATGCGGTGGCCGCGGATCTTGATCTGGCCGTCGGCGCGGCCGAGGAAGTCGAGGTTGCCCCCGGCGGTCCAGCGGACCCGGTCGCCGGTGCGGTACATGCGCGTGCCGGGCTCGCCGAAGGGGTCGGCGACGAAGCGCTCGGAGGTCAGGCCGAAGCGGCCGAGGTAGCCGCGGGCCAGGCCGCGGCCGGCGACGTACAGCTCGCCCTCGACGCCGACGGGTACGGGCCGCAGCGCGGAGTCGAGCACGTAGGCCCGGGTGTTGGGGTCGGGTTCGCCGATCGGGACGGGTCCCTGCCAGTCGGGGCGGGCGAGCCAGAGGGTGGAGTTGACGCTCGCCTCGGTGAGGCCGTAGGCGACGACGATCTGCAGGCGGTGCGACCAGCGGGCGATCAGCTCGCTCGGGACGGCTTCGGTGCCGACGACGAGCACGCAGCCCTCGGGCAGTTCGCAGTCCTGCGGCAGCGCCGACACCAGCGACGGCGGCAGGATCATGTGGGTGGCGCGGTGGGCCGCGATGTAGTCGGTGAGGGCGGGGCCCGCGACGCGGCGCTCGGTGGGAACGACGATGATCCGGCCGCCGACGCACAGCGACATGACCAGGTCCCAGACCGTCACGTCGAAGCCGACGGAGGCGAACTGGACGACCCGGCTGTCCGGGCCGATGCCTATGCGTTCGGTGGCGGTGGCGATGAGGCTGCCGATGCCGTCGTGGGGGACGACGACGCCCTTGGGACGGCCGGTGGAGCCGGAGGTGTAGATGACGTACGCGGCCCGGTCGAGAGGGATGTCCAGGCCGAGGGCGGCCTGGTCCTGCGCGGCGAGGGCGGCGGCGGTCTGCGGGTCGTCGAGCCGGAGCAGCGCCAGGCCGGGGAGCGCGGGCAGGCCCTCGGCCTGCTCCCGCGCGGTGACGACGGTGCGGGCGCCGGCGTCCTGGAGCATGTACGCGAGGCGGTCCTGCGGGTGGTCGGAGTCCAGCGGCAGGTAGGCGGCGCCGGTCTTCATCACGGCGAGCAGGGCGGTGACGAGTTCGGGCGAGCGCGGCAGGGCCACGCCGACGACGTCCTCGGTGCCCACGCCGCGGGCGGCGAGGAGGCGGGCGAGCCGGTTGGCGGCGGCGTCGAGTTCCGCGTAGGTGAGTTCGGTGTCCTCGCAGACCAGGGCGACGGCCCCGGGGTCGCGGCTCACCTGTGCCTCGAAGGCGGCCGGCCAGGACAGTTCGGGGGAATCGCTCGGGGAGGTGCCGAAGTCCACCAGCAGCCGGGCGCGTTCCGCGGCGGTGGTGAGTTCGAGCCGGCCCACGCGCCGGTCGGGGTCCTCGGCGAAGGCGTCGAGGAGGATGCCGAAGCGCTCCTGGTGGGCGACGAGGCCGTCCTCGGTGCACTGGTCGGCGTCGGCGTCGAAGAGGACGCGGACGGCGCCGCGCACGGATTCGCCCACGCTGACGGCCAGGTCGCTGACCGCGCCGAGCCACTGGGGGCGCAGGTCGGACTGGTGGTCGCGGAAGCTCAGCCAGTCGGTGCCGGGCAGGATGTTGACGGTGGGGCCGACGAGCTCGGACACGCCCTCGACCAGGCCGAGTTCCTTGGCCAGGTCCTCGGCGCGGTACCGGCCGTGGGTGACGGCCTCGGCGATCCGCGCGTGGGTCTGGGCGAGCAGCTCGGCGACGGTCGTGCCGGGGCGTACGGTCAGCCGCAGCGGCACGATGTTGGAGACCATGCCGGGGACGCCGAGGATGGCGCGGTCGCGGCGGGTGGTGACGGGCAGGCCCAGGACGAGGTCCTGTTCGCCGGTGGTGCGGTGCGTGTACGCGGCCACGGCGGCGACCAGCAGGGCGGACAGCCGGACCCCGGACGCCTGGGCGGCGGCCTTGAGCCGGTCGGTGTCGGCCGCGGAGAGTTCGGTGGTGCGCCGGTAGCGGCGCGTGAGGAGCTTCTGGCCGGGCTCGACCAGGCGGACCGGCTGCGGCCGGTCCGCGAGGCGCTCCAGCCAGTACGCGCGGTCCTCGGCGTACGCCTCGGAGGCGCGGTAGGCCTCCTCGGAGGCGGCGAGCCGGGTCGCGTCCCAGGCGACGGGGGCGACCTCCCGGGTGCCGGTGTAGAGCTCACCGGCCCGCCGGGAGAGCAGGCCGATGCTCACGCCGTCGATGACGAGGTGGTGGTAGCACTGGTACCAGAGCACCCGGTCGTCGGCGAGCCGGATCAGGGTGTGGGAGAACAGGGGGCCGTCCGCGGGGGCCAGGGGGCGGGCCCGGTGGGCGCCCATCCATTCCCAGGCGGCGTCCTCGGGGTGGGCCTCGGCGCGCAGGTCGACGACGGGGACGTCGACGGGCATGCGGCGGGGAAGCTGGCGGGGGCTGCCGTCCCCGGTGGTCGTGAAGACGACGTGGAGGCAGTCCGCCTCCTCGACCACCTGCCGCACGGCGGCGGTCAGGCGGTCGAGGTCGACGTCACCTCGCAGTTCCAGGGTGAACGAGACGTTGAAGGCCGAACTGTCCGGCTCGATCTGCTGAGCGAGCCAGATCCCGGATTGTCCACCGGTGACGGGTGTCCCGGCGGCAGCGGTCCGGTCCGAGTCGGTGTCCATCATCGTTCAGTAGGCCTTTCCCTGGTCCTGCGCGTCGGTGGCTGGTCGTTACTTGATGGCTTCGAGCTTCGGGACGACCTGGTCGATGGCGTACGGGATGCTCAGCACGGTGTTGAAGGAGAGCGCCGCGCCGATGTCCGGGCTGTCGTACGGCAGGAACAGGTCGCGCTTCTCCTGGTTGACCTTGGTCTTCGCGTACAGCGGGTCGGCCTTCATCGCCGCCTCGGTGTCGGGAGTGCCCAGCCACACCGTCCGGTCGGCCTCCATCACGTCGAACCGCTCGGAGCTCAGGTCGGCGATGTTGTCCTTGCCCAGCGCGGTGCGGTAGGCCTCGGAGGTCGTGAAGCCCATCTCGCTGAGGAAGATGACCTTCGGGTCCTTCGGGGAGAACGCGGAGAACTTGCCGGGCTCGACGGGCTCGCCGACCGCGACCGTCTTGTCCTTCCACTCCGGGTGCTTCTCCCGGACGGCCTTGAACCGCGCGTCGATCCCCGCGATCAGCTTCTGCGTCTCGGCGTCCTTGCCCAGCGACTTGCCGATCTGCTGCGTCATCACCTGCCACGTCGCCTGGTAGTCCTCCGAGCCCTTCGGCTGCGCGACGACCTTGGCGATCTTGGAGAGCGTGTCGTACTGCTCCTTCTTCATGCCCGAGTACTGGGCGATGATCAGGTCCGGCTTCAGCGCCGCGATCTTCTCCATGTTGTACTCGTCGCGCTCGCCGACGACCTGCGGCGGCGTCGAGCCCCACAGGTCCTTCGACCACTGCCACTTGCCGTACGGGGTCTCCTTGAACCAGTCCACGGCGCCGACCGGCTTCACGCCCAGGGCCAGCACCGCGTCCTGGTCGGACAGGCCGAGCGTGACGACCTTCTTCGGCTCCGCGTCGATCGTCGTCGACCCGTACTTGTGCTCGACGGTCACCGGGAACGCGGCGGACGAACCGGTCGCCTCCCCGGACGGCTTGGACTCGGCCTTCTTCTCCTCGCCACCACCACACGCACTCAGAACGAGAGCGGCGGCGGCCGCGGCGGCCACACGGGGAAGGTTTCTGACGATCCTCGTCAGCGCGGGGCGGGAACCAACGGACACGGGTGTTCCTTTCACGGGGGTTGCGCAGTGCATGCCTCACGCCCGGCAGGACGGCGCTGCCAGGCAGGAGGAGAGGGTGGGGCGGGCGGCCCCCTAGCTGGAGGTGCCGATCCCGTCGGCGACCAGCTGGGCTTCGCCGGCGGCCGGCTTCGGGGTCCGGTCGATGACCGACTCCAGGATCTCGCCGACCCGGATAGCGGTGTTGGACAGCAGGGAGGAGGTGATGCCGTGCGTGTGCTCGGTTCCGCCCTGGAGGTAGATGCCGCAGCGCAGCGCGGGGTCCGTCGTGATGCGGTAGTCGCGCTCGACGCGGACGCGGCCCTCGTCGTCGCGGTGGCAGAACCCTTCGACCTCGCCGAGGAGGCCGAGGGAGTCGGCGGGCCGGTACCCCGTGGCGTAGACCACGATGTCGGCGTCGAGGGGGGTCTCCTCGCCGGAGACCAGGGACTCGACGGTCACCTTCACGCCGTCGGGCGTCTCGACGACGTCCGAGAGGCGGGAGACGTTGAGGAAGCGCAGCCGCTCCTCGCCCAGGACCTTCTCCTGGTACGACTGGCGGTACAGGTCGTCGATCAGGTCGATGTCCACCACGGAGTAGTTGGTGTTGCCGTGGTAGTCCATCAGCTTGTTCTTGACCTCGCCGGGAGCCGTGTAGTACTCGTCCACGGCCGCGGGGTCGAAGATCCGGTTGGCGAACTTGCTGTCGTCCGCCGGGCTGTAGCCGTAGCGGGCGAACACCGCGCAGACCTCGGCCTCGGGGAAGCGGCGGTGCAGGAAGGCCACGTTCTCCGCGGCGCTCTGGCCGGCGCCGACGACGACGAACCGGGACGGGTCGGTGCCGTCCAGGCCGTCCACCCGCCGGAGCAGGTCGGAGTTGTGCCACACGCGCTCGGTGCGCTCGACGCCCTCGGGCATGTAGGGCCGCAGGCCGGTGCCGATCACGAGGTTGCGGGCCCGGTGGGTGACCAGTTCGGCGCCGGAGCGGGCGGTGACGTCCACGTACTCGATGACGCCGTCGCGCACGACGGGCCGCACGGCGACCACTTCGTGTCCGTAGGACACCATGTCGTCGACCTTGGCGGCGGCCCACTCGAAGTAGTCGTGGAACTCCACGCGCAGCGGGAACAGGTTCTTGTGGTTGACGAAGTCGATCAGCCGCCCCTTGCTCTGCAGATAGCAGAGGAAGCTGTACTCGCTCGACGGGTTCCGCAGCGTCACCAGGTCCTTGAGGAACGACACCTGCATGGTCGCGTCCTCGAACAGCATGCCGCGGTGCCAGCCGAAACACGGCTGCTGCTCGAAGAAGTGAGCAGTGACCGCCTCCTGCATGTCGACGCGTGCATTGTGCTCGGTGAGCGCTATCGCCATGGCCACATTGGACGGCCCGAAGCCGATGCCTATGAGGTCGTGGATCACCGGTGCGTCATCAGGAAGAGCCTGTGACATGTCACTCCGATCATGCGAGACAGCCGCCTGTGAGGCGCCGAGGAGAATCTGGGCAGGGCATACCGATGAGCAGCAGGCCGAGCGAACTTAGGTAAAGCTAACCTCATTACGGCACCCTGTCGACCAGGCAAATCAGTCAAACCGGCCACTATGGCTGCAAAGGGCGCCTAGAATCCGGTACGTTGCATCCTTAGGTAAGGCTTGCTTTACTTTCTGGTGATCTATTGCTCTCCAGAGGAGGAACCCCATGCGGGTCGTCATGTTCGGTTATCAGACCTGGGGCCACCGCACCCTGCAAGCGCTCCTGGACTCCGAGCACGACGTGGTGATGGTCGTCACCCACCCCAAGAGCGAGCACGCCTACGAGAAGATCTGGAGCGACTCGGTCGCGGACCTGGCCGAAGCACACGGCGTCCCCGTGGTCATCCGCAACCGCCCCGACGACGAGGAGCTGTTCACGCGCCTCAAGGAGGCGGACCCGGACATCATCGTGGCGAACAACTGGCGCACGTACATACCGTCGCGCATCTTCGACCTCCCGCGCCACGGCACCCTCAACGTCCACGACTCGCTGCTCCCGAAGTACGCCGGCTTCTCCCCGCTGATCTGGGCCCTCATCAACGGCGAGTCCGAAGTCGGCGTGACCGCGCACATGATGGACGACGAGCTCGACGCCGGTGACATCGTCCTCCAGCAGGCGGTCACCGTCGGCCCCACCGACACCGCGACCGACCTCTTCCACAAGACGGTCGACCTGATCGCCCCGGTCACCGTCGGCGCGCTGGCCCGCATCGCCGCCGGCGAGACCGAGTTCACCCGGCAGGACCGCTCGCAGGCCAGCTTCTTCCACAAGCGCGCCGAGGACGACATCCGCATCGACTGGAACTGGCCGGCGGACGTCCTGGAGCGCCTCGTGCGCGCCCAGTCCGCCCCGTACCCCAGCGCGTTCACCTTCCACAAGGGCAAGCGGCTGGAGATAGTGACCGCGGTGGTGTCCGAGGGCCGCTACGGCGGCACGCCCGGCCGCATCTTCTACCGCGAGGGCGAGGGCGTGGCGATCGTCGCCGGAGCCGACGCCCGCACCGGCCGCAACCACGGCCTGGCCATCACGCGCGTACGCACCGAGGAGGGCCTTGAGATGCCCGCCCTCGAATACTTCACCTCCATGGGCGGCTACCTCACGACCCGCCCCTGACCCACGGCGCGACCGTACCCGCCCCCGCACCACGCTCCCCCGCCTCAGCGACACCCCGCGAAGAGCGGATCGGAGCCGGCCGCCCGGGTGAGCCTCGACGGCACGGAGCTCGACGGGGCCGGCGCGCAGCTGGTGGTGCCTTCGGACCGGTGCGGGGCGCGCTACGTCAGCGCGGTCACGCACGTGTGGTTCGGCGCGCTGGACCCGGCCCGCGGAATGATCAGAAAATGCCATTCATGGTGGCGGGTCCGGAAAGCGAGGGAATTCCGGACGGTCGGCCGGGCCCGATCTGGATTTCGACTGCCGGTGATGGGGAGGCGCCCCGCGTGTTCTCGCGGCGGTGGGCTCTCCGGTGCGCGACCATACGGACGCGCCGACACGCTCCCGGTCGTCGGCGTCGTTCAGGCGGCGCCGGGGGCGGGGGTCGGCAGCGGGACCACCGATACAGGAAAGAAGGACGGACGTGTCCGGAAGCGACAGCGAGAACCCGGTAATCCCTGCCCCCACCCCCGAGCCGACTCGCCCCCGCTCGAACCGGGACTGGTGGCCGGATCAGCTGGATCTTCAGGTGCTCCACCAGCGCTCGCCTCTGGCCGATCCGATGGGTGAGGGCTTCGACTACGCGCAGCAGTTCGCGACGCTGGACCTCGACGCCCTGAAGCGGGACGTCTTCGAGGTGATGACGGCGTCACAGGAATGGTGGCCCGCCGATTACGGCCACTACGGGCCGCTCTTCATCCGGATGAGCTGGCATTCCGCCGGAACGTACCGCATCGCCGACGGCCGGGGCGGTGGCGGAGCCGGCGCGCAGCGTTTCGCCCCCCTCAACAGCTGGCCCGACAATGCGAGCCTCGACAAGGCGCGCCGTCTGCTGTGGCCGGTCAAGCAGAAGTACGGCCGGAAGATCTCCTGGGCCGACCTGCTGGTCTTCGCCGGCAACTGCGCCATGGAATCGATGGGGTTCAAGACGTTCGGCTTCGCTTTCGGGCGGCAGGACATCTGGGAGCCCGAGGAGATCTTCTGGGGGCCCGAGGACACGTGGCTCGGAGACGCGCGCTACAGCGGCGACAGGGAACTCACCGGTCCGTTCGGAGCCGTACAGATGGGCTTGATCTACGTCAACCCGGAAGGGCCCAACGGGAACCCGGATCCCCTCGCCGCCGCCCGGGACATCCGCGAGACCTTCGGGCGCATGGCGATGAACGACGAGGAGACGGCCGCGCTCATCATCGGCGGCCACACCTTCGGCAAGTGCCACGGTGCGGTCGGCGCCGAGTACATCGGCCCTGAGCCCGAGGCGTGTCCCATCGAGCAGCAGGGCCTCGGCTGGCGGAACACGTACGGCAGCGGCACGGGCGCCGACGCGCTCACCAGCGGGCTCGAAGGCGCGTGGACATCTGCGCCGACGACGTGGGACAACGGGTACCTGGACAACCTGTTCCGGTACGAGTGGGAGCTGACGACGAGCCCGGCCGGCGCGAAGCAGTGGACCCCCACGGACGACTCGGCCCGGGACACGGTGCCCGATGCCCACGACCCGGCGAAGCGGCACGCCCCCATGATGCTGACGACGGACCTCGCGCTGCGGGTGGACCCGGTCTACGGCCCGATCGCCAAGCGCTTCCACGAGAACCCGGAGGAGCTCGCGGAAGCGTTCGGCAAGGCGTGGTACAAGCTGTTGCACCGCGACATGGGACCCCTCTCCCGGTACCTCGGTCCGTGGGTACCGGAGCCGCAGCTGTGGCAGGACCCGGTGCCCGCGGTCGATCACGAGCTGGTCGCGGACGCGGACGTCGCCGAGCTCAAGGGCAGGATCCTCTCGTCGGGACTGTCGGTCCCCCAGCTGGTCGCCGCCGCCTGGGCCTCGGCGGCGAGCTTCCGCGGCACCGACAAGCGCGGTGGGGCCAACGGGGCCCGCATCCGGCTCGCGCCGCAGAAGGACTGGGAGGTCAACGACCTGCCCGAGGTGGCCGAGGCGGTGCGGACCCTGGAGCAGATCCAGCAGGACTTCAACCGCGCGCAGACCGGCGGGACGAAGGTCTCGCTCGCGGACCTGATCGTCCTGGGCGGATGCGCGGCCGTCGAGCAGGCCGCGAAGGACGCCGGGCACGACATCACGGTGCCGTTCGCACCGGGGCGTACGGACGCCTCGCAGGAGCAGACCGACGTGGAGACCTTCGCCGTCCTCGAACCGGAGGCGGACGGGTTCCGCAACTACGTGCGGGCCGGGGTGAAGCTGTCGCCGGAGACCCTGCTCCTGGACCGCGCCTCCATGCTGACCCTGACGGCGCCCGAGATGACGGTCCTGATCGGCGGCATGCGGGCCCTGGACGGCGGCTTCCGGCGCTCTCCCCACGGCGTCTTGACCGACCGGCCGGGGGTGTTGACGAACGACTTCTTCGTCAACCTGCTCGACATGGGCACGCAGTGGAAGGCCTCGGACGCGGACGAGAACGTCTTCGAGGGCCGGGATGCCGTCACGGGCGAGACCAAGTGGACCGCGACCGCCGTCGACCTCGTCTTCGGCTCGCACGCCCAGCTGCGGGCCCTCTCGGAGGTCTACGCCTCCAGGGACGCAGGGGAGAAGTTCGTGCGCGACTTCGCCGCCGCCTGGGACAAGGTGATGCGGCTCGACCGCTTCGACCTCGCCTGAGTCCGACGTGCCGGCCGGCCGTTGCTCGGCCGGCCGGCACACCGGACCGGCGCATCGGACCCCCGGCATCGACCTGCGCGACGAAGCAGAGCAGACTGCGGTGCAGTACGTCGGACCGGACCGGAGGCGCGCGCCATGGGGATCACCCTGCTCAGCATCGCCCTGGTGGTGGCCGCCCTCGTCATCAGGACGGCCGTCGCCGAGATCCGCCGGCCGGGCAGCGGGCGCGGGCAGTGGGCGTTCCTCACCAGTCCCCGGGCCATGGCCACCGGAGCCCTTGCCGCCCTGCTGCTCGGGCTCCTCGCCTGGATCACCGCGGGCCCCTCGGCGGCCGCCTGGGCCGTGTTCGCCGGCGCGCTCGTCGCGTACGTCGTGGGAACGGGCGAGAGCGAGGACTGAGGCATCTCCCCCCGTCCCCGCGTGCGGGGCGGACGCGGCAGTTCAGCGGACGACGATGGACTCCACCACCTGGCGGGTGGTCCGGACCGCCCGTGGGGAGCCGGCGCGGCTGCGGGCGTGCCCGGCCCGGCGCGGGCCCACAGCCGGCGCTCGTCAAGACCGCCAACGCCCGCGCCTCCATCGTCGACACCGTCCTGATGCCGAAGCAGCCGGTCCGGGACACCGAGGAGCTGCCACGGAGGGCGGCGTCATCGGTGATGGCGACGCCCCACGCGACGTGCGACCGTTGACCGGTGGTTCCCACGGCAAACCGAAAGAGGTGCACGACGTGCGTGTCCATCGCATCACCACCAACCTGCCCGTGGCCGACATCGACGAGGCGAAGGCCTTCTACACCGGGTACCTGGGGCTGAGCACCGAGGAGTTCAACCTGGGGTGGGTCGCGCGCTACACCTCCCCCGACAACGGGGAGCACGTTCAGCTGGTCACGCGGGACGAGACGGCCCCCGAGGACTCGGTCGTCTCCGTGCACACCCCCGACGTGGACGGCGCGTACGCGGAGGCGCTGGCCCTGGGGTTCGAGATCGTGCACCCGCTGACGACGGAGGCCTGGGGGGTACGCCGGTTCTTCGTACGCGCTCCGGACGGCAACGTCCTCAACATCGTGCAGCACCGGGACTGACCGGCCGCGCCGGGTGCGGGGTGACGCCCGCCCCGCACGCCCCGCCCCCGGCCGCGCCCGTACCGTGCCGTGCCTCAGCGGACGACTTCGAACACGTTCTTCTGCAGGCCGTTGGCGTACGCCTCGTGCTCGACGAGCTTCAGCTTCTGCGTGTCCTTGTCCGTGGCGCTGAACAGCCGCTTGCCCGCGCCGAGCAGGAGCGGGAAGACGAGCAGGTGGTAGCGGTCGATCAGGCCGGCGTCGGCGAGGCCCCGGTTCAGGGACGCGCTTCCGTGGACGATGATCGGGCCGCCCTCGGTCTCCTTCAGCGCGGCGACGTCGTCGAGCGAGCGCAGGATCGTGGTCTCGCCCCAATTGGCCACCAGGTCGCCCTCGCCGAGGGTGGTGGAGACGACGTACTTGGGCATCGCCTTGTAGCCGGCGAAGTCCGCCATGTCGGGCCACACCGGGCTGAACGCCTCGTAGCTCGTCCGGCCCAGCAGCATGGCCGCGGCTTCCTCCTGCTCGCGGCCCTTGATCTCGAACGCCTCGGGCAGGAACTCCACGTCCTTGAAGGTCCATCCGGAGTTCCGGTATCCGGGCTCCCCGCCCGGGGCCTCCACGACGCCGTCGAGGGAGATGAAGGCGGTGCTGATCAGGGTTCGCATCTGGGTTCCTCAGTGTCTCGTGTCCGGTGCTCGGCAGCTTCGGCCGGTGCGCGATCGGACCGCACGCGCGGCCGCCGCACACCCACCATGCTCTATTGACTGCGGAAGATGAGAGAACTCATCGGCGCAAACGTGACATCGTCCCCGTCCCCATCGACACCATCGCCTCCGGCGGCGGCGGAATCCACTGCTCCACCCACGACCAACCCGGCACACCCGCCGCCTGACCCACCAACACCCGCGCGGGAGCCCCACGCACCCCCGGGCCGGCCGCAAGCGGGCCGCCCCCGGCGGACCCGCCTCACGGCCGGCCCGCCGGGGGCGGGAGCGCGCGCCGCGCCCCCGTCATGGCGGCGGCGACTCGCAACGGGTTCCGGCGGCTCAGCCCACGCGCTCGATGCGGGCCCGGCGGATCAGGTTCTTGCCCGGCTCCCGCACCGTGTCGAAAGCCGCGTTGTTCAACAACACACAGCTCCCCGACGGCCCGTTCACCGTCACCGTCGTCGCCTGACCGTTGTCCAGGTTCGTCACCTTCAGCTTCGTACCCACCGGGAACGTCCCACTGCTCGCCGCCGGCGCACCCCCCTCACCCGACAAGGTCACCGTCGACCCCTGACACACCACCTCGCCGGTGGCCGGAGGCACCCGCACACCCGCCGCACCGGCCGCCGCACCCCCCGTACCGGACGCACCGGACGCACCGGACGCACCGGACGGCGCGGACGACGGCGCGGACGGCGCGGCACCGCCACCGCCACCGCCCAGACGCTCGATGCGGGCCCGGCGGATCAGGTTCTTACCCGGCTCCCGCACCGTGTCGAAAGCCGCGTTGTTCAACAACACACAGCTCCCCGACGGCCCGTTCACCGTCACCGTCGTCGCCTGACCGTTGTCCAGGTTCGTCACCTTCAGCTTCGTACCCACCGGGAACGTCCCACTGCTCGCCGCCGGCGCACCCCCCTCACCCGACAAGGTCACCGTCGACCCCTGACACACCACCTCGGGCACGGCGGCGTTACCGGTCGCCATCGTGGCGACGACCCCTCCTGCCACCAGGGTTCCCGCCACGACGGAGAGAACGAGCTTCTTCGTGCGACTCATGGTCCGTTTCCGGGTCATGGCAACTCCTCTATCGATGGACGCTGTCCCCCCGATCTGCATACGACCGTCATCGCACCCGAGTTCACTCTTGTCACGGACGGACAAATTCAGCGGCCCGGCGGGCCCCGGCGGCACTTACGGGGTCAGCTCACGGGCGTCCAGAGGCACCCGCCAGACGTTGCGGCGGTGCACCTCGTCGAAGTCGGCCTGGAGGGGCGACGGCGGGACGGTCAGCACCGGGCAGGCCGCGTGCGCCAGGCAGTGGCGCGCCACCGAGGGGCGGACGAGGCGGCGCAGCGGGCTGCGGGAGCCGGTGCCCACCACCAGGAGGCCGTCGGAGCCGCGGGCATGACGTGCTCCTGACGCTGCCGGGCCCCCCATCAGCGATCCGTATGGAGTGGGGCCGCCGCCGTCAAGGTCCCGTCATGGGGTGACCACAGGGGTGCGCTCGCGGGGATAGCTTCGGTGTCGCGCCCCGGACCGCCTCCCCGCCACCGGGGCCCCATCTGCCACTCGTGGTTCCTCTGGGAGGGCCCCATGTGTTTGTTCCAGTACGACGACGACCCGGAGTCCGAGGAACGGGTCCCGGACGGCCCCCTGTACGTAGTCGATCCGACCCTCACGGCTCCCTCGGCCACCACGACGGCGGCTTCCGGGCCGGTCGGCGGCGTCGGCGCCCCGGTGCTCCGCACGACCGAAACCGCTGCCCGGAAAGCCTGAAGGGAATCGCACCATGACGATCGCCGCCCTCCCCGAGGTCCCGCCCCGTACCGATGACCTGTCGATATGGCCCGCGTCCACGGCCCGGCTCCCGCACGGCGGCCTCTCCGTCGGCGGGGTGTCCCTGGCCGAGCTGGCCGAGCGGTTCGACACACCCGCGTACGTCCTGGACGAGGGCGAGGTCCGCGAGCGCTGCCGCACCTACCGCGACGCCTTCCCGGAGGCCGAAGTGCTGTACGCGGCCAAGGCGTTCCTCTGCCGCGCGATGGTGCGCTGGGTCCAGGAGGAGGGCCTGGGCCTGGACGTGTGCTCGGCCGGGGAGCTGGAGCTCGCCGTGACGGCGGGGTTCCCGCCCGAGCGGATCGTGCTGCACGGCAACGCCAAGTCACCCAGGGACATCGCGACCGCGCTGCGGCTCGGGGTGGGGCGGATCGTGATCGACAGTCCGTCCGAGATCGCGCGGATCGCGGCCGCCGTCGGCGCCGACGGGCACCAGAAGGTGATGGTGCGCGTCGTACCGGGTGTCTCGGCCGGCGGCCACGACAAGATCCGCACCGGCACGGACGACCAGAAGTTCGGCCTCTCCCCCACCGACGGCTCGGCGCAGCACGCCGTCGCCAGGATCCTGGGCCAGCCGCAGCTCGAACTCACCGGCCTGCACTGCCACATCGGTTCCCAGATCACGACCGTGGAGCCGTACCTCGTGGCAATGCGCCGCATGGTGGAGCTGATGGCCCGCCTGCGCGACGAACACGGCGTGGTCCTGTCCGAGCTGGACATGGGCGGCGGCCACGGCGTCGCCTACCGGCCCGGCGAGGCGGCCCTCGACCTCACCGCGCTCGCCCGGCAGCTCCGCGCCGAGCTGAGCGAGTGCTGCGCCGCCGCAGGGCTGGACGTGCCGCGGCTCGCCATCGAGCCGGGGCGGGCGGTGTCCGGGCCGGCGGGTGTGGCGCTGTACCGGGTGCTCGCCGTCAAGCGCACCGGCGAGAAGGTGTTCGTGGCCGTGGACGGCGGGATGAGCGACAACCCCCGGCCCGCCCTGTACGGGGTCCGGTACGCACCCCGGCTCGTCGGCCGCCACTCCACGGTCACGCCCTGCCGGGCCACGGTCGTCGGGCGGCACTGCGAGGCCGGTGACATCCTCGCCTCCGACGTGGAGCTGCCGGGTGACGTCCACCCCGGCGACCTGCTGGCCGTACCGGTGGCGGGCGCCTACCAGCTGTCCATGGCGTCCGGGTACAACATGGTCGGCCGCCCCCCGGTCATCGCGGTCCACGAGGGCTCGGCCCGGGTCCTGCTCCGGCGCGAGACGCTGGAGGACTTCCGGAGCCGCGACATCGGTCTCTAGGGCGCCGCCTCCTCCGGGTCGTGCCGGTCCGGCACGACCCGGAAAGGACGGCCTAAGGCCGGTAGACGAGTTCGATCATCATGGCGGTGATGATCGCCCAGACGCCGATGCCCAGCAGCCACAGGGCTTCGAGGACGGCGCCGGTGGTGATCACGGTCACGCCGGCCACGCCGGCCACGCCGGCTACGCCGAGGACGAGGGTCGCCCGGCGGATGCCGCGGTTGGGAAGCCAGTCGATGGTCACCCTGTGAGAATCCCGCCGGATCGACGCCTTGGCGAGGGTCCGGCGGGATTCCTGTCGGCATCTTGACGCCGGGCCCCGGAACGCGGAGGTCAGCCGGCGTGCACGTGGGGGCGGCGGGACCGGTCCGGTTCCGCCTCCCGGATCACCTCTCGGGTGACGGGGCGACCTCGCCCTGCCCGAAGAGGAAGAACCTCAGGAAGTTGGCCATCGGGTTGCCCTCGGTCCACTCGAAGTAGATGTGGGGGCGCTGCCCGGTCTCGTCCCGTACGTGGAGCAGCAGCGCGGCCAGGGCGTTGGGGATGCTGGAGCTCTCCAGGGTCAGGACGCGGTAGCGGCCGTGGAGCACCTCGCCGCGTACGCGCAGGCCGGATTCGAACTCGGACGCGTCCAGGACGGTGACCTCGACGAACATGACGTCGTCGCCGGGCGGGATGTCGTTGTCGGCACGGATCTGCTCGGCCTTCTCGCGGTACTCGGTCCTGTCGCGGTGGTCGGGCTCGTTGGCGACGAAGCGGATGGTGCGGTTGGCGGTGTCACGGACGAATCGACGCGCCATGTCGTCGAGTTCCACGTGCGTGACGGGCAGCTCGAACACGCGGGCGAGGCGGGACAGCAGCGAGAGGGCCATGATGCCGCCGATGAAGCACGCCCCGATCTTCACGCCGTCGGGGCGCTCCACGACGTCGACGGCGGTGGTGTAGATGAAGACCGCGGAGATGACGCCGAAGCCGATCGTCCAGCCGCGCTCGCCGGCCCGGCGGGCGGCGATGGTCACGGCGACAGCAGCCGAGGTGATCAGAACCAGGACGCCGGTGGCGTAGGCGCCGCCCTGCGCGTCCACGTCGGCGTCGAAGATCCAGGTCACCAGGAAGGCGATCAAGGTGAAGACGATGACCATGGGGCGCAGGGCGCGGGCCCAGTGCGGGGCCATGCCGTAGCGGGGCTGGTAGCGCGGCATGAGATTGAGCAGGCCGGCCATGGCGGAGGAGCCGGCGAACCACAGGATCAGGATCGTGGAGATGTCGTAGACGGTGCCGAAGGCGGAGCCCAGGTACTCGTGCGCGAGGTAGGCGAGGGCGCGGCCGTTGGCCTCGCCGCCCGGCTGGAACTGGTCTGCCGGGATCAGCAGGGTGGTGATGAAGCTGGAGCTGATCAGGAAGACGCTCATGATGATGGCCGCGGTCGTCAGCAGCTTCTTGGCACCGCGGATCCGGCCCGCGGGCTTCTCGGGGGCGTCGTCCGGATCACCCTTGACGTGCGGCATGACGGCGACGCCGGTCTCGAATCCGGGGCGGTGGACGGACGGACCGGATCTCACCCGAGCCCGGGAATCATGGACACCAGCAGGTCGATGACCTTGATCCCGACGAACGGCAGGACGAGGCCGCCCAGCCCGTACACGGCGAGGTTCCGGCGCAGCAGGTCGTGCGCGGAGGCCGGCCTGTAGCGGACGCCGCGCAGGGCGAGCGGGATGAGGGCGACGATGATCAGCGCGTTGAAGATGATCGCCGAGGTGATCGCGGACAACGGGCTGTGCAGGCCCATGATGTTGAGCGCCTCCAGCCCCGGGTGGGCCGCGGTGAACATCGCGGGGACGATCGCGAAGTACTTCGCGACGTCGTTCGTGATCGAGAAGGTGGTCAGGGCTCCCCGGGTGATGAGGAGTTGTTTGCCGATCTCGACGATGTCGATGAGCTTGGTGGGGTTGGAGTCCAGGTCCACCATGTTCCCGGCCTCCTTGGCGGCCGAGGTGCCCGTGTTCATCGCCACGCCCACGTCGGCCTGGGCGAGCGCCGGTGCGTCGTTCGTGCCGTCACCGGTCATCGCCACCAGCTTGCCGTCCGCCTGCTCCCGCTTGATCAGGGCGAGCTTGTCCTCGGGGGTGGCCTCGGCGAGGTACTCGTCGACGCCGGCCTCCTGCGCGATGGCCCGGGCCGTCAGCGGGTTGTCGCCGGTCACCATGACCGTACGGATCCCCATCCGGCGCAGTTCTTCGAACCGTTCCCGGATGCCCTCCTTGACGACGTCCTTCAGGTGGACGATGCCGAGGACCCGCGGTCCGTCCCAGTCGTGGACCGCCACGAGAAGGGGCGTGCCGCCGGAGGCCGAGACCTCGTCGGACCAGTGCAGGGCCTCCGTCGGCACGGTCCCGCCCCGCAGCTCCACCCACTCGGCAACCTGGGCGGCCGCGCCCTTGCGGATGGCGCAGCCGGCTCCGTTGGGCCAGCTCAGATTGATCCCGCTCACCCGGGTACGGGCGCTGAACTCCTGGAAGCGCGGGCTACTCAAGTCCTCCACGGCGGTCGGCCGGAGCCCGTAGCGCTGTGCCAAGGCGACGATGGAACGGCCTTCGGGCGTCTCGTCCGCGAGCGAGGCCAGCTGGGCCGCGTCCGCGAGCTGGAGGTGGTCCACGCCGGGGAGCGGGACGAGGGCGACGGCCTCGCGGTTGCCCTGGGTGATCGTGCCGGTCTTGTCGAGGAGCAGGGTGTTCACGTCGCCGGCGGCTTCGACCGCCCGTCCGCTCAACGCGACCACGTTGCGCTGGACGAGGCGGTCCATGCCCGCGATGCCGATGGCGGAGAGCAGGGCGCCGATGGTCGTCGGGATGAGGGTGACCAGGAGGGCCACCAGGACCGTGGTGGTCTGGGCGGCTCCCGCGTGGGCGGCCATCGGCTGGAGCGAGACGACGACCAGGATGAAGATCACCGTGAGGGCGGCCAGCAGGATGTTCAGGGCGATCTCGTTCGGCGTCCTCTGCCGCGACGCGCCTTCGACCAGGGCGATCATGCGGTCCATGAAGCTGTGTCCCGGGCGGGAGGTGACCCGCACGACGATCGAGTCCGACAGCACGGTGGTACCACCCGTGACGCCGCTGCGGTCGCCGCCGGACTCCCGGATCACCGGCGCCGATTCGCCGGTGACGGCGGACTCGTCGACCGCGGCGGCGCCGTCGATGATGTCGCCGTCCGCCGGGATCAGCTCACCCGCTTCGACCAGCACGACGTCCAGGGGCTGGAGCTGACCGGGGGTGACGGCTTCCGATTCGGCGTGCCGCGGGTTCGTCCCGTACGTCCAGTGGCGCAGCCGGACCGCGACGGTGTCCGTACGCGCCTTGCGCAGCGACTCGGCCTGGGCGCGGCCGCGGCCCTCCGCGACGGCCTCGGCGAAGTTGGCGAAGACCACCGTCAGCCACAGCCAGACGCTGATGACCCAGGTGAAGACGGACGGGTGGACGAGCGCCGAGAGCGTGGTCAGCGCGGATCCGGCCGCCACCACGAACAGCACCGGTTTGCGGAGCAGTTCACGGGGGTGGAGCTTGCGCACGGCCTCGTGGAAGGAGGCCGCCGGCCGGATCGACTCCAGCAGGGGACGCGGGTCCGGACGCCTTCGCGGCGGCCGGTCGGCGGACGCCTGTCGCGGGGACGGGACGGGAGGTGTCTGCCTGGTGGCAGCGGGACGCATGGAGAGACCTTTTGGTGGGATCCGGCTCAGCCGGATCGTGGGATGCACCGCCGGGGATCCGTCCCGTGTGGGACCCCCTCCGGCTCGTCGTGCGACGTGGGATCCCCGGCGGTGGAACGGACAGGAAACTACCGGGCCGCACGGGGTCATCGGCCCTGTCCAGCCCGATATTGGTGGCCTCTTGACGCTGGTGCGCCCCGTTGCGTCAGGACTCCGTGCAGGACGCGTCAGGGGCCTTCGGTCCGGTCTGCTCGCCGAGGCGGAAGCGGAGGCGGCAGATGACGGCGTCGGTGTCGCGGCGGACGGCGTGGGCGACGACGGAGCCGCGCTGGTTCTGGAGCATCCGCTGCCACAGGCGGGCGGGTTCGGTTTCGGGGATGAGCACGGTGATCTGGGCGTCCGGATGGGTCCGCGCCAGTTTCCGCACGTAGCCCGAGACCGGGCGGCCGAGGGAACGCGTCGGTGAGGCGACCTCGATGAGCTCGACGCCGGGGTTCCACAACTCCCAGTCCCGGCGCAGGGCTTCGGCGTTCTTCCGGTCCTCTGCCGCGGGGTGCGTGACGGTGACCGCGAGGACCTCGTCGCCGAGGGAGCGGGCGGCGGTGAGGGCCTGGCAGGTCAGGCGGGACAAGCCGGAGACGGGGACCACGACGAGCGAACGGGCCCGGTGCGGGGGCTGCGGGACGCGGCCGAGTTCGAGGCGTTCGCCGATCTGCGCGTAGGCCCGGTTCACCTTCTCGAAGCCGAGGACGATCAGCGGCAGGGCGAGGACGATCAGCCAGGCGCCTTCGGTGAACTTGGTCGCGGTGACGACCACCGCGGAGACACCGGTGAGCAGGGCGCCGAAGCCGTTGAGGGCGGCTTTGGTCTGCCAGCCCCTGGGGCGTTCGCCGTTCCAGTGCCGGACCATGCCGACCTGGCAGATGGTGAAGCCGACGAAGACGCCGATGGCAAAGAGCGGGACGAGCGTGTTGGTGTCGCCGCCGGAGAAGACGAGCAGGGCCGCCGAGACGAGCGCCAGCCAGACCACGCCGTGGCGGTGGACCTGCCGGTCGGCCTTGAGGGCGAAGAAGTGCGGCAGGTGGTTGTCCCGCGCCAGCAGGCTCATCAGGACCGGCAGCCCGCCGAAGGAGGTGTTGCAGCACCATGGTGGCGAACTGGACCACGTAGAAGGCCGCGTTGTGCCCGAAGGAGGCGTCCGCCAGCTGAGCCAGTACGGTCACGCCCTCGACCGGCTGGAGGTGGAAACGGCCGATCAGGACGGACAGCCCGATCAGCATCACTCCGAGCAGGGCGCCAAGGGCGACCTCGGTGTGCTGGGCGCGGCGGGCGGCGGGCGCGCGGAAGGAGGGCACCGCGTTGGCGACGGCCTCGACCCCGGTCAGGGCCGAGCAGCCGGCCGCGAAGGCCTTCAGCAGGAGCAGGGCGCCGACCGCGGTGGCGCCCTCACCGAGCGCCGAGGCGTGGCCGGCGGCGGAGGCGGTGCTGGCCGGGCCGTCACGGAAGAGCCCGAGGGTGATCATCGCGAGCACGGAGCCGACGAAGAGGGCGGTCGGGACCAGGAACGCCTTGGCGGAGTCGACGACCCCGCGCAGGTTCACGGCCGTGACCAGGACGAGGACGGCGAGGCCGCTCCAGACGCGCTCGCCGTGCAGGCCGGGGAAGGCCGAGGTCAGGGCGGCCACGCCGGCGGTGACGGAGACGGCCACGTTCAGGACGTAGTCGAGGATGAGCGAGGCTGCCGCGACCAGGCTCGTACGCCGGCCCAGATGCCGCTTGGCGACCGCGTACGAGCCTCCGCCGTCGGGGAACGCCGCGATGACCTGCCGGTACGAGGCCACCAGCACGGCCAGGAGCGCGGCGATGGCGAGGGTGACCGGGAGGGTGAAGCCCATCCCGTAGGCGCCGGCGGCGGCCAGGACGAGGACGATCGACTCCGGCCCGTACGCGACGGACGCCATCGCGTCGAGCGACAGCGCGGCCAGGCCCTGCACGGCGGTCAGCTTGTGCCGGTCGCCCTCCCCGCCCGCGCGGGTATCAGGGGGCTCCTCCCGGCCCGCCTCCCGAGCAGCCGCGGGGGCGTGGGGGGCCACGGGGGGCTCGGTCGGTTTTCCTGTGTGAACGGCCATGTCGCTGGTCCCTCCGAATGAGCAAAGTGAGGACAGCGTCGAAGCCGCGCCAGGGGGCCACCAGCACCCTTGGCGTGTTCCATACGCCCGCCGCGCCACTCTTCACGCGTTCCATACGCGCAGGTGGGAACGGCGTAGGAGGTCCGCCAAGAGGCGGCCCTCGCGCCCCCGGGCGGAGCTGCCGTCGCCCGACGCGGCACTGGCCCTGGTCGACGCGGCGGGCCGGCCGCGGGCCACGGGCCACGGGCCACGGGCCACGGCACGACCGTCAGGGCGGCGTTAAGGGTTCCCGGGCGCCCGTATGGAGCACGTCAAAGTGGCTTAACACCCGGGTGAAGACACGGTTATGTCGTCATCAGCCAACTGGCTGATTCATTTCTTCCCACTTCACTCAGGAGCTCGCGATGGCCGATCTGGCCTTCGTCGTCACCACGGTCGCGGTGTTCGCGCTGGTGGCTCTCATCGCCCGGGGGGTGACCAAGCTGTGACTGTCGAGAACGTCGTCGGCCTCGTCGTAGCCGTCTCCCTCCTCGGTTACCTCATCCTCGCCCTTGTGTACCCGGAGAGGTTCTGAGCACTGATATGAGCCCCGTAACCGCTGGTGTGCTCCAGCTGCTCGCGCTGATAGCCGCGCTCGCGCTGGCCTACCGCCCGCTGGGCGACTACATGGCCCGCGTCTACTCCTCCGAAAAGCACTACAAGCCGGAGAAGTGGATCTACAAGGCCATCGGCGCCGACCCGAACGCGGAGATGCGCTGGCCCGCCTACCTGCGCGGCATCCTCGCCTTCTCCGCGGTGAGCGTCCTCTTCCTCTACGGACTCCAGCGCCTGCAAGGCAGCCTGCCGGGCTCGCTCGGCTTCGTGTCGATCGACCCGGACCAGGCCTTCAACACCGCCGCGTCGTTCGTGGCGAACACCAACTGGCAGTCGTACTACGGCGAGCAGGCCATGGGCCACGTCGTACAGACCGGCGGCCTCGCGGTGCAGAACTTCGTCTCCGCCGCCGTCGGTATGGCCGTGGCGGTGGCCCTCGTACGGGGCTTCTCCCGCTCCCGCACCGGCGAACTCGGCAACTTCTGGTCCGACCTGGTCCGCGGCACCGTCCGCATCCTGCTGCCCATCTCCGTGATCGGCGCGGTGATCCTCGTCGCGTGCGGCGTCATCCAGAACTTCTCCGGCATCCACGAGGTCGGCCAGTTCACGGGCGGATCGCAGCAGTGGAACGGCGGCGCGGTCGCCTCGCAGGAGGTCATCAAGGAACTCGGCACGAACGGCGGCGGCTACTTCAACGCCAACTCCGCCCACCCCTTCGAGAACCCGACCCCCTTCTCCAACCTCTTCGAGATCTTCCTGATCCTGGTCATCCCGTTCGCGATGACGCGGACGTTCGGCCGGATGGTAGGCAACCTGCGCCAGGGCTACGCGATCCTCGCCACGATGGGCATCATCTGGATCGCGTTCACCGGCCTGATGATGTGGACCGAGTTCGCCCACAACGGCCCGGCACTGGACGTCGCGGGCGGTGCGACGGAGGGCAAGGAGACCCGCTTCGGCATCGGCGGATCGTCGATCTTCGCCGTCGCCACCACGCTCACTTCCACGGGAGCGGTCAACTCCTTCCACTCCTCCTACACGGGCTTCGGCGGCGGCATCACCCTGCTGGGCATGCAGCTCGGCGAGATCGCCCCCGGCGGCGTCGGCTCGGGCCTGTACGGCATGCTGATCATGGCGATCATCGCCGTCTTCATCGCCGGCCTGATGGTCGGCCGCACCCCCGAGTACCTCGGCAAGAAGATCGGCACCCGCGAGATCAAGCTCGCCGCCTGCTACATCCTCGTCACCCCGGCCCTGGTGCTGTGCTTCACCGCCGCCGCGATGGCCCTGCCCACCCCGGGCAACTCGATGACCAACAGCGGCGCGCACGGATTCTCCGAGATCCTCTACGCCTACACCTCGGGCGCGAACAACAACGGCTCCGCCTTCGCCGGCCTGAACGCCGACACCCAGTGGTTCAACAGCACCATCGGCATCGCCATGCTGCTGGGCCGCTTCCTGCCGATGGTGTTCGTCCTGGCGCTGGCCGGCTCGCTCGCCGGGCAGAAGCCCGTCCCCGAGACCGCGGGCACGCTCCGTACCGACAAGCCGCTCTACTCCGGCCTGCTCGTCGGCACGATCCTCATCATCACCGGCCTGACCTACTTCCCCGCCCTCGCGCTGGGTCCGCTCGCTGAAGGGCTCGCCTCATGAGCACCGCCACACCGACCCGTGCTCCGCACGAGGACGTACCCACCGGACACAAGCCGGCGGCCGGCCGCGTCGGCGGGGGTTCGTTCGACCCCAAGGCGCTGGTGAAGTCGTTCCCGGACGCGGTGCGCAAGCTCGACCCGCGCGTGATGGTCAAGTCCCCCGTCATGTTCGTCGTCCTGATCGGCTCGGTCGTCACGACCGTCCTGGCGGTCAAGGACCCGACCGACTGGTTCGGCTGGGCGATCACCGTCTGGCTGTGGCTGACGACCATCTTCGCGAACCTCGCCGAGGCCGTGGCCGAGGGCCGCGGCAAGGCCCAGGCCGACACCCTGCGCAAGGCCAAGACCGACACCGTCGCCCGCCGCCTCGCCGGCTCGGTCGAGGAGCAGGTCCCCGGCACGGAGCTGCGCATCGGCGACCTGGTCGTCTGCGAGGCCGGCGACGTCATCCCCGGTGACGGGGACGTCGTCGAGGGCGTGGCCTCCGTGGACGAGTCGGCCATCACCGGCGAGTCCGCTCCCGTCATCCGCGAATCGGGTGGTGACCGCAGCGCGGTCACGGGTGGCACGAAGGTCCTCTCCGACCGGATCGTCGTCAAGATCACGACGAGGCCCGGCGAGACCTTCATCGACCGGATGATCGCCCTCGTCGAGGGCGCCTCCCGGCAGAAGACCCCCAACGAGATCGCGCTGAACATCCTCCTCGCGTCCCTCACGATCGTCTTCCTGCTGGCCGTGGTCACCCTCCAGCCCTTCGCGATCTACGCGGGCGCCGAGCAGTCGATGATCGTGCTCACCGCCCTGCTGGTCTGCCTGATCCCCACCACCATCGGCGCGCTCCTCTCGGCCATCGGCATCGCCGGCATGGACCGCCTGGTCCAGCGCAACGTCCTGGCCATGTCGGGCCGCGCGGTCGAGGCCGCCGGCGACGTGTCCACGCTGCTGCTCGACAAGACGGGCACCATCACCCTCGGCAACCGGCAGGCGTCCGAGTTCGTGCCGGTCAAGGGCACGACGGAGGCGGAGCTGGCGGACGCCGCCCAGCTGTCGTCCCTCGCGGACGAGACCCCCGAGGGCCGGTCGATCGTGGTCCTCGCGAAGGAGGAGTACGGGCTGCGCGAACGTCACCAGGGCGAGCTCGCCGGCGCCGAGTGGATCGCCTTTACCGCCCAGACCCGTATGTCCGGTGTGGACGTGGACGGCCGGCAGACCCGCAAGGGCGCCGCCGGTTCCGTCGTCACCTGGGTCGAGGAGCAGGGCGGGCGGGTCTCCGCCGACGCCGACACCCTGGCCAACCGGATCTCTGAGGCCGGCGGTACGCCGCTCCTCGTCGCCGTCAAGGACGAGCGCGGGGCCCGTGTGCTCGGCGTCATCCACCTGAAGGACGTCGTCAAGGAAGGCATGCGCGAGCGGTTCGAGGAACTGCGCCGCATGGGCATCAAGACGGTCATGATCACCGGCGACAACCCGTTGACCGCCAAGGCCATCGCCGAGGAGGCGGGTGTCGACGACTTCCTCGCCGAGGCCACCCCCGAGGACAAGATGGCCCTCATCAAGCGGGAGCAGGCGGGCGGCAAGCTGGTGGCGATGACCGGTGACGGCACGAACGACGCACCGGCGCTCGCCCAGGCCGACGTGGGCGTGGCGATGAACACGGGCACCTCGGCCGCCAAGGAGGCCGGGAACATGGTGGACCTGGACTCCAACCCCACCAAGCTCATCGAGATCGTCGAGATCGGCAAGCAGCTGCTGATCACGCGCGGCGCCCTGACCACGTTCTCCATCGCCAATGACGTCGCCAAGTACTTCGCGATCATCCCGGCCCTGTTCGCCGTGGTCTACCCGGGCCTGGACAAGCTCAACATCATGGGCCTGCACTCCCCCGAGTCCGCGATCCTGTCCGCCGTCGTCTTCAACGCGCTGATCATCATCGCCCTCGTCCCGCTCGCCCTCAAGGGCGTGCGGTACCGGCCCACCAGTGCGGACAAGATGCTGCGGCGCAACCTCGCGTTGTACGGCGTGGGCGGTCTGATCGCCCCGTTCATCGGCATCAAAATCATCGACCTCCTCATCTCCCTCATCCCCGGAATCGGCTGATCTGCGATGAACAACTCTGTGGGCAACACCGCGCGCCTGATCGGCGCCGGCCTGCGGGCCCTGCTGGTCCTGACGGTCATCTGCGGCGTCCTCTACCCGCTCGCCGTCACCGGCGTCGCCCAGGCCCTGTTCAACGGCAAGGCCAACGGCTCCGAGCTCAAGGGCAAGGACGGCCAGGTGGTCGGCTCCTCCCTCATCGGGCAGAGCTACAACCTGCCGAAGAAGGACCCCGCCGACGCCGAAGAGGCCGCGCAGCCGGACCTCCGGTGGTTCCAGCCGCGCCCGTCCAACGGCCTGGGCAGCAACAGCGTGAACACCCGGTACTCGCTGATCCTCTCCGGCGCCACCAACCGCTCCGCCGACAACGGCGCCGTCGACGGCCGCTGCACGGCGAACGCGGAGGAGGGCACGCTGTGCGCCCAGGTGACCGGAGCCAAGGACGCGGTGGTCGCCGACAACTCCACGTCCTCCCACAAGGTCGCGCCCGAGGACGTGCCGGCCGACGCGGTCACCTCCTCCGGCTCCGGCCTCGACCCGCACATCTCCCCCGCGTACGCCGAGCTCCAGGTGCACCGGGTCGCCGAGCGGAACCGGCTCGACGTCCAGCGGGTCGAGAAGCTCGTCGCCGAGCACACCACGGGCCGCACCCTCGGGTTCATGGGCGAACCCCGGGTGAACGTCCTCGAACTCAACACCGCGCTCTCGGCACTGACCACGAGCTGATGTCGCCCAGGCAGGAGTCTGGAGCCGGTCGGGCGCGGTGCCTCCGCGTCCGACCGGCTCCGGCCCGTACCCACCCGAAGAGGAAGGCCCCACACCGATGATCAGGGTGCTGGTGGTGGAGGACGACGCCCGGCTCGTCCGCGCACTGAAGATCAATCTGGAGGCGCGGAGGTTCGCCGTGGAGGCGGCGTCCGACGGGAGGACCGCCCTGCGGCTGACTGCCGCCCGCACGCCGGACGTGATCCTGCTGGACCTCGGACTGCCGGACATGGACGGCATCGACGTGATCAAGGAGGTGCGGAAGGCCGGCGGCGTGCCGATCCTCGTCCTCTCCGCACGCCACACCTCCGAGGAGAAGATCCGCGCCCTCGACGCGGGCGCCGACGACTACGTGACCAAGCCGTTCAGCATGGACGAGCTCCTTGCCCGGCTGCGGGCCGCCGTCCGGCGCCGGGAGGTGTCGGCGCCCTCCCCCGAGATCTCCGTGGTCACGACCGAGGGCTTCACCGTCGACCTCGTCGCGAAGAAGGTCCGGCGGGGCGAGCGCAGCGTGCGGCTGACGCCCACCGAGTGGCACCTGCTGGAGATCCTGATCACCAACCCGGGCCGGCTGATCAGCCAGCGGAAGCTGCTGCTCGACGTCTGGGGGCCGACGTACTCCGAGCACACCAACTACCTGCGCGTCTACATGGCCCAGCTCCGGCGCAAACTGGAAGCGGACCCCTCGCACCCCAGATACCTGATCACCGAGCCCGGCATGGGCTACCGCTTCGAGGGATGACGTCATGGGACGCGGCAAGTTTCGCATTTACCTGGGCTCCGCCCCCGGTGTCGGCAAGACGTACGCGATGCTCTCGGAGGGCCACCGCCGGGTGGAGCGGGGCACCGACGTCGTCGTCGCCTTCGTCGAGCACCACCACCGGCCGCGCACCGAGGTGATGCTGCACGGGCTGGAACAGATCGCGCGGCGCGAGCTGGAGTACCGGGAATCCGCCTTCACCGAGATGGACGTCGACGCGGTTCTCGCCCGCCGCCCGGCCGTCGCCCTCGTGGACGAGCTCGCCCACAGCAACGTGCCCGGCTCGCGCAACGCCAAGCGCTGGCAGGACGTCGAGGAACTCCTCCAGGCCGGTGTCGACGTGGTCTCCACCGTCAACATCCAGCACCTGGAATCGCTCGGCGACGTCGTCGAGACGATCACCGGCGTACGGCAGCGGGAGACCGTGCCCGACGAGGTGGTCCGCCGCGCCGACCAGATCGAGCTCGTCGACATGTCCCCGCAGGCCCTGCGCCGGCGCATGGCCCACGGGAACATCTACAAGCCGGACAAGGTCGACGCGGCGCTGTCGAACTACTTCCGGCCCGGCAACCTCACGGCGCTGCGCGAACTCGCCCTCCTCTGGGTCGCCGACCGCGTGGACGAGTACCTCCGCGAGTACCGCGGCGAGCACGACATCCGCGCCACCTGGCAGGCGCGCGAGCGCATCGTCGTGGGCATCACCGGCGGGCCCGAGGGGCGCACCCTCATCCGCCGTGCCGCCCGCCTCGCCGAGAAGGGCTCGGGCGGCGAGGTCCTCGCCGTCTACATCGCCCGCAGCGACGGGCTCACCGCCGCCTCCCCCAAGGAACTCGCCCTCCAGCGCACCCTGGCCGAAGACCTCGGCGGCACCTTCCACCACGTCATAGGCGACCACGTGCCCGAGGCGCTGATGGAGTTCGCGCGCGGCGTCAACGCCACCCAGATCGTCCTCGGCGTGAGCCGCCGCCGCTCCTGGCAGTCCGTGTTCAGACCCGGCGTGAGCGCCACCGTCGCCCGTGAGTCCGGCCCGGACCTCGACGTGCACATCGTCACCCACGACGAGGCCGCCAAGGGCCGCAGCCTGCCCGTCGCACACGGCGGTCGCCTCGCCCGGCCCCGCATCATCTGGGGGTGGCTGACCGGCGTGGGCGGCCCGGCCCTGCTCACCCTGCTGCTCAACCAGGTCGTCCCCGAGCTCGGGCTCGCGAACGACATGCTGCTCTTCCTCACGTTCACCGTGGCGGCGGCGCTCCTCGGCGGCCTCCTGCCGGCGCTCGCCTCGGCGGCCTTCGGCTCCCTGCTGCTGAACTACTACTTCACGCCGCCGGTCCACCAGCTCACCGTCGCCGACCCCAAGAACATCGTCGCCATCGCGATCTTCGTCGGCGTGGCCGTGTCCGTGGCCTCCGTCGTCGACCTCGCCGCCCGCCGCACCCACCAGGCGGCCCGGCTCCGCGCCGAGTCCGAGATCCTCTCCTTCCTGGCCGGCAGCATCCTGCGCGGCGAGACCGCCCTCGACGCGCTGCTGGAGCGGGTCCGCGAGACCTTCGCCATGGAGTCCGTCGCCCTGCTGGAACGCGGTACGGAGGTCGACCCGTGGACCTGCGCGGGCAGCACCGGACGCAATCCGGCCGCCCGCCCCGAGGACGCCGACGTCGACATGCCCATCGGCGAGAACATGGCCCTCGCCCTGACCGGCCGGGTCCTGCCCGCGGAGGACCGCCGCGTGCTCGGCGCCTTCGCCGCGCAGGCGGCCGTCGTACTCGACCGCCAGCGCCTGGTCGACGAGGCCGAGGAAGCACGCCGGCTCATCGAGGGCAACCAGATCCGCACCGCGCTGCTGGCCGCCGTCAGCCACGACCTGCGTACCCCGCTCGCGTCCGTCAAAGTCGCCGTCACCTCGCTCCGCTCCACCGACGTGGAATGGTCGGACGAGGACCGGGCGGAGCTCCTGGAGGGCATCGAGGACGGTGCCGACCGCCTCGACCACCTGATCGGCAACCTCCTCGACATGTCGCGCCTCCAGACCGGCACCGTCGTCCCGATCATCCGCGAGACCGACCTCGACGAGGTGGTGCCGATGGCCCTGGCCGGTGTCCCCGACGACGGCGTGATCCTCGACATCCCCGAGACGCTGCCCATGGTCGCCGTCGACCGCGGTCTGCTGGAGCGGGCCGTCGCCAACATCGTGGAGAACGCCGTCAAGCACAGCCCCGCCGGTGAGACCGTCCTGGTGTCAGCGAGCGCCGTCGCCACCCGGCTCGAAGTCCGCGTCGTCGATCGCGGCCCCGGCGTCCCCGACGAGGCCAAGCACCGGATATTCGAACCCTTCCAGCGGCACGGGGACGCCCCCGGCGGCGCCGGTGTGGGCCTCGGTCTCGCCGTGGCCCGCGGCTTCCTGGAGGCCATGGACGGCACCCTGACCGCCGAGGACACCCCCGGCGGCGGCCTGACGATGGTCCTCACCCTGCCGCTCAAGGCAGGCGCGCCGCGGGCCCTGCCCGACCTCCCGACCGAAGCGACGACCTGACCCCGGAGGGCGGTGCGCGGGCAGGTACGGCCCCGGCACGTCCGGGCCGCACGGGAACGTGGTGGCCGTCCGGCCAGTGCCGGACGGCCACCACGCCCGTCAACCGACGATCAGACGGTCGTCGGACCTGCCTAGTTGCCGATGCCCGCGCTGCCGATGCCGGAGTTTCCGATGCCGTGGCTGCCGAGGCCCGAGTTGGCGATGCCCGCGTTGCCCACGCCCCCGTTGAGCACGCCGGCGTTGCCGATCCCCCAGTTGGCGATGCCCGCGTTGCCCACGCCCGAGTTCCCGATGCCGGCGTTGCCGACGCCGCCGTCGGCGCTCGCCGCCGAAGCCCCGCCCAGAGCCACGATCGCAACGGTACCGGCGACAGCCGCCATGCGGAGAAGTTGTGCACGCATCACTACATACCTCCTGTTTGTGCTGCTTATCCCATGAGGTGTCTAGCACGCTGCCGTATCGAGCATCCGGCGCGACGCCCACCACGCACCCGTATGGCCTACGTCAGGTCGATGGCACTTGACCTGCGGCTGTACGGGCGTGGCGCACCCCCCGGCGCGGACGCGGCGACCGGCGATTTCGAACGGTGAGGCCGTAGCCGCGGATCCCGGTCTCCTGGTTCAGGAGCGCCGATTCCGGACGGAACGACGTGCTCAGGGCCAGGGACTTGGCGTCGACACTGCAGAGGGTGTCCGACAACAGTAGTTGTCGAGGGTCGGATCTGGGCCTATGGTGCGGGGTATGCCCGGCAAGGGCTTCGTCCCGCGCACCGCCCCCGAGGAGTCGGCAGCGGACGCGGACGCGACGGTCGGGCCGTTGGCGAGACGTACGGCCGTTCACCTTTCGGCGGAAGTCCCACCTGTGCCGGTGGGGGTCCCGGCGCCAGGACCCCTCCACCATTCCGACGAAGCACCCATGGAGCACCCGATGACGACCACCCCCGCCCGTCCCTTCGACGTGCTCCTCGTCGAGGACGACATGGCCGACGCCATGCTCATCGAGGAAGCCCTCTCCGAACGCGGCGCCCGCAACCTGGTCCAGGTCACCGACGGCGTCGCCGCCCTCGAACACCTTCGCGACCCGGAGAACGCGCGTCCCGACCTGATCGTCCTGGACCTGAACATGCCCCGCATGAACGGCCGGGACCTCCTGAAGGTCCTCAAGAGCGACGAGATCCTCCAGGCGATCCCCGTGGTCGTCCTGACCACGTCCACCGCGCCCGACGACGTCGCGGGCGCCTACAGCAGCCACGCCAACGCCTACGTGGCCAAGCCCGTCAACCTGGAGGACTTCGAGCGGGCCGTCCAGAGCATCGACGCCTTCTACCTCGACACCGCCGCGCACCCGCCCCGCACCTGACCGCCCCCGTCGGTAACGCTGCCGAGCCAGAGCAGGTCACGAGCCCGGGTCATCGCCACGAAGAGCCGGCTGCGCCGCAGTTCCTCACGCTCCCGGGCCGTCTCCGTCGTCTCCGTACCGCCCGCCGCGCCGGCCTGCGTCCCGTACGGCAGCACCGCGTCGTGCTGGGGCAGGAAGACGTTCTTGAACTCCAGCCCCTTGGCCCTGCGATAGGTGCCCAGCTTCACCGCGTCGACGGCACGGCCGTCATAGTGCTCCAACTGGCAGACGCTGATGTTGGCTTGGGAGAGCAGCCGCTGGTAGTGGCCGATGGCACGCAGGGACGGGCACAGCAGGGCGGTGTCGGCTAGCGCGCCGTCGGGCAGGGAGCGCAGGGCGTCCAGCAGGTCCCTGTCGTGGGCGTCCACCGTGGGCCGGGTGACGCGTACGACGTCCCCGTCGTGGTACGTGAGGTCGACGTCGCGGCGGCCCGGGGTGCGCACGCCGTCGAGGTCCTCGAAGACGTCGTCGGCAACGACGGTCAGGGCCGCGTCCAGGATCTGCTTGCTGTTGCGGTAGTTGGTCCGCAGCACCTGCCCGCGGTCGCCGCGGATGTCGATGTCCGCGTCGGTGAGGCGGAATCCGCCCGGGTACACGGTCTGCTGGCCGTCGCCGACGAGCAGCAGGCCGTTGGGCACGTCACCGACGAGCGCGTGCAGGAGGCGCACGCCGACGAGCGTGAGGTCCTGGACCTCGTCGACGATGACGGCCGCGAACGGGGGCTGTTCGCGCCGGCGGGACGCTTCGGCCAGAGCGAGGGAGAGGACGTCGTTGAAGTCGTGGACGCCGCGCTCGCCGCGCAGCGATTCGTACGCCTCGTACAGCTCCCACACCGACTGCCGGTGTGTCCGGTGGAGCCTCGCCTTCCTGCGCCGCCTGGGGACGGTCGCGTAGTCCTCGAAGCGGGTGAGTCCCCGACCCTTGATGACGTAGTCGATCTCCTCGTGCCAGTAGGTGGGGACCGGGTCGAGCTCGGCGAGCCGGCCCTCGCGGCCGACGTGGGTCCAGGCGAGGCTGAAGGCGGTCTCGGCCTTGTCCCGGTGCAGCCGCACCGGTATGCCGCGCTCTTGCAGGAACTCCTGCGCCCAGGAGTGGAGGCTGCGGAAGTCCACGCGGTCGGCGACTGCCGGGGCCATGGTCCTGAGGAAGGTGCTCTGCACCCGGGGCAGGTTGTTGGCGAAGGTGACGTACAGGATGCGGCCGGTCGTCCGCCTGGCCAGGTGGACCGCACGGTGCAGGGCGACGACCGTCTTGCCGGTGCCCGCCGGGCCGCTGATGCGCGCCGGGCCCGACCAGTTGCGGCGTACCAGGGCCACCTGGTCGGGGTGGAGGAAGGTCATCCACTGCTCGATCGGCGCCTCCCTCGCGCCCTTCACGGCCGCGTCGCGCAGCCCTTCGAGGTCGAACAGCCCGTCCGGGGCGCGGGGCAGGTCGTGTTCGGACGCCGGCGGCGACTGCTGCTGCTGGTTGAGGGCCACCCCCGCGTGGTCCGGGAACACCCGCTCCAGATGGTCGGCGATGGCCCGGACCGACTCCACCCGCAGTCTGTGCCGCTGCGACAACAGCTCGGGGCCGAGCTCGTGTTCGCGCAGGAGCCGGATCCGGCCGAGGTCCGTGTCGATGCGCCGGCCGGCGCACACCATGATCGGCTGCACCGCGACCGGCGACATGCCCAGGGACGCCACCGCGCTCTCGGCGGCCTTCGTGGCGGCGAGCAGCTCGGCCGCGCGTCCGCCGCCCCCGGGCTCGCCGCCGGCCGTGACGGCGATGACGAAGACGCCGCCGGGCCCCACCAGCAGCATGTCCGCGCGAGCGGTCCGCCGTCCGGGCCAGGACCGGTCCACCAGCAACCGCCAGCCCCGGGCGGTCAGCACCAACAGCTGCGCGAGGGCCCGCCGTTCACCCTCGCCGGCCCCTTCCCAGCGCTGGGCCTGCCGGCGGGCGGCCTGCCAGTGCTCCCGGAGTAACCGCTCCTGCCGCCGAGCGTCCTGCGCCCGCTGCGATGCCGCCCCGCCTGCCCCCATAGCCAGCCCCCTCGTACGCGGAGTAGCGATCATAGAACGCAACGCCACCGGAACGGCAGGGCGCGTACCGGCCCGCGAAGGGCCCGGTGTACGCCCTGGAGTTGCGCTGGCGCCGGCGACGCCTTCAGAAGCGGTTGCGGTTCGCCCGTCTGGTCCGTGGCGCCGGGAGCGAAGCCCGCCCCGGTGCAGGCCCTGCCCGACGAGGGCAGGCGCGGCGGCGCGGTCGGGAACCCCGCGCGGAGGCACCCCCGAGGGCCGGTCTCAGCTCCGGCGCCTGGCCGCCGTCAGGGCGTCCTTGACCTCCCGCACCACCCGGGCCGCGTCCTCGGCGCTGTTCACCACGTCGGTGTGGTTCATGTCGACCACGAGGACCTCGCTGGCCGCGTAGTGCTTGTGCACCCAGTCGTAGTAGCCGGACCACAGCGTCCGGTAGTACGCGACGAGGCTCTCGTCCTGCTCGAAATCGCGGCCCCGCAGCCCGATGCGGTGCAGCACCGTCTCGAAGTCCGCCTTGAGGTAGACCATGAGATCGGGCGCCTTGCGGTACGGAAGGCCGTCGATCTCGCGCATCATCTCGTGGAGCAGCCCCTCGTACACCCGCATCTCGAGGGAGCTGATCCGCCCCAGGTCGTGATTGACCTTGGCGAAGTACCAGTCCTCGTAGATGGACCGGTCCAGGACGTTGTCGCCCCGCCTGTACGCCTCCTTGATCGAGGCGAACCGAGTCTGCAGGAAGTAGAGCTGGAGGAGGAAGGGGTAGCGCTTGGCCTGGATCTCCTCGGGGCTCGCCGTGTAGAAGAGCGGGAGGATCGGGTTGTCTTCCACGCTCTCGTAGAAGACTTCGCTGCCGAGCTCCTCGGCGAGCAGCTCGGCCACGCTCGTCTTGCCGATCCCGATCATGCCTCCGACGCAGATCACCGGCATACCTCGCTTCTCCCTGGGGGTCTTCTGTCTACGGGTGGGTGGGCTGTACACCCCACACCATGGAGACGCGCCCCGACAGCCACCCGATTCCCCAAGATCATCTCGATCAGCGTCCTCCGGTCCCCGTCCGGACCGAGATCCCGACGCACGCCGCGCTCCTCGGCGACCGGCCGGACGAACCGTGCCGCAGGTGCCGTGTACCGCGCTGAGCCATCGCTCCGCGGCCGGGTTGAAGCATAAATCACGACTCGCCCCGCGCAGGCCAGAGCGCCGGCGCCCCACGCCCGCCGAGGGGCGCACTCACGGCTGAAGCGGTGGCCTACCGGCCCTGGAACAAGGAGAGGGGCCCGCCGCTTGCGCACCCGAGGAGACCCGTCATCGAGCACGAGGTACGCGTCCATCCCAACGCCGCCCGCCTCCCCTGCGAGCAGCAGCTCGCCTAGAGGCGAGACGGCCACCGGCACCGAACCGGCCCCCGCTTTCGATCTTCGGCGCTGCCGGCGCCAACCGTGCCCGGCGGGACACCGGCGGGGAGGGTGGGCAGTTCGGGGGCTGTCCCGTGGCGTAGACGCTGGTCGCCACGGTCCCGGCCAGTCCGGAGGTGACGTGACCGAGGTGGCGCAGGACCCGCGGGTCGAGGTCCCGTCGAAGATCGCCTTCGTGCTCCGAGGGACTCTCGATCGGCCGCCGCCGTCCCGGCGGGAGACCGTTCTCACGGTCGGCGATGTCATGGGGCACGGTGTCTTCGAGACACCGCCGTCGACCTGCGCCTGCAGCCCGGACGGCGGCGTGGAGGCGGACCGGGGTGCGGGTGATAGGCCGCCGCAGGTACGGGCATTGACGGGCCGTCAGCGTTGACCATGCCCTTGGATGTCCGGCGGGGCGCCCGTACGGCTCGACGTGCACATGACGGTCGATTCCGGGCCGTGGACGGGCCTTGACGGTGTGTGGGTGTTGTGCGAATCTCTCGACAGGTCTGGACCAATTGTCTTCATCGGGCGGGGGCCGGAGCTACCGAACGCCTCGGGCACCCCGGGGTGTCCGGCGGTCCTGACCGCTCACGGCCGTCGGCCGGTCCCCGGGGGTGGGCCGGACACCACACGATGGCCGAAACCGTTACCGAACCCATCTGCCGCAGCATGCCGTCGGCGTCCGAAGTCCCGGCGTGCGGCAGCCCGCGCCCCATGCCGCGTCCGCACGTTCACTGTGCCGCTCCTCCGCTCTGCTCCGACGTCCTAAGTGAGCTGCCGATGTCCGAAGTCCTCCCACTACCCGACCGCACTCCCGCCTCGCCGGCCCAGCAGGGCGTCTGGCTGACCGATCGGCTCGGACTGGCCCGCGAGGCGTTCCACATGCCGGTGCGGATCTCCTTCGACCGGGTCGACACGGCGGCGCTGGCCCGCGCGGTGGCCGCTGTGACCAGGCGCCATCCGGCCCTTGCCGCCCGACTGGTGGAGCGCGACGGCCAGGTCTGGCAGGAGCCTGCGGCGCAACCGCCCGAACTGGTGCAGCCCCAAGCACCGGCGGACGAGGCCGACTTGGAGAAGCGGCTGGAGGAGGAGGCCGCTCGTCCGTTCGCCCTGGAGGCCGGCCCGCTCAGCCGCTTCACCCTGCTCCAGCGGGCCGACGGCAGCGCCGAGCTGCTGGTCACCGCCCACCACTCGGTCTTCGACGGCAACTCCAAGGACGTCCTGACCCGGGACCTCGCAGCCGCGTACGGCTCGGCGCCCCTGCCCGTGACCGCTGCACCGACCGCACCGACCCCGGGGCCGGGCACCGTACGGAGGGCTGCCGAGTGGTACGGGCCGCGTTGGGCCGCCGCCACCGAACCGGTACTGCCGGGCGCGCCCCGCACCCCGACCGTCGCCGGGGCCGGCGAGGCGGTCGAGTGGCGCATCCACGGCTCCGAGGCAGCCGGGTTGGCCGCCGCGGCCGCCCTCACCGGCACCACCGTCTTCGAGTTCCTGCTCGCGGCCCTGCACGGGTTGCTGCGCCGCTACGGCGGCGAGGCGGTGCCGGTGTCCGTCCCCCTCTCCACCCGGACGCCCGAACTCTGTGCAGAAATAGGGCTGTTCGTCAACGAGTTGCCCGTCCACGCCCCTGCGGCCGATGCGTCGCAGACCTTCGCCGCCTTCGCCGCCGCCGTCCGCGCCGAGCTGCGGGCCGGTTACCCTTACCGCAGCGTGCCCTTCGGCACCGCCGTCGCCGGACTGGGTCCCCGCGTAGGCCTGACCGCGGTCTCGCTCGGCTACCGCCGGCGCGGCCCGGACCCGGAGTTCGCCGGCACCGGCGCCCGGATCTCCTGGGCCGTGCACAACCGCACCGCCCGCAACACCCTCCACCTCCAGATCGTCGAAGCCCCCGACACACCCCGCACCCCGGGCGGCGGCATCGACTTCAGCCTCCAGTACGACCCGGCCGTACTCGCCCCGGACACCGCCCGCCGGATCGCCGGCCACTACGGCACCCTGCTCGCCGGCGCGGCCGCCGCGCCCGGCACCCGGCTGGTGGACCTGCCGCTGCTGGACGCCGCCGAACTCCGGGCCGTCACCACCGCGCCGAACGCCACCGACAGGCCCTATCCGGCCGACCGGACCGTGCTCGATCTGTTCCGCGCCCAGGCCGCCGCCACCCCCGAGGCCATCGCCGTCAGTACGGCCGGCCGCCACCTGCGCTACCGCGAACTGCGTGCCCGTGCAAACCAGTTGGCCACGGCACTGCGCGCCGGCGGCGTCCGGCCCGGCGACCTGGTCGCCCTCCACCTGGACCGCACCGCCGACCTGCCCGCCGCGCTGCTCGCCGTCCTCGCCACCGGCGCGGCGTACCTGCCGCTGGACCCCGGCTATCCGGCCGAGCGCCTCGCCCTCGTCCTGCGCGACTCCGGAGCCGTTCTGGTGCTCGCCGACCGCGAGCCCTCGCCCGCGGTCGTCGCCGCCGCCCACGCGGTCCTGCGGCTACCGGCGCCGTCGGCGCAGGCCCCGGCCGAGGCCGCCCCCGAGGTGGCCCCCGGTCCGGACGATGTGGCGTACGTCCTCTACACCTCCGGCTCCACGGGCCGCCCCAAGGGCGTCACGGTCGGCCACCGGGCGTTGGTCAACCTGCTCACCTCCTTCGCCGACCGGCTCGGCTCCGGGCCCCAGCACGCCTGGCTCGGCCTGACCTCGCTCTCGTTCGACATCTCCGCGCTGGAGCTCTACCTGCCGCTGATCACCGGCGGCCGCCTGGTCCTGGCCCCGGACGGCCTCGCCGTCGACGGCCCCGGCCTGCTCGCACTGATCGGTGCCGAGAGCGTCACCCACGTCCAGGCCACCCCGTCCGGATGGCGGGTGATGCTCACGGCAGGGACCGGCGCCGACGTGCTCACCAGCGTGACCGGCCTGGCCGGCGGCGAGGCGCTCCCGCTGCCGCTCGCCCGCGAACTGCGCGCGCGCACCGCCCGGCTGTTCAATGTGTACGGGCCCACCGAGACCACCATCTGGTCCACCTGCGCCGAACTCCCGGCCGAGCCCGCACAGGTCTGGATCGGCCGCCCGATCGCCAACACCCAGGCCTACGTGGTCGACGAGCAGCTGAGCCCCACCCCGCTCGGCATCCCCGGAGAGCTGCTGATCGGCGGGGACGGCGTCGCCCACGGCTACCTCGGCCGACCCGAACTCACCGCCGAACGCTTCGTGCCGGACCCGTTCGGCCCGCCCGACGCCCGGCTCTACCGCACCGGGGACCGCGCCGTCTGGACGGCCGACGGCGAACTCGACTTCCTCGGCCGGATCGACGACCAGGTCAAGATCCGCGGCCACCGGATCGAACTCGGCGAGGTCGAGTCCGCCCTGCTGGACCACCCGGCCCTCGCCGAGGCCGCCGTTGCCGTCCGCACCGGGGAAGACGGTGAGCCGTTCCTGGCCGGCTACCTGGTCCCGGCCGCCGGCGCCCGCCCGCCCGCCCCCTCCGACCTGCGCGACCACCTGATGCGCACGCTGCCGGCCGCGATGGTGCCGCAGCGCTGGCTCGCCGTGGAGCGCCTGCCCCTCACCCCCAACGGCAAGTTGGACCGGCGGGCCCTGCCGGTACCGCCACGCGAGGCTCCGGCCCCGCAGGTCGCCGACGCCGGCGCCAGTGCCGGCGCCGATTCCGATGCCGGCGACTCGACGACCGGGACGATCCGCCGGATCTGGGCCGAGGTGCTGAAGCTGCCCGAAGTGGGCCCCGAGGATGACCTGTTCGACCTCGGCGGGCACTCGCTGACGGTGATCCAGATCGCGGCCCGGATCCGCGACGCGCTCGGCGTGGAACTGGACTTCGACATCTTCTTCGACGTGCCGACCCCGGCCGGCATCGCCGCCGCCGTCCGCGAGCGCCAGTAGGCCCCGCGCCCGGTACGCCGGGCGCAGGGCACTCGGCCCCGCGCCCGGCCCCGCCGCGTCCGCACCCCCCGATTCCCCCGCCGAACGCCCGAACAGGAACCCGATGACGGACACCCAGGACCTGCCCACCGGCTGGTCCGCAGCCAAGCGCGCCCTGCTCAGCCAGCGGCTGCGCGGCGCCGCGGCCCCCGCCCGGGTGGTGGACCCCCGCCCGGCGGACACCGCACCGCCGCTCTCCAGCGGCCAGGAACGGCTCTGGTTCATGGACCAGCTCGCTCCCGGCTCCACGGCCTACACGCTGGCGCCGGCCCGCCGGCTCCGCGGCCCCTTCGACCGCGCCGCGCTGGATGCCGCGCTGACCGACCTGGTGGCCCGGCACGAGAGCCTGCGGATGACCTTCCGCACCACCGAGGCCGGCACCGCCGAGGTCCGGGTCGCCGAGCCCGCGCTGCTCGCCGCCCAGCACCTGGACGCCAGTGCGGACCCGGACCCGGAGGCGCGCGCCGCCGCCGAACTCGGCGCGCTGATCGCCGTACCCTTCGACCTGCACGTCGGCCCGCTCCTTCGCGCCCTGGTGGTCCGGATCGCCGAGGACGATCACGTCCTCGCCCTGGTGATGCACCACATCGTCTGCGACGGTTGGTCGATCGACCTCCTCAACCGCGAGCTCGACCTCCGCTACGCTCACCACGCCCACGGCGCTCCGGGCGAACTGCCCTCTCTGGCTGTTCAGTTCGGGGACTACGCGGCCTGGCAGCGGGGCCGCCTGGAGAACGGACAGCTCGCCGCCTCGCGGGAGCACTGGCGCATCGAACTCGACGGCGTACCGGCGCTGGAGCTGCCCTCCGACCGCCCCCGTCCACCGCTGTTCACCTTCGACGGGGCCGCGACCGAGTTCCGCTGGAGCGCCGAACTCTCCCGCCAGGTCGGTGAGGCGGCGCGGGCCTACGGCGCCTCCACGTACATGGTGCTGATGGCCGCGTTCCAGGCCCTGCTGAGCCGGCAGACCGGCCAGCGTGACTTCGCCGTCGGCTCCGCTGTCGCCGGCCGTCTCCACCGTGAACTCGAGGGCGTCGTAGGTGCGTTCGTCAACATGCTGCCGATCCGAGCCCGGTTCTCCGCCGACCTCGGCTTCGGCCAGCTGATCAGCCGGGTCCGTGAAACCACGCTCGACGCGTACGCGCACCAGGAGGTGCCGTTCGAGCAGATGGTCAGCGATCTCGCGGTGGAACGCGACGTCAGTCGCGCCGCCGTGTTCCAGACCACTTTCGCCTTCCAGAACTACGGCGACCCCGCCTCCGCCCCCACCGCGGGCCTGGACTCCGAGGGCTTCGGCTACGAAGCCACCACCACCCACGCCGACCTCGCCCTCTACATGCGCGAGGAGCCGGACGGCACCCTGTACGGTCTGTTCACCTACCGCACCGACCTCTTCGACGCCGCCACCGTCGAGCGCCTCGCCGCGCGGTTCCGGCTGCTGACGGCGGCGGGCGTCGCCGACCCCGCACTGCCGGTCGACCGGCTCCCGCTGCTCAGCGCGGCCGAGCGGACGGCCGTACTGGGGACCTGGGCGGCCGGTCCCGCGCTGCCGGACGGGGGTCCCGCCACCCTCACCGGGGCGCTGGCCCGGACGGCGGCCCGGACGCCCGAGGCGCCGGCGCTGGTCTTCCAGGACCGCACGCTGACCTACGGCGACCTCGACCGGCGCGCCAACGCCCTGGCTCGGCGCCTGCGGGCGCTGGGCGTGGGCGCGGACGACCGGGTGGCCGTCTGCCTGGAACAGTCCGCCGAGCTGGCGGTCGCCCTGGTCGCCGTCGTCAAGGCCGGCGGCGGCTACCTGCCGCTCGACCCCGAGCAGCCCCCCGCCCGCCTCGCCCACCTGGTCGCCGACGCCGGAGCCAAGGTCCTGATCACCGACACCGTGCTGCGGCCGCGGTTCGGCGACCACCCGGCGGCCGACCTGCTGACCGACGCCGGCGACGACGACGCGACGGAGTGGGACGGAACGCCGCTGGAGGAGGTCTCCGGCGCCGACCACCTGGCGTACGTGATCTACACCTCGGGCTCCACCGGCACGCCCAAGGGTGTCGCGGTGCAGCACCGCCAGGTCCTCAACTACCTTGCGGGCGCTCGCGAGCGGCTGCGGATCGAGCCCGGGTCCTCCTTCGGGCTGCTGCAGTCACTCTCCTTCGACTTCAGCATCACCATGCTCTACCTGGCGCTCACGACCGGCGGCCGGGTACACCTGCTGCCGCGCCGGATCGCGGGCGTGGAACTGGCCGCGGAGATCGAGCGGGCCGGCATCGACTACCTCAAGATGACGCCCTCCCACCTGGCCGCGCTGACCGCCGACGCGCCTGTCGAGCAGCTGCTGCCGCGCCGTGCGCTGGTCCTCGGCGGCGAGGCCAGCAGCTGGTCCTGGGCGGCGGGCATCGCCGCACTGGGCCGGTGCGCGGTGTTCAACCACTACGGGCCGACCGAGGCGACGGTGGGCATCACCGTCCACGAGGTCACCGCCGACGGCGTGGACGCGCCGGGCAACACCCCGATCGGCAGTCCGCTGGCCGGCGGACGCTGCTACGTGCTGGACGAGGCCCGCAACCCCGTGCCGCCCGGCGTCACAGGGGAGTTGTACGTGGGCGGGGACCGGCTGGCCCGCGGCTACCTCGGGCGGCCGGACCTCACCACCGAACGGTTCCTGGCCGACCCGTACGCCGACCCGGCCCACCCGTACGCCGACCCCTCCGAGCCGTACGCCGACCCGGCCGACGCGGAGCCGTCCGCGGCCGGCCCGTCCGGCACCGACCGGAGCGCCCCGGGGACCGGCGGTCCGCGAATGTACCGCACCGGCGACCTGGCGCGCTGGCGCGCCGACGGAACCCTGGACTACCTCGGCCGCAGCGACGACCAGATCAAGGTCCGCGGCTACCGGGTCGAGCCCGGCGAGATCGAGGCCGCCCTGACCGCCCTGCCCGGCATCACCCAGGCGGTGGTCCTGGCCCGCGGCGAGGGCCTCAGGCAGAACCTCGTCGCCTACCTGGAACGCCCCGCCGGCGGCGAACCGCCGGCCGCCGCCACACTGCGCGCCGCCCTGGGCGAGGTCCTGCCGGACTACATGGTCCCCGCCCGCTACGTGGTGCTGGAGCGGATGCCGCTGCTCGCCCACGGCAAGGTCGACCGGAAGGCGCTGCCCGCGCCCGCGGACGGCCCGGCCGCCGGCGCCCACGTCGATCCGGAGGACGGGACCGAGCAGGTGATCGCCGCCATGTGGGCGGACCTGCTGGACCTCCCCCGGGTCGGCGCACTGGACGACTTCTTCGAGCTCGGGGGCCACTCCCTGCTCGCCACCCAGGTGGTCGCCCGGATGCGCCGGGCCTTCCCCGACCTGGACACCCCGGTCGGCGTGATGGACCTCTTCAAGCACCCGACGGTCCGCCGGCTCGCCGCACTGGTGGCCACCCCCGAGGCCGACCGCAGCCCGCGCCGGCTGCTGCACCTGCTCACGCCCGAGCGCCGCAAGGTGGCCGCCAGTGTGGTCTGCGCCCCCTACGGCGGAGGCAGCGCACTGATCTACAAGCCGCTCGCCGACGCCATGCCGGCGGACTGGGCCCTGCACTCCATCGCCGTCCCCGGCCACGAGCTGGGCGAGGAGGCGATGGACATCGACGAGGTCGCCCGGCTCTGCGCCGAGGAGATCGTCGCCCATGTCGCCGGACCGCTGGTGCTCTACGGGCACTGCGGGGTCGGCGTCCGGCTGACCGTGGAGATCGCCCGCCGGGTGGAGGCGGCCGGCCGGGAGATCGACGCCGTCCACCTCGGAGGCATCTTCCCGTTCGCCCGCCCGAAGGGCCGCGGCGCCGCGCTGGCCGAGCGCTTCGCCGAACTGTCCGCCCGCCTGCGCAGCGACCAGGGCATGATCAACGCACTGGCCGCGGCAGGCCTGGACGTGGACGAGGTCGACGAGGACCAGCTGCGGCTGATCGTGCACAACCGCCGGGTCGGCACCAAGGGCGCCGAGCGCTACTTCGGCGAGCTGTACGAGAGCGAGGGCGGCGCCATCACGGCGCCGGTTATCGCCGTCTGCGGCGACCGCGATCCGGCGACCGAGTTCTACGAGGAGCGGTTCCGCGAGTGGCACCGGATCACCGGGACCGCCGCCGTGGTGGTCCTGGACGAGGCCGGGCACTTCTACCTCAAGTACCGCGCCGCGGAGTTGGCCGACATCCTGACCGGGGTGCACCGCTCGATCGCCGCAGGCGAAGAGGCGCGCCACGAACGCACCGCCGACGCCACCTGGTGGCTGGCCGGCCTGTCCCGCGGCGTCGCCGGGACGGAGCCGGACCCCGGGCCCGGCCCCGGGCTGGAAACCGGGCCGGAAACCGGGCAGCCGGAGGAGCCGGAGCGGGCCGGGACGCCGGGCAAGTCCCGGAGGGCCCGCAAGCGCGGCCCCGTCCGCCCGACGATGGGCCGGTTCCTCGCCATCGCCACCGGCCAGCAGCTCTCGATGATCGGCTCGGCACTCACCGAATTCGCCCTGCCGATCTGGGTCTACCTGCAGACCGGCTCACTGTTCCAACTCGGCCTGCTCGCCGCCTTCGGCCTGGTGCCCGGCATCGTGGTCGCCCCGCTGGCCGGCGCCATCGTCGACCGCGGCGACCGCCGCCGGGTGATGCTGTGGGGCGACGTCGCGGCCGGCCTGACCCAGGCGGCCCTGCTGGTGCTCTACCTCAGCGGCTCGCTGGAGACCTGGCACTGCTACGTGATGATCTCCCTGCTCTCCGCCGCGCTCGCCTTCCAGCGCGTCGCCTGGGGCTCGGCGGTGCCGCAGCTGGTGCCCAAGCGCTTCCTCGGCCGTGCCAACGGTGTGGTCCAAATGGCTTTCGGTCTGGCCCAGTTCCTCGTCCCGCTGATCGCGGTCGGCATCCTGCACGTGATCGGTCTCGGCGGCATCCTGGTCTTCGACGTCGTCAGCTACCTGATCGCCACCGGCGTCACCCTGGCGGTGCGCTTCCCCGACGCGATGGCCGCCACCCGCCGCGAGAGCGTCGCCGCCGAGATCCGGGCCGGCTTCCAACGGGCGCTCGGCAGCCGCCACTTCAGGGCCATGCTGTTCTGGTTCGCGGTGCTGAACATCTTCCTCTCCCCGCTCTTCCTGCTCGTCACCCCGCTGGTGCTCTCCTTCTCCTCGACCGCGGCGGCCGGCTGGGTCTCCACCGCGGCCGGCCTGGGCGCCGTACTCGGCGGCCTCACCCTGCTCGTCTGGGGAGGCCCGCGCCGGATGCGCCTGCGCGGCGTCCTGCTCGCCACCCTCGGCCTCGCCGCCGCCTGCGTCGTCACCGGCCTGCGGCCCTCGGTGACCGTGGTCGCCGCCGGCGCGTTCGGCATGACCTACGGGCTGGCGCTGCTCAACGGCATCTACGCGACGGTCGTCCAGACCAAGGTGCCGATGCGCTTCCACGGCCGGGTGATCGCGGTGAACACCATGGTCGCCTGGTCCACCCTGCCGATCGGCTTCGCCCTGGTCGCCCCGGCCGGCCCCGAACTGCTCCAGCCCCTGATGGACGAGGGCGGCGCACTGGCCTCCAGCGTCGGCGCACTGATCGGCACCGGCGACGGTCGCGGCATCGGCCTGCTCTACCTGGTGTTCGGCCTCGCCATGGCCGTACTGGTCCTGATCAGCCTCTGCATTCCCGTCCTGGCCCGCTTCGACCGGGACGTCCCGGACGCCGAGTCCGACGACCTGATCGGCCTGGAGACCCTGCAGGCCCGCGCGAAAAGCGAGATGAGCACATGACCTCCCCGACCTCCATCGCCCGCGATCCTCTGACCGACGAGCAGCGCCGCCTCTGGTTTCTCCAGCAACTGAACCCGCAGGACGCCGGGTTCAACATGTACCTGAACCGGCGCTGGAGCGGTCCGATCGACCCGCAGGCCCTGAGCACGGCGCTCACCCGGCTCACCGCGCGCCACCGGGTACTGCGCACCCGGTTCACCCTGGACGGCGAGCAGCCCGTCCAACTCGTCGAGCCCGTACGGGACGTCGAACTCACCCTGATCCCGATACCGGACGCCTCGGAGGACTCCTTCACAGCGGCCTGCGCCCCCTACGTCAACGCCCCCTTCGACCTGGGCGAGCGCCCGCCCCTGCGGGCCGTCCTGGTCAGCGCCGGCGAGCACGAGCACGCCCTGAGCGTGGTGGTCCACCACATCGTCGCCGACGGCTGGTCGTTCACCGTGCTGTGGCGTGAACTGCTCGCGCTGTACCGCGAGGAGATCGGCGAGGGTACGGCCGAACTACCGGATCTCAAGCTCCAGTTCGGCGACTTCGCGCTCGCCGAGCGGGCCAGGCTGGACGGTGGCGCGGCCGAGGATGCGGTCCGGTACTGGAGCGGGCGACTGGCCGGGGTCGGCGCCCTGCGGATGCCGCTGGACCACCCCAGGCCCGCCGAGCCCGCCCATCCGGCCGGCTTCGCCGACCTCGCCCTCGGCCCCGACCTCGTCGCCGGACTCGACGCCCTGGCCCGCGAGCAGCGCTGCACCCCGTTCATGGTGCTGCTCGCCGCCTACCAGAGCGTGCTGGCCCGCTGGAGCGGCAGCTGGGACTTCACCGTCGGCACCCCGCTGGCCGGCCGCAACGAGACCGCCCACGAGGACCTGCTCGGCTACTTCTCCCGCACCGGGGTGATCCGTGCGGACCTCACCGGCGAGCCAGACTTCCGCACCGTGCTGCGCCGGGTGCGCTCCGCCACGATGGCCGCGCTGAGCCATCAGGACGTCCCGGTCGAGCGGGTGGCCGCAGCACTGGGGCTGCCCGTGCTGCCCGGCGTCGGCCCGCTCTACCAGGCGGTGTTCGTCCACCAGAGCCAGTACGATCTGGCCGGCGCCGACGAGCGGACCGCGCTGCCCGCGGGCGTCCGGACGGCGAGCATGGACTCCGGTTTCGACCGGGCCAAGACCGATCTGCTGCTGGACAGCTGGCGTACCCCGGACGGCGGGATGACGCTCTCGTTCTGCTTCGACCGGGAGCTCTTCGAGCGCGCCACGGTCGAGGCCCTGGCGCGCCGGATCCGCGACCTGCTCGCCCGAGCCGTCGTGGACGTGGAGGTCCCGCTGCACGGTGACTGGCTGCTGTCCGGCGAGGAGCGCGCCGCGCTGCTCGCCCTGGGCGCCGGACCCGCCGTCACCGAGGACGCCCGTCCGATCCTGCGCGGCTTCGCCGACCAGGTCGCCGCCCGTCCCGACGTACCCGCCGTCGAATGTGCGGGCAGCGTCCGTACCTACGCCGAACTCGACCGTGCATCGGACGACTTGGCCCGCCGGCTGGGCCCGGTGGCCGGCCGCGCGGTGGGCGTCCGGATCGAGCCGTCCTTCGAACTGGTCACCGCCCTGCTCGCGATCTGGAAGGCCGGCGCCTGCTACCTGCCGCTCGACCCCGCGCACCCGGCCGAGCGGCAGCGGCTGATGCTCGGCGAGGCGGACGCCGCCCTGCTGCTCACCGGAGGCGAGCGTCCGGACCTGGGTGTCCCGGTGCTGGCCGTCGGCGGTCGGGACACCGGGGCCGGACAGGCCGGCGCCGCGGGCGTCGAGTCCGGGAACACGGGGCCCGCAGGGGCCGCGCTGGCCGGGACCGACCCGGGCGGCCTCGCGTACGTCCTCTACACCTCGGGCTCCACGGGCGCCCCCAAGGGCGTCGCCGTCGAGCACGCCGCCCTGGCCGAGCGCGTCCGGTGGATGGCCGGTGCGGAGGGCTACGGGCTCCGGCCGGGCGACCGGATCGTCCAGTTCGCCTCCATCGGCTTCGACACCCACGCCGAGGAGATCTGGCCCGCCCTCACCGCGGGCGCCTGCGTCGTCCTGCTGCCCGGCGGCGGCCGGATGCTGCCCGACCTGTTGCGCACCGAGGCCGGGCGGTCCGTCACCGTACTCGACCTGCCGACCGCGTACTGGCAGGAACTGGTGTCGCTCGGAGACCGGACCCCGTGGCCGCCGGCGCTGCGCCTGGTGGTCCTCGGCGGTTCCGAAGCGCGCGCCGCCACCCTCGCCCAGTGGCGGGAGCGGCACGCCGACACCGTCCGGCTGGTCAACACCTACGGCCCGACCGAGGCCACCGTCATCGTCACCGCGGGCGAGCTCACCGGCGGCCCCGGCGGCCGCCTCGCCAGCGAGCCCGCCGCCGAGCAGCGCCCGCCGCTCGGCCGTCCGCTGCCGGGGGTGCGGCTCTACCTGCTGGACGAGCGCGGCAGCCTGCTGCCCGCCGGCTCCGAGGGCGAGCTGTACATCGGCGGCCGCGGCCTCGCGCGTGGCTACCTGGCCCGGCCCGAGCTGACTGCGGAGGCGTTCCTCCCGGATCCGTTCGCCGACGCCCCGGACGGCCGGATGTACCGCACCGGCGACCGCGCCCGGTGGCGCACCGACGGACAGGTGGAGTTCCTCGGCCGCGCCGACGACCAGGTGAAGATCCGCGGATACCGGATCGAGCCCGCCGAGATCGAGGCCGCCCTCACCGCCCACCCGGCTGTCGGCCGGGTGGCCGTGCTGGTCCGCGACGGCCGCCGGCTGATCGCCTACGCCGTCCTGCGACCGGCCGCCGGACAGCAGTCGGGCGCCGGGCAGCAGTCGGGCGCCGGGCAGCAGTCGTCCGCCGCGCCGCGGGCGGGCGAACTGCGCGAGCACCTGGCGCTGCTGCTGCCTGCCTTCATGGTGCCGGACGCCGTGGTGCTGCTCGACACCCTCCCGCTCACCGCGAACGGCAAGCTCGACACTGCGGCCCTGCCCGACCCGGACCCGGCGGGCGCCGCAGCCGGGTACCTGGCGCCCCGTACCGATGCCGAGGCGCTGGTGGTCGGCCTCTGGCAGGAGGTGCTAGGCGTACCGAGGGTCGGCGTACTGGACGACTTCCTCGGCCTCGGCGGGGACTCGCTCCTGGTCACCAGGGTCGCCGCCCGCATCCGGGCCGGCGTCGGCCTCGACGTGTCGATCCGCGACGTCTTCGAGAGCCCCACCCCGGCAGCCCTGGCGGCCCGGATCGAGGCACTGCTGATCGCGGAGATCGACGCCCTCAGCGAGGAGCAGGCCGCCGACCGGCTGGACTGACTCCGCGTCCCGGTCTCGGGGCGCGTCTCGTCGCCGCCGGAGTCCGAGCAGCCGTGCTCGGACTCCGGCGGCGGAGCGGGCATCCCCCCGTCCGAGCCAGCGCTTGTCACCGGTCGGGCACGCATTCCCGACGGATCCTCACCAGTACGTCCCAGCAACTGAGTTGCCGCTCCGTTTCGACCTCCCACCTCATCTCACCGGAGTACGCCATCGCCACCACCGTGCCGCCCGCCGCGACGACCGTCCCAGAGCTACTCGACGCCCGGGCCACCGAACACCCGGACCACGTGGCGCTGCAGGTCGTCGGCGGCGGGGAACTCACCTACCGCCGTTGGCGCGAGGAGGCGCTGCGCGCTGCCGTCGGACTGGCCGCCGCCGGGGTCGAACCGCGCGACCGGGTGGTGCTGCGGTTCTCCAACGCGCGCTGGGAGCGGTACGCCGTCGGCTTCCTCGCCGTCCAGTACGCGGGCGGGGTGCCCGTCCCGGTCCGCGAGGACCTGTCCGAGACCGATGCCGCCGCCCTGGCCGTGCTGGCGGAAGCCGGCACGATCCTGCGGGACGGAGAGCTGCCCACCGTCCCGGGACTGACGGACCTGCGTCTGGACGCCCTGCTGGCGGCGCACCCCGAGCCGCCGGCCGGTCCGCCGCACCGGGTCGGCCCGGCCGACCCGGCCCAGGTGATCGGCACCTCCGGCACCACCGGCGCGCCCAAGGGCGTGCTCGCCGCGCACGGAACCCTGACCGCCGGCCTGGCCGCCCGCCCCCGCCGCCGCGCCTACGCGCACTCCCGGCACGCCCTGCACGCCTTCCCGATCGGGACCAACGCGGGCCAGGTGATGCTGCTGGGCGCACTGACCGCCGCGCCCACCACGCTCAGCCTGCCGCGCTTCGACGCGGACGCGTTCGGCAGCGCGGTCGAGAAGTTCGGGATCGGCACCGCCTTCCTGGTGCCTTCGATGGCAATCGAACTGGTCAACGCGGGCACCGCCGAGCGGTACGACCTGAGCAGTCTGCGCCTGGTCAACTCCTCCGCAGCCGCCCTGCCCGTGCCGGTGGCAGCCGCGCTGGCCGCGGCGTTGCCGGGCGCGACACTGGTCAACACGTACACCTCCGCCGAGGCCTCGCCCGCGCAGATCTCCACCGTGGTCGACACCCGCCGCCCCGGCTCGCTGGGCCGCCCGGCGGACCCCCGTGACGTCCGGATCCTCGACGCGGACGGGCTGCCGCTGCCCGCCGGGCAGGTCGGCGAGGTCTGGCTGCGCCAGCCCGGACCGCCCCGTGGCTACCTGGGTGCCGCCGGGCAGAGCGCCCGGGTGTTCCGGGACGGCTGGGTGCGGATGGGCGATGTCGGACGCCTCGACCCGGACGGCTACCTGTACTTGGTCGACCGGGAGAGCGACGTCATCAAGAGCGGTGCGCTGAAGGTCTCCACGCTGCGGATCGAAGAGGCGCTGCACGAACACCCCGCGGTGGCGGACGCCGCCGCGCTCGGCCTGCCGCACCCCGTGATGGGCGCCGTCCCGGTGGCGGTCGTGGTGGCCGGGCCCGGCGGTCTGGATCTGGACGAGCTCCGGCTGTTCCTGAGCGCCCGGCTGAGCCGGCCCGAACTGCCGGTCCGGATCCTGCTGGCGCGCGACCTGCCCAGGAACCCGAGCGGCAAGGTGGTCAAGCACCGGCTCCGCCCGCTGTTCGACGTACCTGCGGAGCCCACGGGCCCTGTGGTCGCCCCGGCCACCCCGACGGAACTGCGGTTGGCCGGGCTCTGGAGGCGCCTGCTCGGCCGGCCGGTCACCGACGTGGCCGCCGAGTTCTTCGCGCTCGGCGGCGACTCGTTCCGGGCGGTCCAGCTCGCCGCCGGCATCAGCAACGAGTTCGGGGTCCGGGCGCGCACCGCCGTGGTCTTCGAGCGGCCCTCACTGCGCTCCCAGGCGGCGTGGGTGGACCACCCCGACCGTCGGCAGACCGCTGCCGACGCGGCGGCTTCCGGGACGGAGACCGTGACGCCGTACCTGGCCGCGCTCCGTGCGCAGCCGCACGCCGTCGCACTGACCTCGCAGCAGGAGAACTTCTTCCGCTGGATGGCCGAGGCTCCCGGGCGGGACGCCGGCGCGGTGACGGCGCTGTTCAAGGTGGCCGACCGGCTGGAACCGGAGACCCTGGGCCTGGCGCTCACCGAGGCGGTCCGGCGCCATCCGGCGCTGCGGACCCGGTTCGAGGCGGTGGGCGAGGGGGTCGTGCGGGCGGTACTGGACGAGGAGCCCCGGGTGCGGATCACGCTGACCCGGGCCCCGGGCGCAACGGACGCGGAGGTGGACGCCCTGCTGCTGGCCGAACGCGACCGCCTCACCGACCTGGCCCGTGACCCGATGGCACGCCTCCTGGTGGTCAGCCGGTCGGAGACCGACCACGTGGTGCTGGTCGCGATGCACCACATGGTCTCCGACGGCTGGTCGGTCGGTGTGCTGCTGGCCGACCTCGGGGTGTTCTACTCCGCGCTGCGGCGGGGCCGGCCGGCCCCGCAGGCCCGCTCGGGCCCGGGCTATCCGGAGCTGGTCGACTGGGCCAACGCGCACTGGCCGGCCTCCCGGGCCCACTTCGGGGCCGCGCTGGCCGGGGCTCCGGAGGCCATCGAGCAGTTCGCCGGCCGCCGGGCGGTCAACGAGGTGCTGACCAAGGCGTACGAGTTCGAGGTGGCGGCTCCACTGGCCGGAGCGCTGCGGGCCCGGGCGGCCGAGCTGGGCGCCACGCCCTTCCTGGCCGTCACGGCGGCCTGGACCGGACTGCTGGCGAGCCGCAGCGGCCGTCCCGACCTGGTGGTGATGACCCCCGTGCCCGGCCGCCCACGGCCGGACGCCGAGCGAACGGTGGGCTGCTTCGTCCAGTCGTTGCTCCTGCGGGTGGACGCGAGCGGGGGACCCGGTTTCGCCGAACTGGTGGACCGGCTGCGAGCGGTCTACAGCGCGGCGCTGGATCACCAGCTTTACCCGTTCGCCGAGTTCAGTCCGTCCGTGCCGTTCGCGGCCTGGCTCCGCTACGAGGCATGGGCCGCGCCCGCGCAGCTCCCCGGCCTGGCCTGCGAGCCCTGGGAGCTGCCGCGCGGCAGCACCGTGCCGTGGCCGCTGCCGGGCGGCGACCGGGGTGTGCCCGAGCTGACCGTGGTCGAACAGCCGGACGGCGGCCTGCGGTGCTGGCTGCAGTACAACGCACTGGCCTTCGACCTCCCCGTGATCACCGATCTGGCCAAGGGGCTCACCGCCGCACTGACCGCCGCCTGCGGGTGACCCGCTGGGCGGCGGCACCACAAGGGTTCGAGGTGGCGCTGGTCGGCTGAGACGCGGGTGCTCGCCCGAGCGCCGCGCGGGACCGGCCGCGCCCGGTACGGCAGCAGGGCCCGGACCGCGCGTCGCGGTCTGGGCCCTGCCCCGTGCGGTGCCGCCCTGCGGCGGCGGTGCGTCAGCTCTGTGCGGTGTCGTCGCCCGCCTGACCGGCGTCCTCGTCTGCGTCTGCCTTCTCGCGCATCTTGCGCACCAGCTCCGCCTTCTGGTCGGCTGCACCCTGGCGGTCGAGGTTGCGGTGCGGACCGTTGTTCTGCCGTTCGGCGCGGGACAGCCTCTTGCGCTGGCCGCCGCCCATGCCCACGGGGTTGTTGATGTTCTTGCTCACGGTCACGGGTTCTCCCGGTAATGATGCGAAGTGATCTGCGGATTCATCGGTGAGGGACGGGCGGCGACGTCGAAGGACGTCAGCAGGGGCCCATCACGCTCTCACTCGTGAATCGGCGCCTGGAAGAACATGACAAGGACGTTACCCGGTCCCGGCGGCCCCGCGCACCAACCCTTTCGCCGCCCCGTCGACGGCCGGGCCCTCGGCGAGCGCCCGGGGCCAGCGCCGGCCGCTCGGCCCCGTCCTGGGTGGTGCTGCGCGTGCTGCACACGTCCGCCTCCGTCGCCCAGCTCGGTATACCGGCCGACCTGGCGCGTGGCGGGCGTGGCCCGGGGGGCAGATCACCATCGGAGCCTCCGACCAGCGGCGCACCCTGTACGGGGTCCACCACAGGTGGTCACCGAAACGCAGGACGAGGGTCTCGCCCATCAGGTCGTCGAGGATCGGACCCGGGATCGCGTCGACGCGGGCGCCGTCGGTGAGCGCTTCGATGGCTTGATGGTAATCCGGTTCGTCGATGGTGAAGCGGCGCAGCTCGCCGTAGCGCCGGTCGCGCACCTGGATGAACCCCGGGCCGTGCCGGAAGACGCATTTGCAGATGTAGTAGGCCTTGCGCCACTCGATGGCCGTCGCCGCCGGGTCGGCGGTGCCGGGCACGGCGGTTGGCGGCTGGAGGTGGCCGTAGTGACGCCAGGCATCGGGATCCGGGCCGGTGTGGAGCTGCCAGTCGACCGAGATGGCCACACTGGACAGCGCGCCCACGAAGCTCAGCGCCCGGACCGACCAGGCCGCGTCGGCGGGGTCCGTCAGGTCGACCGGGCGGGGGAGCGTGACGTGCCGTGCCCCGGCGGCGAAGAGCCGCCGGGCGGCTTCGCCGCCGGGCAGGTCGATTTCGTAGCTGCCCAGGGACATCGCGGGCAGCGCTCCCACCTCGGGATCGTAGTCCCGCGAGGCGGTCACGGTGAATGACGGGGTGCCGGTGGGTACGGGAGTCATCGTCGTCTCTCTGTCTGACGGTCTTCAGGCGGTCGACGCGGCGAGTTCGGCGGCGCGAGCGGAGGTGTGCCGCATGAAGTCGATCCGCAGGAACTCCTCGTTCAGTGCGGGCGGCGCGATCTGCACGAACTGCCCGCTGTCCTCGAAGACCACCCCGAGCGCCCGCCACCGCGTCAGTACCTCGCGCAGGGCGTCCTCGCCAACGAGGACGGGCCCACGGGTGGGTTGAGGTGCTCCAGCGCGGCGAGCTGGGCTATGACGTCGTCGTAGTCCTCGGCGTCCTCGCCGGGGAAGCCGTGCAGGTAGTTCCATGCCACCGAGAGGCCGACGGTGGCGGCGTCCCGGAGCATCCGGACGTTCTGGCCGCCGCTCACGCCCTTGTCCATCAGTGTCAGCACCCGGCTGTTGAGGCTCTCGATGCCCGGCTGGACGAAGATCAGGCCCGCGTCGGCGAGGACCTGGAGCTGCTTCTGCCGCATGTTGGACTTGATCTCGATGTGCATACGGAGGTCGAAACCGCTCTCGATGATGCGCGGCAGCACCGTGTTCACGTACCCCATGTCCAGGATGTTGTCCACGACGTACATGTCCAGGACCCGGTGTTTGCGGGCCAGGTTCGATGATCTCGTCGTAGAAACCGGTGCCTGATCCAGGCCCGCGGAATCACACACAAGATCACCCACCGCGGCACCGACCCCGGCTCCCGTCTGGGCAGGATCCTCACGCGCCCGGTCGCACCGCAACCGCTGACGGACTTCTAGATTCCGAGTCCATCACCTGCAGCCCGCAACGCGCCCCCGAAGGTCGCTGGGGGCCATGTGACACACGGGCCGCTCGGGCGGCGTCGGCTGCTGCGAGGTGGGCCAACCGAGTTACCAGACGGCTGTCGCACAGCTCTTTCGTCACATTCCGTAGTACACCTGTAAGCCGGGCGTAAGACTTGCTTCGGCGGGTACCGGTGCGTCCATCCGTGTGATCTGACGCAAAGGAATCGCCCATGGCGACGTCGACCGAGCCTGTCACACCGATCCCGGTACAGGGCCGTTCATGGGGAAGCGTCCTTGTGTCCTGGCTGACGACCACCGACCACAAGAAGATCGGGCACCTGTACCTGATCGCCTCGTTCGGGTTCTTCGTCATCGGCGGCGTACTGGCGCTGCTGCTGCGGGCCGAGCTGGCCCGGCCGGGCATGCAGATCGTCTCGAACGAGCAGTACAACCAGATCTTCACGCTACACGGCACGATCATGCTGCTGTTCTTCGCGACCCCGACCTTCGCGGGCTTCGCCAATGCCATCATGCCGCTGCAGATCGGCGCGCCGGACGTGGCCTTTCCGCGGCTGAACATGCTGTCGTTCTGGCTGTTCCTCTTCGGCGCACTGATCGTCGTGTCGAGCTTGTTCACCACGCAGGGCACGGCCGACTTCGGCTGGACCGCCTACACGCCCCTCAGCGGCGGTGAACGGACTCCGTACGTGGGCGGTGACATGTGGATCATGGGCCTGGCCCTGGCCGGGTTCGGCACGATCCTCGGCTCGGTCAACTTCGTCACGACGATCATCTGCATGCGGATGCCGGGCATGACCATGTTCCGGATGCCGATCTTCACCTGGAACATCCTGCTGACCTCGGTCCTGGTGCTCTTCGCCTTCCCCGTCCTCGCGGCGGCGCTGTTGGTACTCGAGGCCGACCGTCGTTTCGGCGCACAGGTGTTCAACCCGGAGAACGGCGGCGCCCTCCTGTGGCAGCACCTGTTCTGGTTCTTCGGACACCCCGAGGTGTACATCATCGCCCTGCCGTTCTTCGGCATCGTCACCGAGATCTTCCCGGTGTTCTCGCGTAAGCCGGTCTTCGGATATCTCGGCTTGGTCGGCGCGACCATCGCCATCGCCGGCCTGTCGATGACCGTGTGGGCCCATCACATGTTCGCCACCGGGGCAGTGCTGCTGCCGTTCTTCTCCTTCATGACGTTCCTGATCGCGGTGCCCACCGGGGTGAAGTTCTTCAACTGGATCGGCACCATGTGGAAGGGCTCCATCTCCTTCGAAACACCGATGCTCTGGGCCATCGGATTCCTCGTCACGTTCCTCTTCGGCGGCCTGACCGGCATCATCCTGGCCTCGCCCCCGATGGATTTCCACGTCACCGATTCGTACTTCGTGGTAGCCCACTTCCACTACGTGGTCTTCGGGACGGTCGTCTTCGCCATGTTCGCCGGCTTCTACTTCTGGTGGCCGAAGATGACCGGCACGATGCTCGACGAACGCCTCGGGGAAATCCACTTCTGGACCCTGTTCATCGGCTTCCACATGACCTTCCTCGTCCAGCACTGGCTCGGCGCCGAAGGCATGCCGCGGCGGTACGCGGACTACCTGGACGTCGACGGGTTCACCGCGCTGAACACGGTGTCCTCCATCGGCGCGTTCCTTCTCGGCGCCTCGACGCTGCCGTTCTTCTACAACGTGTGGAAGACGGCCAAGTTCGCACCCCGCGTCGAGGTCGACGACCCGTGGGGCTACGGCCGCTCCCTGGAATGGGCCACCTCCTGCCCCCCGCCGCGGCACAACTTCGTGACCCTGCCCCGCGTACGGTCCGAATCGCCGGCCTTCGACCTCCACTACCCGGCGATCGCCGCCTTCGACTACGCGGCCAACCCGAAACGCGACGTCGTCGACCAGGACAAGGCCTCCGGCCCCCGGGGCTCCCTGCCTGGAACAGGTCCGGAGCAGCCCAAGTAGGCGGAGGCCGGCTAATGAGTGAGCGCTCCAAGGAAACGGCGGCCGGGCTCGCGCGGATCGAGGGGTACCTGATGAGTCAGGCAGCCCTGCGAGAAGCCAAGGCCGAGGGCGAGGCCTTCGCCCTCGCCCTGACCTGGCTCGGCCCGAGCGAACAGGAACAAGTCAGCCGTCTGTTCGCCCAACACCACCTGGACCTGCGCAAGGAGATGCTCGCCAGGACGATGGCGCGAGCAGACGAACTCAGAGCGGAATACTCGCGAAGATACGTCCGCCTGCGTCGGCGCATCACCGGCCTGGCCGTGGCCGCCTTCGGGCTCTGCAGCCTCGCTCTGCTCCTCCTCTGCCGTCCCTGAAGGTCCCGCCGAGGTCACTGGTTCACCCCCGACCGGAAGGGCCGCCCCGCCGGGAGCGGCCCCGTTCCTCGGCGGGCGTGTGCGAGAGCGACCGCCGACCCCGACTTCCAGGCCGCACGAACTGACGCGCGAAAACGCCCTGCCCCGTCGCTCTCAACGTCCGCAGCGACCGCGGCGACCGCGGCGACCACGCGTCACGCCGATTGGGCCGTTCAGGTGTACAGACGGCTGTTGCCGCCGTCCTGTGCCTCGGCGCTTTCGTCGTTGAACCAGTAGTCACCGGCCGCCAGGTAGCGGAAGGAGTGGGTGCTCGCGCTGGGCAGGGCGACCGTGACGGCCCGGCTGCCGTCCTTGCGGGGCGTCAGGGTGTGGACGCCGGGCTGCCAGTCGTTGAAGTCGCCGACCACGCTGACAGGGCCGGCCGGGGTGTCGGCGGGCAGGACGAAGGTGACCTCGGTGCGGTCCTTGCGCGGCGTGCGCTCCAGCATGACGATCGACTCCTGACGTGCGAGTGGTGGATGGGTTCCGCGCCCATCTTCGGCACCGGAACCCCGGCCCGCATCCCGGCATCCGGCTCCAGGCGTCACACCACCCTCCCGCCACATCCTGTAGCCGAGAAAATGCGGAAAGTGATGCGTCGTGCCAGTTTGAGCGGGAGGAATCCGTACCCCACGCATGAAGGAGTCGCCGTCATGGGCGGTAAGCAGGACAAGCGCCAGGAGCCGGGCAAGGGCCGCGAGGAGCAGCAGCGCCCGCAGAGGCCCGGCCAGAACCCGGTCCACCCCCAGCCCTCCACGCCTTCGCACGGCGGTCAGCGCCCGGAGGAGACGCAGCGGCGCCGCGAGGAAGACCTCCTCGACGAGCGCTACTTGCGCGACGACGCGTTCTGAGCCGAGGCGGTACCGCACGCACGTAGAGCCCGGCCGGGCTTGTAGTCACCCGGCCGGGCTCTGTCACGCCACGTCGGCCCAGACGAAACGGCAGGGCCTGTCCGGTGCGTGGTACGACGCCTTGCGACAGGCAGGGTCCTATGCCTCGTCGACGAACAGTTCGTCGGCGTGTTCGTACTGGGCCAGGGCCTGGCCGAGGCCGAACCACGTTGCCGGCCACGTGCCGACAAAGATTCCCCACCGGTCTGCCCGGTCAATGCCCATCGGCTCCACCTTCATCGACGTCACCCACGAAGCTACCGACAACCCGATGGTCAGGCAGGCAACGGTGTACGCGTGCTCGCTCCGCAGGCCCTTGTCGTGCAGAAACTTGACGATCATGGCTCTCCTCGTGACTCGACGACGGAGCTTCCACCGTCGCCCACGCTCCCGTCTTCCGCATCCGGGGCCGTGCCCGCCCCGGCATTGCAGCCCGGCCGACCCACCCCGGAGGGCCCACCCCGGAGGGCCCAGCTCCGTCAGGGAGCGGGCGGACCGGACGTACGAGCAGCAGGCCGAGCGCATGATGGCTGCCGGCCTCGCACCGACCTGGCACGCACGGCTGCCGGGATCTCCGGCCTGGGACTCGGCACACGAGCCCATCACGTCAGGACGGCACAGCCCCTCTGTTCCAGGGTGGAGATCCACTCGGGCAGCGGAGTTTCCCGAGCTCGGAGGGAACATGCGAGATGTGATTCTTGTACGGGCTCAGCACCCGGAGTCCTGCGAACGAGAAGACTACGTTGGGAAAAACTCTGAACCTATTTCCGTCCAGGCGTGACTCGTTGAGGCGTCGGAGGTTTTCCAGCTCCGTAGGCATACCGGACCTGCGGCGAGCGGCCTACACCCCTTTCCTCTTGGAGCACCAAGGTCAACAGGTAGAACTCCGCTCCGAAGCCGCCCATGACGCCGACCGGCCCGCGGACCGGTGTGGGGGTGGGTTCGGCGTGAAAGACGAAGTGGGCCAGCAGCAAGGCGGACGGGGCCAAGGGGATGGCGGACCGGAACGCCCAGCGTCAGGAAGCGACATCGGAGGTCTCCCCCGCCGAGCACTCCCACGGTGAGCCCTGAGCTGGGCACCCTGCCCGTCCGGTGGCCCGGAGCGCCGGGACGGCCGCGCTCGTGTCCTGCTAGCGGGTGCGTCGGACGGCGATGATGTTGTCGGTGACGGTCGCGGTCTACCCCTGGGGGCCGGTAGCGGTGCGCTGGGGTGCGTGGCCCCGTTCGACGTACCAGACGTCGGTCAGCTGGAGTGAGGCGATGACCTCCCCGGGGGCAGGGAATTGGATGTCCTGGCCGGCCTGCCAGGACCAGGGGGCAACGGAGGCGTGTTCGATCACGATGAGCAGTCCGCCGGGAGCTACGGCCCGGGCGGCCCGGCGCAGTACGTGTTCGCGGGAGATGGTGATCGGGGTGTGGAAGTGGGTCGCGGTGACCAGGTCATAGGTGCCGTCGGGGAAGGTTGCGGCCAGGTCGTGTCGCCGGGTGTGGACCGGTCGGCGGAGCCGGTGGCCGCAGCGCCGGCGCTCACGCGGCTGAGGGGGCGGTCTGTGACACGTCGACGGCGGTGACGTCCCAGCCTCGGGCGGCGAGCCAGAGGGCGTCGCCGGCGTGTCCGCAGCCCAGGTCCAGGGCGGTCCCCGCGGTGGGGGCCAGGTCGGTGACCAGGTCGGTCAGGATGGTGTTGGGCTTGGTGCCCCTCTGCGCGTCCATGCCGGCGTAGTGGTTCTCCCAGAAGGACGCGGAGTCGTTGGCGCTGTTCATATGCGGGGCCTTTCGGGCGTGGGTGGTCAGGCGGTCGCGGCGCTGGCGCGGCGGCCTTTGACGACCACGGCGACGAGTCCGGTGGTGACCAGCAGGGCGCCGGGGATGTCGTAGCGCCGTGTCCCCTCAGCTGGGCTCTCCTTGAGTGTCGGGCGTGCGGCCAGGGCCACGGCGAGGGCGATGGGGGTGCTGACGAACAGGCACCAGCGCCAGGTCGTGTACTCGGTCAGCACACCGCCCGCGATCAGTCCGACCGCGCCTCCGGCGCCCTGGAGGGCCCCGTACACACCGAACGCCTTGGCCCGCTCGCGGGTGTCGGTGAAGGTGACGGCGATCAGCGACAGTGCGGCCGGGGCCAGCAGTGCGGCGAACGCACCCAGCAGCGCGCGCCCGGCGAACAGCATCGCGCCGTTCGGGGCGACACCCGCGACCATGGAGGTGACCGCGAAGCCGATCAGGCCGATGAGGAAGACGCGCTTGCGGCCGACGAAGTCGACGACGCGCCCGCCGAGCAGCAGCAGACCGCCGAAGGTGAGGGCGTAGGCGGTGATCGCCCACTGCCGGTTGGCGTCGCTGATGTCCAGGCCGGCCTGGGCGTGCGGGAGAGCGATGTTGATGATGGAGGCATCCAGCACCACCATCAGGGTCGCCACCGAGATCACCGTCAGCGCCAGCCAGCGCCGCGGGTCCAGGACGGGCCCTCCTCGGATCACGGCATCATTTTCCATCGCCATCAGGGACCAGTCCTCAAAAGGATTCGGGAAGTCGGCAGGCCACGAGCGGATCGCCAGGCACCGGTCCGGCCGGGCCGCTGGTACGACACTGCGCCCCACGCTGCTGGAGTTGCAAAGCTTCATGCCGTTTCAGCATGCTGGTGGGTACGGGCACCGAGAAGAAGGACAGGCTGGCAGCGGTCGGGCCGCGGCTGAGGGAACTGCGACGGGGTCACCGGCTGACGCTGGCCGGCCTCGCCGAGCGGACCGGTATCAACGAGAGCACGCTCTCCCGCCTCGAAGGCGGCACCCGCAAGCCGACCCTGGAGATGCTGCTTCCTCTTGCCGAGGTCTACGCCGTGCCCTTGGACGAGCTCGTCGGCGCGCCCCGCACCGGCGATCCGCGCATCCACCTCAAGCCCGTCACCCGCAACGGCATGACCTTCGTGCCGCTCAGCCGCCCCGGCGGCGCCCAAGCCCACAAACTCCTCATCCCGCCCCGGCCCGACACCGAACCACAGCTCAGCACCCACGAGGGCTTCGAATGGGTCTACGTCCTCGCGGGCCGGCTACGCCTGCTGCTGGGCGAGGAGACCGTGGTCCTCAAGCCCGGCGAGGCCGCTGAGTTCGACACCCACGTGCCGCACTGGCTCGGCCCGGACGACGAACGAACCGTGGAACTCCTCATCTTGTTCGGCACCCAGGGGGAACGGGCCCACCTCAAGGCCCGCACCACCTGACGCCTACCCGCACCAGGAACACCGCGCGCGCCGTCCGCGCGCGCCTGTGATGACGCGGCGTACCTCTGGCTCCTTGTCGCGCCCACCTTCCTGTGGTCCGCGCAGTGATCCGACGCGTGCCGGCCAGGACGAGTGCCGCGACGGCGGGGCGGGAGCGGGAGCCTTGTCAGCGGACGGCGTCGAAGACCCTTCGAGCCCGAGGATCTGCGCGATCTTCGCGATGACTCGGGTCTGGCCAGGCCCGATCCGGGAAGCCGCGACCACAACGTGGGTACCTGCGCACGGGCGGGCTACGAACGCGTTTCTCGTGCGGGTGAATTGCTCAGCGCCTCTGCCCGCAGCGCCCGCAGTCCGGACATGGGACCCCGCTCGGTGCAATTCGCTGCGAGCGGTCCGCCGGTTTGGCTCGGTGCTCTGGATTCACCCGAAGGATGGGCCTCAGGGTTCGTATCCGGCGGCATCCATGCACGAGAGTGAACCAACCCTCTTGTCCACGGCCTCTGAAGAGGCCCGCCAGCCAGCGCGTGAGGACACTACCGTGCGGCGCGTGAGCAGTAAGCACTCTGAAAGAAGCGCCAAGCGGGCCCTGGTGGTCTGTCCGGTCTGCGGCGACACCGTCGGCCGCTACACGGTCGAGGGAGACCGGTTCCTGGACCTCGACCTGCGCCCGGCACCCTCCTCCCTCGTTCCGGCAGGGTCGGGCTGGCAAGTGAATGATTCGGGTGCACTGTCGAGGTGGGACGGAAAGAACCCGGCCGGACCCGTGCACGTCCGCCACGAGGACGTCTGCCCGGCGAGCCGCCCCGTCGGCCCGGACCCGCTGATCGCCTTCTGGGGCACGGAGGAGGGCCGCGCCCAGACCCGGACGACACTGGCCCGCTTGCAGCAGCCCCTGCTCGTACTGCGGCGCACCCCCCGCCAGGACGAGGTCCGGGAATCCGTGGCCTGTCCCCTGTGCCGGGCACGGGCCGGAAACCCCTGCAGTCATGTCAGCGGAGCCGACCGCGCCGCCAACCACGCGCAACGGGTCACCGCCTACCGTGCCGCGCTCGCCTCGGACATGCCCCGCCAGTTGGGCGGGGAACACGTGCGGCCGGTGCACCCCGAAGAGGCGCGGACCATCGTCTGTCCCCGCTGCCGCGCACTGCCGGGCTGGGCATGCGTCAACGACGACGATCAGCTGCGGGTGTGGCACCACCGTGAGCGCGTCGCCGCTTACGCGCGCGCTCCTGAACCGTGAGGGTCCGGACCTCCCCGGCTCCTCAGATCCCGGTGAGGGCGCGAACGGTGAGGCCGATTCCGACGAGGAGCACGAGTGCGGAGGTTACGGCCGGTCCGATGCGGCCCAGGGTCTTCAGGCGCTGGGAACCCCGTTCGACGGCGTGGACGGCGATGCGGTCACGCAGGCGCACGAGGAGGAGTCCGGCGAGGGTGAGCGTGACGGCCATGCCGAGTCCGTAGCCGATGACGAGCAGGACGCCGAAGGCGGTACGGCCCAAGGCGACGGCCCCGAGGAGGACGACGAGGGCGGAGGGGCTGGGGACGAGGCCGCCGGCGATGCCGACCCCCACGAGGGCCCAGCGCCCTCTGCGGGCCGGGGAGTGGGTGGGCCCGGCCGCGTCGTGGCGGTGGCTGCTGTGCGGCGCCGGGGCGTGCTTGGTCAGGACCACCACGGAGCCGTCCGTCGACGGGGTGTCCGGTGCACGGCGCGCCGGGGGCAGGGCGGTCAGCTCCTCGTGGCCGTGGCCATGCCCGTGGCCGTGGCCGTGGCCATGCCCGTGGCCATGCCCGTGACCGTGCCCGTGCCCGTGGCCGTGGCCGGGCCCGCCGTGGTCGCTGTGGTGGTCGTGCTCGTCGTGGCCGTCGTGGCCGTGATCGTGCCCGTGGTGTCCGTGAGCGTGGTGTCCGTGAGCGTGGTGGTGGTGACTGTGGTGATGGTTCGCCTTGCCGCGGAGTGCGGAGTGCAGCAGTTGAAGGCCGATCGCGGTGACGAGCAAGCCGCTGGCCAGCCCGAGCCAGACGAGGACGGTTTCCCCCGCGAGGTGGGTGGCCAGCGGGAGGGCGAGGCCGAGGGCGAGGACACCCGCGGTGTGGGTGAGGGTGACGGTGGCGCCGACGGTGAAGGCGTCGCGCGGGGTACCGCGGCGGCCGGCCAGATACGCGGCCATGATCGTCTTGCCGTGCCCCGGCATCGCCGCGTGAGAGGCACCGAGTACGACGGCGAGCAGCAGGGCGAGGAGACCGACGGGCACGGTGAGTTCGCGGCTGCCGACCAGGGTGTCGAAGAGGGTGGAGACCTTGTTCAGGACGGCGGTGGCAGGGCCCGAGCCGGGCAGACCGGGGGGCACGATCCGGGCTGCGGGCCCGTCGCCGGGAGTGGCCCGGAGCTCTGCCGTCCGCTGGTCGAGCGGGGCGGCGAGGGGATCTCGTGGGTAGTGCCGCAACTGGTCGGTAGGTGAGGCCGCCGGAACGGTGGAGTCGGCGACGGTGACTCCCTGGCCGTTGGCGGTGATCTCGTGCCAGCCGACGCGCCGGGTGTCGTAGTGCGTGGTGACGCGGATGCTGACGGATGAACTGAGGTCCGCTTCGGCGCTGACGTGGCACGCGAGGCGGCTGGTCTCCAGCCCGGCTTCGCCCGGGTGGAACGTCAGCCTGCTGAGGCCGTTGTCCCAACGCGCTGTCCTGCGGCCGATGTCGGCGCCCAGCTGCCTGGTCAGAACGGCGCACTCCTCATCGGCGTACGCCTGCGCCTCCCCCTTCGTCACCGATCCGTCGTGGTTCTGGTCGACGAGCGGCCGCTGTTGCGCCGCCGCGATCTCGGCGCGGTCGACCACGATCTCGGCATCGACCGCGTCGGGGCGCAGCGTGAGGCTGGTGGAGTAGTTGACGGTGAAGTTGCCCAGGGGGTGGGCGGCGGCGACCGGCGCCGCGGCGATCTGCGCGATCGGAACGAGGAGCACGGCTGCGAGCGGGGTGGCCGCCAGGCGCCGGCGGTTGAGGAGGTTCATGAGGCGTCGTCGATTCGCCGGATCGAGGTGCGCGCCGCGGGGGCGTGCACAGGGTGGAAGTGCGGGTCGGTGGCCAGGGCCCGCCCGAGGTCGCGCCGGGCGTCCGCGGTGTTGCCGAGGGAGTGGTGGATGGTGCCGCGGTGGAAGAGGAAGAGCGCGCTGCGGGTTCCGAGAGCGAGGGCCTTGTCGGCTCGTGCGAGGGCCTCTTCGTCGCGTCCGGCGCGGTGCAGGGCCCAGGCGTGGGCGTCGTGGACGGCGATGAAGGGTCGTTCGGACACGGCGGCTTCCGCCATGGCCACGGCCTGCCGGGGGTCGCCGTGGTCGGCTTCGAAGAGGATCGCGTCGACGTCGGCGGGAGTGCCTTCGGCTCGGCGGATCTTCTCCTGGGCGCGCAGGACCGCGTACTGGCTCTCGGACTCGGCTCGGTGGCCCAGGGACTGCTGAAGTTCCCCCAGCCCCAGCAGGTACTGCGGCAGGGGCGCCACCGCGAGGGCCGCGGTGTAGTCGGCGACGGCCTGCCGGGACTGGCCGAGGGCCGCATGGGCTTTGGCCCGGGCCTCGAGCAGGCCGGGGTCCTGGGGCGCGTCGGCCAAGCCCCGCCGGGCCTCGCGCAACGCGGTCGCCGGGTCGCCGCTCTCCAGGGCGATTGAGGACAGGTGGGTGTGGGCGAAGGCCCGTTCACCCGGGGTGCCGGCCGCACGCAGGGCGCGTTCCATCACCGCCTTGGCCTGGACCGTGTCGCCGCGGAGTTCGAAGGTGTAGGAGGCGCGGGCGAGGGAGGAACTGTCGGGGCGCAGATCGGCCATCGTCTGGACGGCTGTGCAGGAGTCCTCGTACTGGCCGAGCTGGGTGAGGGCGTCGGCCAGGATCCCGTAGGCGGCGGGGGTGGAGGGGCTGGTCACGATCGCCCTGCGGGCCCAGGTGAGGGCGTCGTGGAACTCGTGGCGTGCCGCTGCGAGCGCGCCCATGCCGATCTCCGCGTGGAGGTTCTCGGCGGGCTGGAGCGCGAGCGAGCGGCGCAGCGCCGCCTCCGCCTGCGTGTAGGCGGCCTGATCGGCAGTGGTACGGGCCTGTTGCACCAGGGCCGTACCGAGGTCCGCCCAGCTGACGGGATCCGCCGGCAGGCGCCGTACCCGCTCGCGCAGCGCCTCGACGCCCCGGACCTGGCCGCCGGCTGCAGCCGAAGCCGCGCTCGCCTCCGGCCTGTTGACGCCTGACGGGGAGGCCGCCACGGCGCCGGCGGTGAACATGGCCACGCCCAGGGCGATGGTGATCGCGCTGTTCCGCAGGGGTCTGCGCCGACGGATCGAGGGGGCGGGTTCGTCTTCGGGCCGGTGCACAGGGTCCTCCCCGGTGGGCTGGGCAGAGGTGTCCGGGCGGGAGGCGGGGGTCAGCCCCGGTTCCCGCCCGGAACGGGTGGGTCAGCTGGTCTTGCGACTGCGGCGAAGGCGGAGGCCGCCCACTGCCAGGAGCAGGGCGCCGAGCCCTCCGAGGGCCGCCGCGTTCTTCGTTCCCGACTTCTGCAGGGTGCCGGGCCCGCTGTTGACGGACTTGGTGTGCGGCAGCGCCAGGTACGGGAACGACGTGCCGAAGCGCACCTCGTTGGCGTTGACCTTGTCGCCGTCGGCCAGCGCCGGGACGAGCTGACCGGTCTGGGCTGCGCCTTCGACGGCCTGGAGGGAGATGTCGATGACGTCGTCGGTCAGGCGGCGGCCGTTGGGGAAGCCCGCGAGGTCGCCGGCGAGGACTCCGTACCGGTTGGGCCGCGCGGTGGGCGGTACGGCCATGTTCAGGCGCAGCTCCTCAGCCGGCACGATCCGGCGCAGGTTGGCGTCGCGGTTGAGGCGGTGGGCGTTGAGGTCGGCCTGGATCGGCCCGCAGGCCTTGCAGATGCCCGTCAGGTAGATCTCGAACAGGTCCCGCCGGGGGGTGGCGGGGGCCGGGATACCGTAGATCTGCTGGATGAGCTTGGGCAGGATCGGGTCGAGGACCTTGTCCACGACCGGCTGGACGGTGCGGTCCTGGTCGGGGTTGAGGGTGTTGAAGGCGTCCTTGAACTTGATCGGGACGACGACCTCGTTGACCAGGGGGTTGCCGAGGCGGGAGACCTGCTTCCAGTTGTCACCGTGCTTCGTGCGGGAGTCGGAGACCTGCACGCCCTGCCGGTCGGTCGTGGACCACACGCCGATGACCGGGTTTCGGCCGGTGTTCCCCTTCAGCGCGAGGAGTCTCTTGGGGACCTGGATGGCGACCGAGTTGACGTTGTACCCGGCCAGAGTGTCCTGGCCGCGCTCGGACAGGTCGCCGCCGTACAGGAGGTCGAAGACGCGCAGGTCGGCGAAGAAGGAGTCCTCGGCCTGGCCGGCGTACGTCTTGCCTCCGCCGGGGAGGTTGAAGATGGCCTGGTTGCGCAGGGACGCATAGTTCGGCATGGACGCGGGGCCGACGCGGGAGGGTGCGGCCGGCACGCCGGACAGGAGCACGGTGGACTTGCCGCCGGTGGTGACGACGAGGTCGTAGACCTGGCGGAAGTTCAGGTCCGGGTCGTTCAGCGTGGTGACCGGGCCCGTGTTGTACAGGAACTGGTTGGCGTCGTCGCGGTAGCTGCTGCGGAAGCGCCACGTGTAGGTGACGTCGGAGACTCCGTCACCCGTGTTGTCGATCTTGATGTTGTAGCGGGCGTCGTCCGCGAAGGCGTAGAAGTTCGGTCCTCCGTTGGGCTCCTCGAACGGAATCCAGTTCGCCAGCAGGGTGACCGTGTCGGACTTGTCGGGGCTGGTGAACGCGTACACGTCGGTGTTGTCCGCGCGCGGGTCGCCCGCGATCAGCGGGGCCTCGCGGTGGCTGGAGGCTGCGCTGACCCCCGGGGCCAGCGTCAGGGCGACGAGGCCGGTCGCCAGGGCGCCCGCACCCAGGACGAGGAGGGACTGGTCGAGCACGCGCCGCGAACGGGGCCGTGCGGAGGTGGACTTCAAGGCTGATCCTCTCGACTGCGAACCGCGCGTCCGGCCGTGCACAAGCGGCCGGGCGGGGGACGTTCAGCTGGGGAGAAATTCGGTCGGTCAACAGGCCTGTGAGGCATGAGTGACGACTCAGGGCCCGCCGACCGCGTGTCGATTTCACGCTCGGAACGTGCAGACGGAAGGTAAGCACGCAGCACCGGCGCCGCGTGACCGCATTCCCCTCCAGATTCGGGATCAGGCCCTTCCCATCCCGCATTCGCACTGGCCACAGCCTTCTGGAGGCAGGACGGAGGGCGTCATAATCGTCGCGACACGCAGCCAAAACACTAGACCGACCGGGCGTCGCCGCGTTATTGCAACCTATTCGCAATAGAGAATGCGAGGGGTTCAGTTCCCCCATCCACAGTCGGACCCAATTGACGGAATGCAGAAATGGGGTGACGGCACCCCGTCACCCCATTTCCGTAAAGATTGCGGAAACACCCTCAAGGGGCGCCCGCGCCGGAGTGATCCGCAGACGGACCACGGTCCTGATCCACTCGCTGCCCGCGGCTACGTCCTGGCTGGTACGGAGGCGCCGGGGGGCGCGAGGCGCTTGCCGACGGGCAGGGAGAGAGCCGAGGGGGCAAGGATGGCGAGGGCGAGGAACGCCCAGCAGTACAGGGCGGCCGACTCCCCGTCGTTCTGCATCGGGAGGAGACCCTGGCTCTGGTGCTCGGTGAAGTAGGCGTAGGCCATGACACCCGAGCACAGGAGCGCCGCTGGGCGGACGGCCACGCCGGCGGCGACGAGGGCCCCTCCGCCGAGTTCGATGAGTCCGGCCCACCAGTACGGCCACCTGCCCATCGGTACGAGGTCGCCGCCGAGGACGCCGAAGAGCTTGGCCGCGCCGTGGCAGGCGAGGAGGGATCCGGTCACGATGCGGAACAGCGCCAGCAGGTGGGCGTCGCTGGGGCGTGGAATGTGGGGCATGGGTGGGGCTCCGGGGGTCAGCGGACCGTGAGGGTGCCGGACATGAACTGATGGATGTCGCAGACGTAGTCATGCTTGCCGCGGGTGCGCGGCGCGGTGAAGGTCGCGGTGCGTCCGGCCTTGACGGTGCCGGTGTCGAAGACCGCCGGGCCGGTCGCCGTGACGGTGTGCGGGGCGGTGTCCTGGTTGGTGACGGTGACGACGGTTCCGGGAGCCACGGTCAGCGTCCCCGGGCTGAAGCCGAAGTCCTTGATGACGATGCGTGCGGTCGGCGCGGGTGCCGACTGGGCGGTCGCGGGAGCCAGGCAGACGCCGGCCAGTGCCAGTACGGCACATGCGGCGCGGGCGGCCGTCGAGCGCAACGGCGTGGGAGCGGAGCGGGTCGGGGACATGACGGATGGGCCCTTCGCGGGTCGCGGGAACAGGAGGGCGGACGGCGGGGCGCCGCGGGCCCGGGGGCGCGACGGGCCCGGGGGCGCGACGGGGACCGGGTGTCGCGGCGCCCCGGGTGTGACGAACCGTGGCGCCGGAGCGCCGACGGGCACGCGGTCAGCGGGGCCAGGCGGTCAGACGGTCAGCAGGGTGGGGTTCGCCGCCCGGTCCGCCTGGAGGAAGGCGTCCGGGACGGGGTACTCGCCGAGGACGAAGTGCAGGATCGCGGCGTGCATGGCCTCGACGGGGGCGATGCTGGCCGCGGTCTTGATGCCCGCCGGGCTGCTGACATTGCCGACGGCGGACAGGTACGTCTGCGCGGCCTGGTCTTCCAGGGCCAGGGCCAGCCGGGCGACGGCTCCGACGTCCTTGGCCTGGCCGAGGGCCTTGAGGGTGACGGGCTGGTTGGACAGCGGAACCCCCGTGATCGCGGGACGGCCCGCACCGGTCAGCACCACGTTCCACGCTGTGGCGTGCGCGGCGTGCTGGTCCATGGCCGCCTGCGCGAACGTGCCCACGGCAGGTGGCACCTTGCCCAGTTTGCCCGCGCCGGCGGCCTTCAGCGCCGCGCCGTACGCGCCCACGGCCTGGTTCTCCAGGGCCGCCGCCAGCGCCACCACCTTGAGGTCGCCCACGTAGGGGCTCGGAGCGCCTGCGGCGGGCGGACCCTGGACGGCGGCGTTCGCCTTCTCCGCCCCGGCGCCCGCGGTCCACGTGAACGCGGCCGCCGCCGCGGCGATCCCCATCCCCGTGAGGAACCGGCGCCGGCCGACCTCGCCGGGCGTGATCTCTTCGACCAGCTCTGCGGCTCCCTCGTGCATGGCGGGCAGGGTCTCCCGGTGCGCCTCCTCCATGCCCCTCGTCAGCCGGACGAGCTCCCCCTCGCTGAGCCCGAGCTTCCAGCCCTGCTGTACGGCGTTCACTTGACGGCTCCTTCGGCGATCGGGGAAGCGCTCTTGACGGGGTAGGAGGCTTCGGGGAATCCGACCGGGCCGGCCGCGGCGGGCAACGCGGCCGCGTTCGTGGGAACCGCGATCAGCTGCGGCTTCCCCGCCGCCAGCAGGGCCTGCACCGCGAGGAGCACCGCCCTGTGCTGCGCCTCCACCGGCGCGATGGAGGCGAACAGCGTCCGCAGTCGCACGTCGCGCACGTCCGCGGTGTTCTTCGTGTAGGTCTGGGCGGCGACGTCCTCCAAGGTGATCGCCAGCGCCACCACGTCGGCCGGACCCTTGATCCCGGGCAGCGCCTTCTTCACGATCGCCGCGTACGTCGGATGGGGCGCCGTCTGCGCCCGCCCGCCGGCCCGGGTCGCCGCCGCGTTGAACGCCCGGGCGTGGGCGGAGTGCTGGCTGATCGTGGTGGAGATGAAGGCCGCCACCGTCTTGTTGCCGTTCTTGACGAACGGCAGACCGGCCGCCTGCCGGTAGACGTCCACGGCCAGGTTCTCCAAGGAGGCCGCCGTCTGGAGCGCCATGACGTCTTCCCGGGTCACCCGGCTGTCGACCTGGCCCAACGCGGCGCCCGACATCCGCATCGCACTGCTGTTGAGATCCTGCGACTGCTCGGCCAACTGTCCCAACAGCCGGGTATCGATACGACGTACGCCCATCACTCCCCTGCCTTCCCTCGTCGCGTACGGCACGCCCGCACGGTCGCGAGCACCACCACGGCAGGTTCGCGGCGAAGGGCGTCCCGGATAGCCCCGTTCACCCGTACTGGCGACATAGGTAGCTTTAAGTGGTTGTTCGCGCCGACGAGCCGCCAGGTGACGGCGCCGGACGCGGTGCGCGGTGGCGCGCCCGTCTCCCCCTCGGGCACCTGACGTCGTGCCACATCCACCCGCGACACGAACAGAAAACGTGGCTGAGACACCTGTCCTCCCCCCCTCCCGCGAAACCCACCCATGGTCTGGAACCAGCCACCCACCCATGGCCGCGCGCATGACAATCCACGGGGCGGAGGGCAGTCGGGCACACCGATCGGTGAAGCGGAAACGGAGAATGTGTGAACGCGAGGAGGAGGCGCCCGAGGGACGCGGCCCCGTTCAGCGACTGAGCAGAGTCCGGAGGGCGTCGGCGATCTCGGAGGGCTTCTCCTCGGCCATGAAGTGACCTGAGGTGACCGTCCTGTGCTCCAGGTCGGACGCCCAGGAGCCCCACAGGGCGGCCGCGTCGAAGCCGAGGAACGCGCCCCAGTCCTGCTGGAGCACGGTGACCGGCATGTTCAGCTGATTCCCGGCAGCACGGTCCGCCTTGTCGTGCTCGATGTCAATACCGGCGGAAGCGCGGTAGTCGGCGACGATCGACGCCACCGCGCCCCGGCAGGCATCGAGGTACGCGGTGCGGACCTCAGGGGGAATCGACTGTGGCTCGTTGGTCCAGGTGTCCAGGAAGTGGCCGAAGAAGGCGTCCGGGCACGCCGCGATCATCTGCTCGGGCAGGCCCGGCGGCTGTGCCATCAGGTAGAGGTGAAAGCCGACCGCCGCACTGACGCCGTGCAGCACCTCCCACATGTCCAGGGTGGGCAGCACGTCCAGGCTGGCGAGGTGGGTGATCCTGTCCGGGTGGTCCAGCCCGGCGCGGAAGGCCACCAGGGCGCCGCGGTCGTGCCCGGCGAGCGCGAACCGGTCGTGTCCGAGGGCGCCGGCCAGGGCCACGACGTCGGCCGCCATGGTCCGCTTGGCGTAGACGGTGCCGTCGGTCTCGACGGGCTTGTCGCTGTCGCCGTAGCCCCGCAGATCGGGGCAGATCACGGTGTGGTCGTGCGCGAGGTCGGCGGCCACGTGCCGCCACATCAGATGGGTCTGCGGGAAACCGTGCAACAGCACGATCGGGGGTCCCGAGCCAACGACGGCCGCGTTCAGGGAAACCCCATCGGCGACCTCGATCCGCTGGTGGTCGAACGTGCTGGTGGGAGGAGTCATGAGTCGGCCTCTTTCCGTGGACGGGCTGTTGACTCCACCCTGGAGGCCTCGGATGAGCATCGAATGAGCGACCGATAACGTGGCACCGAGGGCGAGCGGGAAGGCGGCCACGCGTGAACGTCACGTTCGGGATACTCGGTCCGGTGACGGCCTGGGACGGCGAGGGGGGACCGATCCCCCTGAAGGGCCCGCGGCACCGCGCCGTACTGGCCCGGCTGATCGTCGCCCGGGGCCGGGTCGTCCCCGTCACCCGCCTGGTGGCAGATCTGTGGGAAGTACCACCCGCGGACGCGGTCGGTGCCGTCCGTACGTTCGTCTCCGCGCTGCGGCGAGCCCTGGAACCGCAGCGCCGGCCCCGCACTCCGGCTCGCATCCTGGTCACCGAGGGCCCCGGCTATGCGCTGCGCGTCGAGCGCGGCTCCGTCGACGGCTGGTGTTTCGAGCAGGCGGTCTCCGCCGCCCGCACCCTGCCGCCGCAGCAGGCGCTCGACCGGCTCACGGAGGCACTGGGTTACTGGCGGGGTCCGGCCCTCGCGGATTTCCCCGAAGAGGCCTGGGCCCGCACCGAACGTTCCCGCCTCGGCGAGCTGAGGCTGCACGCCCTGGAGTACCGGGCGGAGGTCTGCCTGACCCTCGGCCGTGCCGCGGAGGCGATTGCGGAACTGGACGCGCACGTGGCCGAGCACCCCTGGCGCGAGGACGCGTGGCGGCTCCTGGCCCTCGCGCTGTACCGCACGGGACGCCAGGGCGAGGCGCTCGCGGTGCTGAGCCGTGCACGAAAGCTGCTGGTCGAGCAACTGGGGGTGGATCCCGGGCCCGGATTGCGCCGCCTGGAGGCGGACATCCTCACTCAGGAACACCACCTCGACCCGGCTCCCGCGCCGGTCTCTTCAGCGGACACGGTGTGGGCGGAGGCATCGGCCGCCTACGACCGCACGTTGGCATCCGGCGCCCGGGCACGGCTGGAATCGACCGTCGGCCTGCTGCGCAACCTCGCCGTGACGGGTGGCCGCGGCCTGGAGGTGGCCCGCCGGCACCGCTCGGCCGTCATCGCGGCGGCCGAAGAGCTGGGGGACTCGGAGCTGACCGCGCGCGTGATCGGCACCTACGACGTTCCGGCGATCTGGACACGGGTCGACGACCCACGGCATGCGGCGGACGTCGTGGCGGCGGCGGAGCGCACCTTGAAGACCCTCCGACCGGGCGGACACGACACCGCACGAGCCCGGCTGCTGGCCACGATCGCCATGGAGTCACGCGCGAGCGCCTCGGCGCGCGGGCTGCAGGCGGCCCGCCAAGCCGAACAGATCGCCCGCGACCTGGACGATCCCGCCCTCCTGGCGTTCGCGCTCAACGGCGTATTCATGCAGACCTTCTTCCGGGCGGGCCTGTCGCCGCGCCGCGACAGGATCGGCGCGGAACTGATCACCCTGGCCGCGCGGCACGGCATGCTCACGTACGAGGTACTCGGCCACCTCATCCGCCTCCAGGCGCGCAGCGCCCTGGCCGACTTCCCGGGAGCTGACCGGCACGCGACCGCGGTGGACCGCCTCGCCGAACGGAACGAGCTGCCGCTGGCGGGAGTGTTCACCCAGTGGTACCGGGCGCTGCGACACGCCGCGACCGGCCCGGCGCCAGAGGCGGAAGCCGCCTGCCGGGAGGCCGCGGCCCGGCTCCACGGCGTCGGAATGCCCGGCCTGGAACAAGGGCTCCTCCCACTGGCCCTGCTGTGCTTGCGGCTGCGTCACGGGCAGAGCGCGCAGATCTGCTCACAGGACGACTGGGGACCGCACGAGCCGTGGGTGACTCCCCTGCTCCTGGTCGCCCGAGGCCGCGGGGACGAAGCCGCAGCGGTTCTGCGCGGACTCCCGGATCCTCCCCCCGGCCTGCTGTTCGAGGCCCTGTGGTCCGTGGTGGCGCGAGCCGCGCTCGCCGTGTCGGACCGGGCCGTGATGGAACGCGCCCACACCGCGCTCTCGCCGGCCAGGGCGGAACTCGCCGGCGCCGGCAGCGGTCTGCTCACCAGCGGCCCCGTCGCGGGGTACCTCGACGAGCTCGCCGCCGCGCTCCGGAGGCCGTGACGGCCCGCGTCGGGCCGACCGGGCCGACCGGGCCGTAAAACGGGCTGGTAGGGCATCGTCACCAACGGCCCGCTCCGGAGGTCAGGCCGTGCGCAGTTCCCCGGCGCGTGTGCTCATCCGCAGGAAGAGCAGGGAGACGAGGGTGATGCCCATGGTCGCCGTGATCGCTGTTCCGGCGAGCATCAGCACCTGGTCCCACGGCGTGTTCACGATGACGGGGACCTTCTCGGCACTGACCAGGACACCGTGTGCCTGGGAGTATGCCTGGTCCTCGCAGGCGCCGATGCCGTCCCCCGGCAGCGGCGCGCAGCGCCAGGTCTGCATGTCCGCGGTGTCGCTCGCGTCCGGGACGGCGAAGCGGGGCAGCAGAACACCCGCCAGTACCGCGAGGCCCACGGCCGGGGCGACGGGGGAGAGCGTCTGCCAGCCGATCGCACGGGCCAGCACGCGCCGGGGCGTTCCGGTGGCGATCAGAGAGGCGAGCGCGCGCCGTTGGGCGAGGACCGTGTCGGCGAGCGCCACGAGCAGCCCGGCGGCAGCGATGACCAGGGCCACCAGGGAGGCGTATCCGACGAGTTCGTAGGCCCGCTCGTACAGGCCCGTGCCCGCGGGCTCGTACGGCTCGCCGACCAGAGCGGCGAAGCGGCGGGTGTTCTCCTGCTGTGCGGAGACGGAGGCCACCGTCAGGGCGGCGAGGCCCGCTGCCGCCGATCCGATGATCAGCGCGACGAGCATGGCGGAGAAGGTGCGGCTGCCCGACCAGGGATCGGCCGTCATGCGGCGGCCCGCGAGGAGCCCGGCGGGCTTGCGGGCGTACCGTTGCAGGGTCCGGCCGATGGTGTACGTGATCCAGCCCGTACCCGTGACGACTCCGATGCCGACGGCGAGCACGCCGAGGACGACCAGCCCCCCGGTGATGAGCAACGGTGCGTCGTCGGCCCGCGGGTTGCGGGTGAAGTACGAGTGCACCGGCTCGACCAGTGCGCAGGCGCCGAGCCCCGTCACGATGAGCACTCCGGGCGTGACGCGGGGCTTGCTGCGCCGGGTCCTGCGGACGACACCCAGGGGCGTGAGAGCAGCCCGGCGCAGGGTGAGGACGGTCAGTGCGGCGACGACCAGCGGGACCCCCAGGGCGATGCCGGCCATGGCGGCGGCATGGGGCAGCACGTCCGTGGGCAGGGGGCGACGGCCCTGCGCGTCGGGGGCGTCGAGCAGGGCGCGGCCGAGGAGGAACACCGCGAATCCCGCCGCCGCTCCGGGGACGGACGCGAGTCCCGTCTCCACGGCCACGATGCGGATGATCTGGCGTGGTGTCGCACCGGCCATCCGGATCGCGGCCAGCCGGTGCTCGCGCGCGGGCGCGCCGAGCCGGCTGCACTGCGCGACCAGGGCGAGGGCCGGTATCGTCAGCAGCACCATCGCGAGGGCGACCCCCGGGCGCAGCCCGCTCTCGTTGAGCAGGTCGTTGGTGTAGCGCACCGCCAGAGCGGGCGGCACCGCGATCACCGCGGCGGCGCAGAGCAGCGTCACCGTGCCGAGGGCCGAGCTGAGAGCGGTCAAGGCGATGCGCACGTGGTCCGCGCGGCTTCCCGCCACCGACAGGCGCAGTGTGGTCAGCAGGTTCACCGGCCGTTCTCCGCCCCGGCACCGGAGTGTCCCCAGGCCGATCCGAGCAGGGCGCCGTCGTCGCTTTCCAGCATGCCGTCGCGCAGGCGGATCTCGCGATCCGCGTAGGCGGCGACCGTGGCGTCGTGGGTGACCAGCATGACGCTGGTTCCCTGAGTGCGGGCCGCGCGGACCATGTGGCCCATGACCATCTCTCCGGCGAGGGTGTCGAGCGCACCGGTGGGTTCGTCGGCGAAGAGCACCTTGGGTCCCGTCACCAAGGCGCGGGCCAGCGCCACGCGCTGCTGCTGACCGCCGGACATCTCCCCCGGCAACTGCTTCGCCAGCTCGGCCACACCGAGCCGATCGAGCCAGTCGGCTGCCTGGACCGTCGCCTGCCGCCGACCGGTTCCACCCAGCATCAGGGGCAGTGCGACGTTCTCCACCGCTGGAAGTTCCGCCACGAGCTGGCCGAACTGGAACAGCACCCCGAAGTCGGTGCGCCGCAGCAGCGAGCGTCTGGCTTCGCCCAGGTCGTCGATGCGGGCGCCGCGGTAGAGGACCTCCCCGCCATCCGGGCGCAGGATCCCGGCCATGAGGTGCAGCAGTGTCGACTTGCCGCAGCCGCTGGGGCCGGTGACGGCGACGATCTCGCCTTCCCGCAGTGCGAGTGACACCCCGCGCAGGGCCGGGCTCGGGCCGTACGACTTCGTCACGGCACGTGTTTCGATCATCATCGGTGCACCTCCAGGCGCAGGTCGGCGACGCGGTCCGTTGCGGTCTGCATCCACCGCAGGTCGGCGTCGAGATGGGCGATCGCCAGGTCGGCGGCGAGTACATCGGCGACGGCCGAGCCCGGGGTGGTTTTCAGCGCTGTCAGTTCACGCATGCGCGCGAGGTGGGCGGCCCGTTGCCCCGACAGGTGCCTGCGGGCCCCGGCCTCATCGGCGACGAGCAGGGCGACCACCGTCTTGGCGAGGAGAACGCTCGACAGGTGTGGAGCGGGAGGTTCAGGTGTACCCAGCCAGTCGAACAGCAACCGGCGCCCGTCGTCCGTGACTTCGTACGCCGTGCGGTCCGGACCGCCGGCCCGGTCGTGGCCCGCCGCGCTCGCCAGACCGTCGCGGACGAGCCGGTTGAGCGTCGCGTACACCTGCCCGAAGGCCAGCGGCCGGGCACTGGGCAGGCGAGTGTCGTGCGCCCGCTTCAGCTCGTACCCGTGCAGGGGGTGCGGCGCGAGCAGGCCGAGAAGGATGTGTGAGTTGGACACACCCCTCACTATTCATTAAGCGAATAGATGCGTCAAGCGCGGCCAACTCCGCCCTGGGACACGCGAGAAGAGGACCCCGCACATATGACTACCCGTCAGGAGGTGCATGCCAGCGGCCGTTACCGCCGCGTCGGCCTCGGGGCCGGTGATGACATCGCGTCAGGGCGGGCCGTTCGCGAAATGGTCCACGCTCCGCGGGCGGCACGAGGGAGTCGGGCCGCACGGCCCCAGCGGGGTCGGGAGCCGGCATTCCCTCCGGCCCGTAAGGGTGCGGCGCCGTACGGCTACGGCCGGTGGTGGGCGTGGACGACGGCGTGGCCCTTGCCGCGGCCGATCATCCATTTGTTGACCGGCGTCGTGATCACGAAGGCCACGGCGAACCCGCCCAGCAACGCCGTCCAGAACAGCGCGTCCGACAGGTGGGCGTCCATCGCCCCGGGCGTCAGGGCGATGATGCCGTTGTCGACGAGTTCCATCACCGCGATCGAGACGGTGTCGGCGGCCAGCGCGACCTTCACGGCGGCCTTGAAGTCCAGGCCGGCCTTGCGGACCGCGAAGAGGGTGAACGAGTAGCCGAAGACGAACGCCAGCGCGATCGCCAGGATCATCGTCTGGACGTTGCCCCACATCAGGGCGGTTCCGATGACCATGCCGAGGATCTCGCCGATCGCGCATCCGGTCAGGCAGTGCAGCGTCGCCTTCGCGGCGGTCCCCCAGGTCACCCCGCCCGCCTGGCGCCCGGTGTGACCCGCGTACGCCTCGTTCGCGCCGTGGTCGTGAGCGGTGCCGGTGTGGTGCGCACTGTGATCCATGACCGTCATCCCCAATCCCGTCCAGTGTGACCCCGCTCCGGAGGCCCCACACCCTCAACACATACCCCCTGAGGGTATTCCCGCCGGTGTGTGGACCCCGCACAGGACGGAGGGGCGTGCGAGGCACGCAGGACCCCGGCACACCCCTCCGCGAGAGTCGGTCAGTTCTCGCCGAGCAGGCCCCTCATCCTGGCGATCTCGGCGGTCTGCGAGGTGATGATCGCATCCGCCATCGCCTTGGCCTCAGGGAAGGCGCCCTCGGCCTTCTCGGCCTTCGCCATCGCCACCGCGCCTTCGTGGTGCTCGATCATCAGCTTCATGAAGGCGGTGTCGAACGCCCTGCCCGACGAGCTCTTCAGCTTGTCCAGCTCTTCGGCCGTCATCATCCCGGCCGTCCCGTGCGCAGAGTGATCCATGGCCCCCTCGGTGGGCACCGGCTCGCCCCATGAGGTCAGCCACCCCGACAGTGTCTTGATCTCCGGGTCCTGAGCCTTCTTGATCTCGTCCGCCAGCTTCTTGACCTCGGCGGATTCGGCCCTGGCGGGCGCGAGGTCGGCCATCTCCACAGCCTGGCGGTGGTGGGGGATCATCCCCTTGGCGAATGCGACGTCGGCGGTATTGCGCTGCCCCTGCGCGGCCTGAGCAGAAGCCGGGGCGGTAGGCGACTGCGAGGTGTGGCCGTCGTGCCCGGCCGAGCTGTCACCGCTCGACCCGCAGGCGGCGAGGACGAGTGCGGCCGTACCGGCGGCCGCGACAGCGGCGCCGCGGCGAATGAGGGAACGGTTGGTGTTCATGGTGGTGCGACTCCTTGATGCGCCGCCCGAGCAGGCGGGCGCGGATGCGGACGGGGATGTGCCGGAGCACGGCGTCCCCCGCCGGGCGAGCCGGGGCAAGGGGGTGCCGTGCGGGCAGTCCTATATCCGCAGGAGTTGCAGTTCAGCGAGGTCAGGCGGTGCCCGGCCGCCCTCGGCGGTCCCCGCCGCGCTGCCGGGCAGCATGGCGGGCACGGGCCCGGAATCGAGGGCGGCGGCCAGAACGGGAGGCGAGTACCCGGCGCCGACACCGGCCGCCGCGCACGTGGCATCCGCGTGGTCCGCATGGCCCGTACCGCCATCGGTGTGCGAGCAGGCGCCCGCCACCTGTCGGGCGGTGCCCTCGTGGGCCATCGCCATGTCGTGAACACCTGCGGCCGCCGGCGCCCTCGTGGGCACGGGGCCCGGACCGAGGCCGTGCATCGCAAGCACCCCGGCCAGCAACGCCAGCACCAGCAGCACGAAGCCGCGCCCGGCAGGGCGACGACTCGACGGCTGCATCGTGCTGGTCATACCGTCATCGTACGATCCGGCCCGGCGACTCCGCTCCCCTTGCCGGCCGGGACCTCCCCACCGACCCCACCGGGCCGCCTGCTGTTCGCCGGTCGGGACAGCCGTGTGGGTGCGGGGGATGCGCTCGCTCACGGGATGTTCTTGCCGAGGGGGTTCGTCCAGGCGTGCTCGCGCAGAAGGCGCAGGCCGTTGAGACCGACAAGGACGGTGGACCCCTCGTGGCCTGCCACACCCAGGGGCAGCGGGAGCGTGGCGATCAGGCCCCAGGCCGAGAGCACGGTGATGAAGATCCCGGCGATGACCAGGTTCTGCACCACCACACGGCGGGCCTTGCGGGACAGTGCCACGACGGCGGGGACGGCGGCGAGTTCGTCGCGCACGACGACGACGTCGGCGGTCTCCAGCGCGAGGTCGGAGCCGGCCCTTCCCATCGCGATGCCGGCGTGCGCGGCGGCCAGGGCCGGGGCGTCGTTGACGCCGTCGCCGACCACCAGCACCCGGCGGCCCTCGGCCTCCAATTTCTTGACCGCGGCGACCTTGTCCTGTGGGAGCAGGCCGGCGCGGACGTCGGCGATGCGGACCGCCGCGGCCACGTGGCGGGCAGCGCGCTCGTTGTCCCCGGTCAGCAGGACCGGGGCCCGGCCGGCCAGTTCGGTGAGGGAGGCCACCGTCGACTCGGCATCGGGTCGCAGGCGGTCGGCGATGCCCAGCACGCCGACCGGGATGTCATCGCGCAGGACGACGACCGCGGTACGCCCTTCGTCTTCCAGGGCCCGCACCGCGGCGTCGATGTCCTGGTCTCCGGCCGCCTCGAGTCGGGCCGGGGATCCGATCCGGACGGTGCGGCCACCGACGGTGGCGGTGACACCCGACCCGGGGGCCGAAGTGAAGTCGGTGGACGCGGCAAGCGTGAGGCCGCGGTCGCGGGCGGCCTGGACGACCGCGCGGGCCAAGGGGTGCTCGCTGGGGTACTCGGCCGCGGCCACCAGCGCCAGCAGCCCGTCCTCGTCGAGTCCGGAGGCGGGGTGGGGGCGGACGTCGGTGACCCGCGGGGCACCCTCGGTGAGGGTGCCGGTCTTGTCCAGCGCGACGACGTCGATCTGGCCCAGGCGTTCCATGGCGACGGCGGACTTGACCAGGACGCCGTGACGGCCCGCGTTGGCGATGGCGGACAGCAGGGGCGGCATCGTGGACAGCACCACCGCGCACGGCGAGGCCACGATCATGAACGTCATCGCACGGAGCAGGGCCGGCTGCAGGCCGTCGCCGAAGGCGAGCGGGAGCGCGAACACGGCCAGGGTCGCGACGACCATGCCGATCGAGTACCGCTGCTCGACCTTCTCGATGAACAGCTGGATGGGGGCCTTGGTCTCGGAGGCTTCCTCGACCATCTTCACGATCCGGGCGATCACCGAGTCCGCCGGGTCCCGCTCGACCCGCACGCGCAGGGCGCCGGTGCCGTTGACCGTGCCGGCGAGCACCTCATCACCCACCTGCTTGGCCACCGGGAGCGGCTCGCCGGTGATGGTCGCCTGGTCGAGGTCGCTGGTCCCGTCGAGGACCTGACCGTCGGCACCGACCCGCTCGCCGGGCCGCACCAGGATGACGTCGCCGACCGTGAGGGTGTCGACAGGAACGCTTTCCTCCCCGCCGTCCGGCCGGAGCCGGGTCGCGGTGCTCGGCGCCAGGTCGAGAAGGCCGCGCACCGAGTCGGCGGTCCGGGCCGTCGCTACGGCCTCGAGCGCACCAGAGGTGGCGAAGATGACGATCAACAGGGCCCCGTCGAGGACCTGCCCGATGGCTGCGGCGCCGAGCGCCGCGACGACCATCAGGAGATCCACGTCCAAGGTCTTGTTTTTCAGGGCCTTCAGGCCCTCCCATCCCGGCTCCCAGCCGCCTGTGGCGTAGACGGCGGCATACAGCGGACCCCACAGCCAGGCCGGGGCCTCCAGGAGATCCAGCGGAAGGGCGATCAGGAACAGGACCAGCGCGGCCAGCGCCCACCGGGCCTCCGGCAGAGCCAGCAGCCGCGCGCGCCGTTTCGGCAGCGCGGGAAGCGGCCGGACGGAGGGCGGCGCGGGCCGCTGGTCGAGGACAGCAGACATGACAAAGCAACCCTTCACGGGCGGATGAGGCAACACATCCACCATACAGGAACACCTGAACAGTTATTCATATATCGTCGGTATGCTGTCCCCATGGGCCACGGAACCAGCATCACCAGCAGCGCCAGCACCCGGGAGCGCCTCGATGCCGTCGGCGCCGCCGACGTCGCCGCCACCTTGCAGGCCCTCGCCACGCCCTCGCGGCTCCGCATCCTGGCCCGTCTCCAGGAAGGCCCCTGCTCCGTGAGCGACCTCGCCGAGACCGTCGGCATGGAAGCCTCCGCCTGCTCCCACCAGCTGCGGCTGCTGCGCAACCTCGGCCTGGTCACCGGGGAACGCCACGGCCGCTCGATCGTCTACGCGCTCTACGACAGCCATGTCGCAGAACTCCTCGAGCAGGCCCTCTATCACGTCGAGCACCTGCGGCTCGGCGCACGCGACTCCCCCACCCGCCCAGCGGAACGCGCCGCTACGGAGTGAACCGGGTACTCCGCACGGTCACGCAACCCCTGGGCGCGCAGCGGAGCCTGTTCGTCAGCACGTGGCCTCGCTAGCACGTGGCCTCGCTCCGGATCCTCGGCGTTCTTCAGCCGGACAACGGCAAGTCCCGCACATCGGCGGTCGGCATCAGACGAGCCCTGCGCGGCGGGCGGTGTCCTCGGACTGCTGCATGTGCCGGTGGGCGTCCTCGCCGAGGGCCTGCATCACCCCGGCGATGACGGTCTCGACGACGGCCAGGGTCGGGACCAGGCTGTCGTAGGGGGAAACGGTGCCGACCTGGCTGGGCAGGACGACGTCCGCCTGGGAAGTCGCCGGAGAGAGCCAGGCGTCGGTGAAGACGATGACCTTGCCGCCGGCCTCACGCGTCATCTGCGCGATCGCCGCCTTGTCCTCCTCGTACCGCCGGTAGTCGAAGAGGACGACGGCGTCGCGCCGGGCCAGGTGGGCGAGTTGGGCGGTACGTTCCACGGCGCGGTCGGGCAGGACGCGGACGTCGTCGCGGAGCTGCATGAGGTGCATGGCCAGGTACTGGGCCAGGAGGTGCGTGAAGCGGCCGCCGGCCAGCGTGACGCGGCGTTTGCGGTCGCTGAGGATCCGGACGGCCTGGTCGAGGTCGTGCGGGGGGATCTCGGCCAGGGTCTGGCCGACGGCGGCGGTGAACACGGCGCTGCCGCGGACCAGCAGGCCGTCGGCTCCCGGGGTCGACTCCGGGTCGGGCTGCCGGCCGTAGTCGGTCGCCTCGTACAGCGACAGGGGGGAGGCGTTGCGTTCGTCGAGTTCCGCGCGCAGGGCGGCCTGGAAGTCGGGGAAGCCCCGGTAGCCGAGACGGCCGGCGAAGCGCAGCACGGTGGGCGCGGAGACGGCGGCCTTCTCGGCGATGGTGGCCACGGTCTCGAAACCCGAGGCGGGGTAGCCGGCCAGGAGCACTCGGGCGACCCTGCGTTCGGCCGGGCTGAGGTCACCCAGCTTGGTGCGGATGTCGTCGGCGAGCGAGCCGGCTGCCATGAGTGTCCTTTCACGTGGTTGCGGGCCGCGTCCGCCGAGCCTATCCCCTGGCTCGGCGGACGCGGCATCTCGCCCGGCGGCCGCACCCACCGGGGTCAGCGAGCCCTGCGGGCTCCGATGGGGGCTACCGGGGGGAGATGGCGATGCCGAGCGAAACGATGCTCTGGGCGCGGCCGGGTTCGCTGGTCCAGGCCGCGAAGCCGGGTGTCTTGCTCAGCGTCACGGTGAACCGGGGACCGCTCTCGAAGGTGGTCGCGGTGGCGGTGCGCTGGGCGCGGGTCTGGGCGAGCGCCCGGGCGGTGGATCGCAGCGAGTACGCGGATCCGCCGGCGTTCGCCACGGAGTAGAAGGCGTCGTTGTTGGCGGCCACGGGCTCGTTGCCGCGCGGGACGAGGGGGCGCTTGCCCGGGGCGGGGCTGGCGAGCCGCAGGCGGGCGTCGTAGCGGTCGCCGTCGGTGAGGTAGGTGTAGCGGCCGCCGGTGAGGGACCATCCGCCATCGGTCTGGCGGGCACGTGCGTGGCGCAGGTCGAGAACAGCGACGCCGTGCGGGCCGAGCACGGTGAGGGCTTCCCGGGGGGTGCCGGGGGCGTCGACGACGAGGGCGGTGTTCTCCTCCAGCGCGTACACGCGGTCGTGGCCCGTGTCCGCGGCCAGGCGCAGGGCGCGGCCCTCCCGTCCGTAGGCGCCGGTGTGGGTGTCGACGAGGCCGGAGCGCAGGAAGCCGAAGCCGCCTTCGGGAAGGTAGCCGAGGCGGCCGGGGTCCTCGAAGTAGCCGGGGCTGCTTCCGTCGCGCAGGGCCCGGTAGGAGTCGCCGCCCGTGACCATGTCCGCGCCGGAGGCGATCTGGGCGCCGGCCGAGGATCCGGAGACGACGGCGCCCGCCGCGAGCTTGGCGCGGATCGCGGCGAGCACCTTGGAGTCGGTGTGGGCGGCTCCGTGCAGGAGGGTGGTGACGTAGCGGTACTGGTCGCCGCCGCCGAAGAAGAAGCCGGTCATGGAGTTGACCTGGGTGACGACGGCCTCGGAGTCGGCGTTGGCGATGTGGTCGAGGTCGATGGGGATCCACTGGGCGTCCGCGGCGCCGTGCTTGATGAAGAGGCCCGCGTAGTAGGCGCCGTTGCAGGCGGAGTTGCTGCAGTTCTCGGGGTCGTCCGCGTCCGGGTCCTGGCTGGCGGGGATCGAGGATGCGGTGAGGACGCCGATGCGTGCCTTCGCTCCGCCGGCGCGCTTGATGATCTCGCCGTAGACCTGGGTGTTGTCGTCCTTGAGGCCTCCGCCGACCAGTACCAGGGAGCCTCGCTGGCCGGAGGATGGGGCGGTCGCCCCGGCGGGGGCGGCGGTGAGCGCGAGGACGAGGGCGGTGCCGCCCGCGAGGACGGCGCGGCGGCTGAGGGGGGAAGGGGCGCGCATGGGCGTGGTACCTCCGGTACGGACGGAACGGGTGGCCTGGACGGCAGCCGCCGGACGGGTGTCGGCGGGGAGGGCGCGGGACGGCGGGAAACACGGCTGCGCCCGGCCTCGGTGAAGGGGCGGTGGTACGGGTGCCAGGGGTGCTCAGTGGGTGCGGGCGTCGCCCAGCGAGGTGATGAGGGATGCGAGGAGGGCGATCCGGGGGGCGACGGTGGTGGTGTCGAGCCATTCGAGCGGGCTGTGGTCGGCGCCGCCGACGGGGCCGAGGCCGTCGAGTACGGGAACCCCCGTGCCGGCGATGAGGTTGCCGTCGCCCACTCCCCCGGTGGCCACGGCGCCGATGTCGAGTCCGATGGCCCGGGCGGCCCGCTGCGCGTGGTGCAGCATGGTGCGTGAGGCGGGCGTGTCCTCCATGGGCGCGCACAGGTCGAGCTGTTCCACGTGCACGTGCGTGCCGGGCACGGCCGGGTGGTCGGCCGCTTCGGTGAGGGCGTCCTGGACGCGCCGGATGTCCGCGAGGGTCGCCGCGCGCGCCTCGACGCGGAGTTCGGCGTCGGGGCAGACGATGTTGGCGCGGGTGCCCGCGCGGATGACTCCGACGTTGACGGTGACGTCGTTCCAGCGGCCGTTGAGGTTCTGCAGGGCGACGACGAGGTGGGCTGCGGTGAGGGCGGCGTTGGCGCCGCGTTCGGGTTCGATGCCCGCGTGGGCGGCCCGGCCGGTGACGGTGAGGCGGAAGTCCGCCACCCCCTTGCGCGCGATGACGAGGTCGCCGTTCTCCCGGGCGCATTCCAGGGCGAGGGCGTAGTGCATGCCCCGGGCGGCCGCCTCGGTGACCGGCCGGCTCGCCGGTGCGCCGATCTCCTCGTCCGGGGTGGCCAGGAAGACGATCTCCGCGAAGTCCTCGCATCCCGTCTCGTGGAGTATCTCCACCGCGGTGAGCCCGGCCAGGAGGCCGCCCTTGTCGTCGCTGACACCGGGCCCGTGGGCGACGGCGCCGGACAGGGAGAAGGGTCGTTCGGCGGCGGTGCCGTCCTCGAAGACGGTGTCCATGTGGGCGGCCAGGAGGATCCGGCGTCCGCCTTCCGCGACGCCCAGCCGTCCTCGTCTGCGGGCGACGAGGGTGTCTCCGGTCGCCGGACCGCCGCCCACCGCGGAGGTGGTGAACCGCTCGGTCGTGAAGCCGATCCGTTCGAGTCGGTCCTGGACCCAGTCGGCCACCCGGTTGACGCCCTGGGGACTGTAGGAGCCGGAGTCGATGGAGACCAGGTGGGCCAGGTCGCGCAGGTAGGACGGCAGGTGGCGCTGGGCGTGGGGCAGCAGGACCGCGGAGGCGGAGACCTGCTGCCCGGCGGGGGCGCTCACAGGACCTTGGAGAGGAAGGCGCGGGTGCGTTCCTGCTCGGGGTCGACGAGGACCTGTCGGGGATCGCCGGCCTCGACGACGACACCGTCGTCCATGAAGACGGCCGTGTCACCGACCTCGCGGGCGAAGCCGATCTCGTGGGTGACGACGATCATCGTCATTCCGTCGTCGGCGAGCCGGCGCATCACGTCGAGGACGTCTCCGACGAGTTCGGGGTCGAGCGCGGAGGTGGGCTCGTCGAAGAGCATGAGTTTGGGCTTCATCGCCAGCGCGCGGGCGATGGCGACGCGCTGCTGCTGCCCGCCGGAGAGCTGGGCGGGGTAGTGGCCGGCCCGGTCGGCCAGCCCGACCTGTTCGAGCAGTCGCAGCGCGTCGTGGCGGGCATCGGCCCGTGAGGCACCGGCGACCCTGAGCGGGGCCTCCGTCACGTTGTCCAGGGCGGTCATGTGCGGGAAGAGGTTGAACCGCTGGAAGACCATGCCGATGTCGCGCCGCCGGTCGGCGACCTCCCGTTCGCGGAGTTCGAGGAGACGGCTGCCCTGCCTTCGGTATCCGACGAGGTCGCCCTCGACGGCGAGCGTGCCGCCGTCGATCTTCTCCAGGTGGTTGATGCAGCGCAGGAACGTGGACTTGCCCGAGCCGGAGGGTCCGAGCAGGCAGCACACCTGGCCGCGCTCGACGGTGAGGTCGATGCCCTTGAGGACCTCGAGCCGGCCGAAGTGCTTGCGCACACCGCGGGCTTGGAGCATGGGAGTGGTCACCGGGCGGCCTCCTTGCCGTTCGTACGGACCAGGCCCACCGCGCCGCCGAGCAGGCGCCGCAGCGGGGAGACGTGCCCGTCTCGGGCGGTTCCGCGGCCGTACCTGCGCTCCAGCCAGGCCTGCGGGATGCCCAGCAGGGTGACCAGGGCCAGGTACCAGAGGCTGGCCACGACGAGCATGGGGATGACCTGGTAGTTCTGGGCGTACACGTCCTGGATGTTGGACATCAGGTCGTGCGCGGAAATGACGGAGACGAGGGCGGTCATCTTGAGCATGTTGATGGTCTCGTTGCCCATCGGCGGGATGATGACCCGCATGGCCTGCGGCAGAACGATCCGGCGCGTGGTCAGGGCGGGACGCATCCCGAGCGAGTGGGCCGCCTCGGCCTGGCCGGGGTCGACGGACTGGATGCCGGCGCGCACGATCTCCGAGGCGTAGGCGGCCTCGTTGAGTCCGAGCGCGAGCAGGGCTGCGACGGCCGGGGTGAGCAGCGCGTTGGTCTCGACGCTGAGGAGGGTGATGTCGGTGAACGGGACGCCGATCATGACGTACTTGTAGAGCGCTCCGGCGTAGCCCCAGAAGATGATCTGGACCAGCAGCGGCGTGCCGCGGAAGACCCATACGAAGAGGGTCGCCAAGCCGTACAGGACGGGACTCGCGGAGAGCCGCATGACCGCGATGAGCGTGCCCAGGCCGAGACCAAGGGCCATCGCCGCTGCCGTCAGCCACAGGGTCGTGACGAGGCCGTCGAAGATGAGGTCGGCGAAGAGGTAGCGTCCGACGACGTCCCAGCGCAGGTTGTCGTTCTTGGCGAGCGAGCCGGCCACACCGACGAGCGCGGTGACGGCGGCCACGGCGGCCACCCAGCGTCCGTAATGGCGGACGGGTACGACCTGCGGGTCGTCGGGGGCGGGACTTTCGCGGGCCGTGCCCGCGTAGGTGGTGGCGGCCACGGTCAGTTCACCTCCGCGTTCTTGGTGGCCTCCTTGACGGCGATGGAGGCCACGCCGTACTGGTCGAAGATCTTGGTGACCGTGCCGTCGTCGATCAGCGATTGCAGGGCCTTCTGCAGGGCGTCGCTGAGTTCGGGGAGCTTCTTGGACACGGCGATTCCGTTGGGGGAGGCTCCGTAGCCGCCTTCTGCCGCCGGGTCGTCGACGACCTCGAAGGTGTTGCCCCCGTCGGCGGTCTTGGAGGTCCAGCCCGCGGCGGGCTTCGTCTGCACCTGGGCGACGACCTTGTCCGAGCGCAGGGCGAGCTGGGCGTCGGAGTCCTTGGGGAAGGTCTGGATGTCGATCTCCGCCCGGCCCGCGGCCTTGCACGCCGCCTGATGGCCCTTGAGCAGGTCCAGCTGATTGGTCGCCGCCTGGACCGCGACCTTCTTCCCGCACAGGTCGTTCAGCGTCGCGATCTTCTCGGGGTTCCCCTTGACCACCATGATCCCGGATCCGGAGACGGAGTAGTCGACGAAGTCCACCACCGCCTGCCGCTCCTTGTTGTCGGTCATCGCCGACATCGCCACGTCGAACTTCCCCGCCTGGATGGCGGGCACGATCCCGTCGAACTTCTGCGGTGTGAAGGCGAACTTCACGCCCAGCTTCGCCCCCAGCGCCTGACCGAGGTCGTAGTCGAGACCGGTCAGCTCGGGCTTGCCCTCGGTCACGAACATCTCGAAGGGCGCGTAGGGGACGTCGGTGGCCACCCGCACCGTGCCCGACTTCCTGATCGCCTCGGGCAGTGAATCGTGCAGTGCCTTGTCCTCGGCGATCGTCACACCGGCGACGGTGAGCCGCTCGTTGCCTGCGGCGGAGGCGGTGGCGCCGTCCGTACAGGCGGTGAGCGAGGCCAGCACGGCCGTGGCGGCGAGCGCTGTGGGCAGGTGACGGGTCAGACGGGTGTTTATCAAGGTCGAACCTCTCCGGTCTCGGGCCGACGGGATGTGCGCGTCGGCTGCACACTGGAAGTTACAGACGCCTCCCACTTATGGCTAGATGTATCGCTCGTTACATTCAGGTAACGCGCACGATCCAGCCAGCACGCTCGCGGAAATGGCACCTCCCAACTGCCGCTCGATCCCTTCCGGCGGCTGAATGGCGCGTTCTTTGGCGTACATCTACCGCATGTTCATGCTGGCTTGTAAGTTCCGCTACCACATCGATGCTGCTGGATCCGGCGGACAGACGGCGGATCCGGGAAGCGTTGCCGAGCCCTGCCCCCGCGCAGGCCCCCCTCACCCTCCGGAGATTCCATGGGCACCCGATTCCGGCGTGCGACGTTCACCTCCACGGCCGTCGCGCTCCTCACCCTGGCCGGTTCACTGGCCGCGGCGGACCCCGCCGAGGCAGCTGCCACCCGGATCCGCCTGGGCAGTTCCTCGGACGTCAGCCGTACGTCCTGGCAGGGCCCCGCCTTCACCATGAACGGCGACGGCAAGATCATCGCCTCATCCATGACCGCCGCCCTCGACGCCATCCGCGGCGGCACCGGCAGCCTCGATGTCGTCGTCATCGCCGGCTCCGCCCCCGGTTCGGGCAGCCAGACCCCCGAATGCGACGCAGCCATGGCCCTGCCCGGCGTCAACTCGTGTACCAGCTGGACCCTGACCGCCGCCTCGGACGGGAACAACGGCCAGGTCAACACCGACGTCCGCAACGCCGAGTTCGTGTACTTCGCCGGCGGCGACCAGTGTCGGTACGCCGCCTGGAAGGGCAGCGCCCTCGAAGCATCCGTCGAGTCCGTCGTCGCCAAGGGCGGTGGCTCGGGCGGTGGCAGTGCCGGACACCACATCAACAGCCCGGTGGTCTACGACGCCTGCAAGGGGAGCATCACCAGCTCCGAGGCCCTCGCGAACCCCTACGACAGCTACGCCACCTTCACCACCGGCATGTTCGAGTGGCAGAACTACAGCGGCGTCATCAACGACTCCCACTTCAGGGCCCGCGACCGGATGGGCCGCACCATGGCCTTCGTGGCCCGCGCGATCAAGGACGGCCGGACCTCCGGCGTCAAGGCCTGGGGTGTCGGAGTGGAGGAAGGCAGCTCGCTCCTCCTCGACAAGAACGGACGGGCCACCCTCTACGGCAAGGAGGCCTACGTCGTTCTGGGCGACCACCAGCCGGAGCAGGCCTCCGCGGGCAAGCCCCTGACGTTCTCGGACTACAAGATATGGCGCCTGGGCCCCGGGCAGACCTACGACTTCAAGAACCGCCCCACCTGCGGCTACTACCTCCGCAGCATCACCAACGGCATCGCCGACGCCAACCTCTACACCGGCAGCCCCCAGAGCACCTGCGGTACCCCCGGAGGCACGAACGCCCTGGCCGAGACCGAGGCGAACGACACCCGCACGACCGCGAACGACGCCACCGCGCTGACCTACCCCGCCTCACTGTCCGGCAGCATGAAGTCGACCACCGACCGCGACTACTTCCGCGTTGCCCTCGCAGTCGGCGAGCGGGTCGACATCCACTGCGCCATCCCCGACGGGGCCTACGACGCCGACCTCCATCTCCTCGACTCCGGCGGCAGCACCATCGGCCGGTCCGTCAACGACGGGGTGGGTACCGACGAGTCCCTCGGCTTCACCAGGACCGCCGCAGGGAGCGGTACCTACTACGTCGAGCTCGACGCCTACCGGGGGTCCGGCAGCTCCCCCTACACATGCACCCTGACGAAGACCTGAGACACGGTCCGGCCCGGCCCGTTCCCGGCGCCGGGTCAGCCGGGCCCGCCCGTCCCGCATCACCCGCGTACACGAAAACCGATGCGTCGCCCTGAGAGGGCAGAGCCGTCGTGACACGCACGGTGCACGAGGCCCTTGCCGACGCTTGCCGGTCGCGGGGCCGTCGGATGCGCCGATCGGGTCGTCATTCCAGCACGGTTTCGGCAGCACGGCATGGAACGGGGACGCGGCGGGCACCCTGGTCAGGGCGGCAGGGTGTCCACGCCCCCTGCTGTCGTCGGGCTGTGGCCGTGGCCGATCGCCTCTTCTCACGGTCACAGCCCGCTGCCGTCGCCCGTCGGAAACCAGGACGGGCCACGTGCGGTCGATGCCCGCCAGGCGCCCCGGTGAGTTCGTAGCGGCGGAGAGCCGACCGGGGCCGATGGAGTGACCTCTCGCGGACTCCGAGCCGGGTCCCCCGGTTCGAAGTCAACGATCAGTTGGTCCTGGCCCGGCGCAGGCCGTAGACGGCAGCCCCGAGGACGAGAGCGGCAGCGCCGGCGATGACGGTGGTCGGGGGCAGAGCGAAGGCGAGGGCCACGCAACCGGCCAGGCCGATGAGGGGGACCGTACGGTTGGGCCGTCCCTCAGCATGCCCGCAGCCTGGAGCACCCCGCCGACCGTCGCGCCCAGCCGGCCAGGTAGCCCCAGAAGTCGCCCAGGCGTTCGCGGCCGTAGACGTAGGTCCCGCCGGACTGCGGGTACAGGGCGGCCAGACGGGCCGAGGACGTCGCGTTGCAGTAGGCCACTACCGCGGCCAAGCCCAGCGCGACCAGCAGCCCGGATCCGGCGGCGTCGGCCGCCGGACCGAGAACCGCGAAAATCCCGGCTCCCACCATAGAGCCCAAGCCGATCAACACCGCGTCGGACAAGCCCACATGACGCCTCATCGCGCCTGCGCCCGCGCCCGTCGAGGCACCCACCGTGCTCATCACTGACTCCTTCTCACCGGACCGCAACCCGGCGCACCGTAGCGGAGAAAGGTGTCTGGCGAGGAGCTCCATCAGGGCGAGAGCATCTGGAGGCCGGCCGGACCAAGGATCCGTCGAGGATGTCGGCAGTTCCCCCATGCCGAGGCCAACCTGGGCGATGCCGCAGCTGGTGATCCGGGTGGCGCACAGGCGGGCAGGGCGGCCGGCGCGTGGCCGCGACTGGACCCCCGTCCCGGTCGCGGCCACGCCGGCATGGTGTGTGGCACCCCGGTCAGCAGCCGCCCGATGTCGCGGCGGGGGCCCCGAGGGTGAGGGTGGCCGGGGCGGCGCAGCAGCCGCCACTGGTCTCCTCGGTATCCGCGGGCTGGTCGAAGAGGCCGGCGCCGCCGCAGACGCCGGTTTCGGGGAGGGTGAGTTCGACGCGCCGGGCGGCTTCGTGGTCGCCGGCGAGGTGGGCGGCGATGGAGCGGACCTGTTCGTAGCCCGTCATGGCGAGGAAGGTGGGGGCGCGTCCGTAGGACTTCATGCCGACGAGGTAGACGTCCTTCTCCGGGTGGGAGAGCTCGCTGACGCCGTGGGGGTAGACGGTGCCGCAGGAGTGCTGGTTGGGGTCGATCAGAGGCGCAAGGCCGACCGGAGCCTGAAGTCGCTCGTCGAGGGCGATGCGGAGCTCGTCGAGGAAGGTGAGGTCGGGGCGCAGGCCGGTGAGGACGATGACTTCGTCGACCGGGTCGAGGCGGCGGCAGTCCTCGCCGACCAGGACCAGGCGGCCGTCACCGTCGCGCTCGATGGTGTCGGTGCGGAAGCCGGTGACCGCGTCCGCGTATCCGCCGTCGACGGCGGCTTTGGCGGCGAGGCCGAGGGCGCCGCGGGCGGGGAGCTGGTCGGCGCTGCCGCCGCCGAAGGTGGAGCCGGAGATGCCACGGCGCAGGATCCAGGTGGTGTGGGTGCCGCTGCCGTCATCGGACGGGGCGAGGTCGGCGAGGTAGGCAAGAGCGGTGAAGGCGGAGGCGCCGGAGCCGATGACGGCGGTGCGCTTGCCCGCGTACCGGGCCCGAATCGCGGGGTCCTTGAGGTCCGGGATCCGGTAGGAGATCCGGTCGGCCGCGGACTTCTCGCCGAGGGCGGGCAGGCCGTTGGCGCCGGCGGGACCGGGGGTGGACCAGGTGCCGGAGGCGTCGATGACGGCGCGGGCGAGGATCCGCTGCTCGGTGCCGGCCTTGTCGGTGTAGTGGACGACGAAGGGCTGCCGGTCCCGGTCGGCGTCCACGACGCGGTCGCGGCCGGAGCGGGATACGCCGGTGACCGTGCTGTCGTAGCGGACCCTGTCTCCCAGGGCGTCGGCGAGGGGCTGGAGGTAGAGCTCGGCCCAGGCGCCGCCCGAGGGGTAGGCCGCGCCGTCGGGGCGAACCCAGGCGGTGGGGGCGAGGAGCTTCTCGGCAGCGGGGTCGACGAGCTCGGACCAGGTGGAGAAGAGGCGGACGTGGGCCCACTCCCGTACGGCGCCCGCGGCCGCGGGGCCGGTTTCCAGGACGAGGGGCTCGATGCCGCGCTCGGCGAGGTGCGCGGCGGCGGCCAGGCCGATCGGACCCGCGCCGATCACGAGGACGGGCAGGGCTTCGTTGGTGGCGTTCACGACGGGCTCCCCAGTTAATTCGACATCTGTCGATATCCTGACGGCTCCAGGGTCGCACCATACATCGACTCCCGTCAACATAGACAAGCATCGAAGCGGGAAGGATGATGGGGGCATGTCCACTGCGAAGGTGTTGCCGCTGATGGAGCCCGAGGCCGTGGCCCCGTGCTGCCCGCCCCTGTCCGAGCGCCCGCTGACGGCCGGGGAGGCCGAGCGGACCGCCGTCATGTTCAAGGCGCTCGGCGACCCGGTGCGCCTGCGCCTGTTCTCGGCCGTCGCCTCACACGAGGGCGGCGAGGCGTGCGTGTGCGACATCTCCGACGTCGGCGTATCCCAGCCCACGGTCTCCCACCACCTGAAGAAGCTCCGGGAGGCCGGCCTGCTCTCCTCCGAGCGGCGCGGCACCTGGGTCTACTACCGGGTCGAGCCCTCGGTCCTGGCCGCGATGGGCCGGCTCCTCACCCGCGCGGCCGCCGCGTGACCCTCAGCGTCACCCCGCTCACCGGCGCGCACGCGGACCAGACCCTGACCATCTACCAGGCCGGGATCGACGAGGGCAACGCCACCTTCGAGACCACCGCCCCGACCTGGACGCAGTTCGACGCGGCGAAGCTGCCCGGCCACCGCTTCGCCGCACTCGACGCCGACGGCAAGCTGCTCGGCTGGGTGGCCGCGACCCGGGTGTCGGACCGCAGCGCGTACGCGGGCGTCGTCGAACACTCCGTCTACGTCCACCCCGCCGCCCGCGGCCGCGGCGTCGCCGGACGTCTCCTCGCCGCGCTCGTGGAGTCGACCGAGACGGCAGGGATCTGGACCATCCAGTCCGGGATCTTCCCCGAGAACGCCGCCAGCCTCGCCGTCCACAAGCGGGCAGGCTTCCGGATCATCGGCACCCGCGAGCGCATCGGCCGCCACCACGGCGTCTGGCGCGATGTCGTACTGCTGGAGCGGCGCAGCCCCCTCCTCTCGTGAACCGGTGGATCCAGCACCGCGAGGCGGCCCAGCAGGCCGACACCGCATCGCTCGGCTGCTCGTGACCGATCGACCGCTCCCTCTGAGCGACGGTTCGGTCACCGTCCCCTGTCCCTCTTCCCCTTGGCCTTCCCCGGATTCTCCTTCGTCTTCGCTACCCCCGACGCCTTCGCCGGGCCGTCGGTGACGGACGGTGAGGCGTACGAGCCCGTCGGGCTGGTAGACGCTTGGAGTTCCCGTGGGGTGGTCGGTGCCGCGTGTGGCGGCTGCGGAGTTGACTCCGAGGCAGCGGGAAGCGGCGGCACCTGCACCGCCGGCTGAGACCCTACGGGGCCTGCCGCCTCGGTGTTCCTCGGCGCCGACGGTTCATCGCGCGAGGGGGCGGTGGTCGGTGTGTTCTCCCCGGCCGGGATGCCGCCAAATGCCCAGGCGCAGCTGCCCGCGACAATCGCCGCCGCGAGGCCCAAACCCACTGCATGTCGCCGGGTGGCCGCCCTGCCCCGCAGTGGTGCGGGCGTAGGTGCGGCATGAGCGGCGAGCGGTGACGGAGCGAATTGACGGGTGGAGGCGCTGGTGGGCGACGCGCCCCCCGCGGTGCGGGGCCGCGACGGCTGTGCAATGTCCTGCAGGCGCTGGTGAACAGCGGCAGCGTCGGGGCGAGCCTGAGGGGCCTGGTCGGTCATCGCCTTCAACAGGCGGGCCAGGTCGTCCGGCAACCCTTCGGGTATCCGGGGCTGACGCAGGAGGTGGGCGGTGCCGATCTCCACGGGAGTTCCCTGATACTCGCGGTGGCCCGTGAGCGCTTCGAGCAGAGTCACGCCCATGGCGTATATGTCGCTGGCCGCGCTCGCGCCTTGCCCGAGGAACTGCTCGGGGGCCATGTAGGCGAGGGTGCCGACCAGGGTGTCGGGTGCGCCGTGGGAGTGGTCGTGTACGGTCCTGGAAAGCCCGAAGTCGGCCAGGTGCGGCGCCCCTTCCTCCCCCAGCAGGATGTTGGAGGGTTTCACGTCGTGGTGAATTACGCCGTGGGCGTGCACGTGGTCCAGGGCTGACGAGATGTCGGACCCGATCCGCGCGACGTGAACGGGGCTCAGGGGGCCGGCGTCCATCCGGGCGCGCAAGGTGACACCGCGGATCAGCTCCGTGACCATGAAGGCGCCGCGCTCGTGACGTCCGGCATCGTAAACGGTGACGAGGGCGCGGTGGGACATGCGGGCCAGCGTGCGTGCTTCGTCGCAGAAGCGATCGACAGTGACCGTGTCCGTACCCGAGCGGAACACTTTGACGGCCACCTCGCGGCCCAGGACCTGGTCGACACCGCAGTAGACATCGGCCGTACCTCCGGACCCTATGGGCCGCTGGAGCTGGTAGCGACCGCCCAGCAGGACATCGTGTTGGGGCAGTGCTCCGTGCTCTGGGACGGACCTGGCCGTCATACGGGGTCCTCCTCCGCTAGCGGGCGATGGCGCGCGCCTACCCTTCAGGGGTCGTGCCATGCAGCGGTCTTGGGGATCCAGGGGCTGATGCCGGGGTACCGCAGGACGTCGCGACTCGGAAGGCTTGGAGGTCGCGCTGGTAGGCGGCCAGCCTGCGGGTCCTGCCGATGGTCAGAGCGCCTATCAGATGCCCTTCCTTGTGGTAACTGACCTCGAGGCTGCGCTCTCCCACGAGTTCGTGCTCGGCGATCCGCGTCTCATCGGCGAGTCCGGGCAGGCCGACCGAGCGGATTCGGGCGCCGTGCAGGTCCGACCAGAAGGACGGGATTGCGCTGAACGGCTCGGGCTCGTCCGGGTGCAGCAGGGTGTGGGCGGCCGAGGCCGCCTGCTCCACGGCATGGGTCCAGTGACCCAGAGTGACCGGTGCGCCGCCGGCCAGCGGGTGCGGCACGCGCGTGACGTCACCGGCCGCGACGGCACCGGGCACTGCCGTTCCGTCGGGGAGCAGGGCCCGCAGGTACGCATCGCAGCGCACCCCGCCTTCGAGGGCGAGGCCGGAGTCCGCGAGCCATTCGGTGGCGGGCACGGCGCCGAGGGACAGGACTGCCGCGTCCACGGGCAGTTCGCTGTGGTCGGAGAGGCGGACTCCGGTGATACGGCCGTCGTCGGTGGCAAGGAAACCCCTGACCGTGGTGTGAGTCCGCAGGTCGATGCCGGCTTCTCGGTGCATCGTGGCGACGAACCGGCCGGCGACCGTTCCGACGGCGCGTTCCACAGGCTGCCCGGCCGACTCGATGAGCGTGACGTTCACGCCGCGTGCGCGGGCCGCGGCGGCGATCTCGCCGCCGAGGAAGCCGGCGCCGATCACGGCGAGCCTCCGTCCCGGCGCGAGTTCGGCCCGCAGCGCGATCGCGTCCTGCCATCCTCGCAGGGTGAGGACACCGCGGGGCAGCGGGGGCCGGCGGGCGGGCCAGGTGCGGGCGGCGGAGCCGGTGGCGATGACCACTGCGTCGTACGGGAGCCGGGTGCCGTCGGCGAGGGTGACCGTACGGGCGCGCGGTTCGAGCCGGACAGCGGGCCGGCCGAGCTGCCAACGGGCGTCGAGCCCGTCGGGCAGGGGCAGTGCGGTGAGCTGCGTGGGGTTCTGGGCCGTCAGGACGTCCTTGGACAGCGGTGGCCGGTCGTACGGCAGGTACGGTTCGTCGCCGACGATGGCCAGGGAGCCAGCGAAGCCGGCGGTGCGCAGTGGCTCCGTTGGGGGCGAGGACCGGCCCTGGTGCCGGGCCGGTGGGAAAGGTGGTCTCAGCCGACCGGGGGGTTGAAGCGGGAGTATCCGGGGTCGCTCCAGCGCAGGGGCGAGACGGCGGAGATCTCCCGTACGTCCGTGACGCAGAACTCCACGAGGCGCTGCGCTCCGGGAACGCGGGACCGTTCCTCCTCGTCCCACACGGTGTGCGCGGTGCCGGAGAGGTGGAGGACCGAGCCCGTTCTCCAGTTCGGGAAGAGGATGCCGGCGGCCGGATTGAGGGCCAGGTTGCCGAGTGTCAGGAACATGGCATTGCCGATGTAGTCGGGCCAGCGCAGCCGCGTCGGGGACAGCACCTGGACGAAGCCGGGGTTTCCGCCGCGGTGGCTTGCGTCGGCATCGCCGCTGTCAGAGGCAGTGGCGACGAAGAAGGTGTCGGCTTCGCGCACGGTCCGCTGCTGGGCCGCGCTGAGCGCGGAGCCGGAGGTGACCGTGCGGGCCGCCGCCTGCGCCTGGGCGTCGGCAGCCCGCAGGATCCGGAAGTCCCGCTTCTGGAGGTACTTGGGGCAGTTGGCGATGACCTGGTCGAGCGCGACGTGCAACCCGCCGACGCCCGGGAACGCCCTGCCGTTGAGGCGCATGCGACGCCGGGTGGCGGGTTCGATGGCGATCATGCCCAGCCGGGCGGGCCGTTCCGCGTCCGCGGTCCCGGCGGGTGCGTCGGCCGGGCCGAGCAGGTCCGCGAGGGGATCCTCGGGAAGGGGGAGCGCATCGATGATGAGGGTGCGGGGGTCGGGCGACCGCAGGAAGCCGGGGGTTCCGGTCAGCTGGGTGGCCCAGACGCGGCCCGCGCGGTCCGTGCCGCCGAGGATGATCATCGGTTGCTCGGCGAAGAAGTCCGCCGCTACGGCGGGAACGGACTCGCCGATGGCGCCCAGGGAGGAGTTCGCCTCGCCGGTGAGGTCCGCTCGGTGTTGCACCAGCAGTTCGCCGGGGTGGTAGCCGGTTGCCACGGCTGTTCCTTTCGTTGCGCCGCGACCGGGAAACGCGGGCCCGCCGGGGCCCGGCCCCCGATCGCACCGTGAGGTGCTGCTGGCGGCTCGCGTCTAGAAGAAGCCGCAGGTGGGCGCACCCTGGGTGGGGGCGTCGGCCGGGTTGGCCCCGGTGGGGGCGTAGATCTCGAGGCGGATGCCGTCGGGGTCGGTGAAGAAGATGCCGCCGGAGGCGCCGTTCTCACCGTGCGGGACGACGCCGGCGTAGTTGAACTCGGCGTTCAGGCCGCGCAGGACCTCTTCGGTGGCACGGACCTCGCCGATCGTGTCCACCTGGAAGGAGAGGTGGTGCAGGCCCGGCAGGTCCGTGCCGAACGTGCCCGCGCTCTGCTGCCAGAGGGTGACGTGCATCTGGCCGTCGCGGCCGAGGAATGCCCAGCGCCGGTCCTCCTCCTCGCCCTCCGCCAGCACGTCGAAGTCGAAGACCGCCCGGTAGAAGGCCAGGGAGCGGTCCATGTCGGTGATGTTCAGGCCGACGTGCCCGGTCTGCAGGGTCTTTGCCTTGCCCATGGTCGATCACTGCTTTCGGTCGGGGTTTCGAGGCACTCTTTCAACCACTGAGACATACTTTAACGGTTAGATTTGGGGACCGTCAACCCTTGATCTTCGGATGACCGGTTAAGGTTGGTCGGGCGTCCCCCCAGAGAAGGAAGGAGCCCCCTGTGCTGCCACCCACGGAGCCGGACCCCCGGCCACTGACCGGCGAACCGCTCTCCATCGATCTGCTCAACACCCGCTGGATCGACAGCGACGGTCGACACGATCTGCTGGAATCCGTCGAAGGACTGGGCATCTGGCTCGCCGGTCCGTTCGTCCGCCAAGAGCTCGGCGACCGGCGGGCAGTGGCCGACCGCCGGACGCTGGACGCGCTCCTCCAGGTCCGCGGCGCGCTCGACGGCCTCGTCGGCGCCCCCAGGCCCTGGGACGAGGCCACGATCGGCGCGCTGAATGCCGTACTGGCGCACGGTCGCGTCCGCCGGCTGCTCCTGCCCGACGGAGCGGGTAACGCCGTCGAGGTGGACCCGCCGTCGTGGCTGGCGGCCTGGACAGTCGCCGAGAACTTCCTGCACTTGCTCGGCGAGCGGCCCGAACGGATCCGCCCGTGCGCGAACCCGGAGTGCGTCCTGCACTTCTACGACGTCTCCAAGAACGGCACCCGTCGCTGGTGCTCCATGGCCGGCTGCGGCAACCGGGCCAAGGCCAACCGGCACTACGCACGCCACAACCCCGGCTGACGGTGCGGGAACGGAACCGCGGACGGCCCGGGGCCCGGGCTCGCGCCCCGGGCCTTCGCGCCGAGGGACCCCGATCATCGATCCGGTACTCCGTGCCGCAGCGGTCCCGGGTGCCCGGTCGCGCAGCGCTCGGCGGACCTTGCCCGAGGTCGTCCGAGGCAGGAAGGGAACGGGTCAACGGCCCGCCCGTCAGCGGGAACAGTCCGCTGGCGGCCGACCCTTCGTTTCAACCTTCGTCTGGACTCCGCGGAAGGGACAGCATGTCCGACACCCCCGTATCCGAAGCCGCGGCCCCGCGCAGCCTGGCCACCGTGCTCGCGGGCAAGGCCCCGGCACGCGCCGCGGGTGCAGCGATCTCGGTGGCGACCCTGGCAGGGGTCGCCTCCCTGCTCCTGCTCGTGGCCATCGGCTACGCGCTCGACCAGGCCGTGCTCATTCCGCCGCTCGCCGCGAGCGCCGCACTCGTCTTCGCCGCCCCGGCACTCCCGCTGGCGCAGCCCCGCAGCGTCGTCGGAGGACAGCTGGTCTCCGCCGTCGTCGGCTTCCTCGTCCTCACGGTCGCCGGACGTTCCCTTTGGAGCGCCGCCGTCGCCGGCGGCCTCGCGATCGGCGCGATGGCTCTGGCTCGGACGCCGCACTCCCCCGCCGCCGCGACGTCGGTCATCGTCGTCCTCGCCCAGCCGGCGGCCGCCACTTTCTTGCTCTTGCTGCTGCTCGCGACCCTGGTCCTGGTCGGCGTGGGAATCCTGGCAGGCCGCAGCGGCAAGACCCCCCGCTACCCCACCTACTGGTGGTGACTCGAATCAGCCGATGCGCGAAGCTCCTCTTCGCGCCGCCCGCGCAAGTCCGGTTTCACCTAGAGCGGCGGAACACGGCCCCACGACTGCGGTGACTGCAGTCCGCTTCGGCAGGTCGCGCACGAGGCGGTGTTCACGGTGCGCCGCCGCGAAGGCGGCGGCGCACCGATAAGGCTTCCCATACCGCCCTCCGCCTTACCCGCCGCTGCGCTTGCCGGGCGGGTCCTGGGGGTCCACACCCGTGGTGGCAGAAGCATCTTTTGTTCCACTGGGGCGCTGGGATCGGCCTCGTGGGCCGGTGTCATGCATTCCCGTCTCTTCGGAGCCCTTGTTCTGCTCCTCGCCTCGTGTGCCGTGGCTCTTCACGGGCTCGCCGTGAGGATTACCGGCTTCTTCCTTGGAGACCTTCCGGCCGGGGCCCTTGGCTGGCGCGTACGTGTCCGGGTGGAAAGAACGGTGGGCACTCGGATTGTCCTGCTGAGTGGTCTCGTCCACATCCGGCGACCAGCCGTGCTGCTTGGTGCCCTGGTGAGGGCTCGGGCCCTTACCGTGGGTGGGCTGGGACGGCTTCGGCTGCTTACTCATGGCCTGGCCTGCCTCTGTCCGAATAGGGAGGGGCGCACGGTTCCTTCGCGCCATTGCTGCTGTAAGGCCAATGGTCCCACCGTTTGTCCGAGCGGGCGCGTCATACGGCTGAGGTCTGGACGACTGAGGTCTGGACGTGCTCGCTCGGATCGCTCCACTCAGAACGTCACGGTCGCGCCATCGGCGGCGGCATCGCGCCATTCGCCCTGCGAGCCACAGTGGCACTTACGCGAGACGACGTTGTCACGATGCCGGTCGCGTGCCGGTCACCAGTAGTGCTTCCGTCCCCCGACTGCGTGACCGACCGCTCCGAGGATCCAGAGGATGATTCCTATGATCAGCAGAATGATCCCGATGGTCCACAGGATCGAAATTCCCGTCACGAAACCGATGACGAGCAGAATTACGCCGAGGACGATCATGGTGTCCTCCAAATTCTCTTGACGGTTCATAACCAGGGTAGGCGCTAACCGCATCAGGCACCTGCACAGGCGCGGATCGTAGAAGCGATGTTCACGATTCTCGTCCTCGGCCCTCTCGGCCTGATCACTACCGCAGCCTTGTCCCCGCGGTCTGTCCAGGCACCGCCCGGCACCGGCTTCCGGTGCCGGGGGCGGCCTGCCTCCCTGCGGGGTCTCCCCGGTCCGGCGCCGTCTCAGCCGCCGACGTGGATACCGGGGCGTCGGTCGGGGTCGGGTTCGTGGCTGCGGATGATCTCGCGCGTGACGGGTGCGGTGTCGCCGCGGCCGAGGAGGAAGTAGCGGACCATGTGGACCAGGGGGCTGCCCTCGGCCCAGGCGAAGTAGCAGTGCGGCTGGACCCCGGTGGCGTTGCGCAGGGCCAGCAGGATCGCGGCGATGGCGTTCGGTGCGGCCGGGGCATCGGCACGCAGGATGCGGTGGCCGTCGACTTCGATGCCGTGGACGGTGAGGGTGTCGCTGAAGTCGGAGGGGTCGACGACATCGATTTCCAGAAACAGCACGTCGGCGGTTCCGGGCACCGGGTTGACGCCGCGCTGCTCTCGTTCCTTGGCGCTGTATTCGTCGACGTCGCCCGCTTGACGGCGGTTGGCGATGATGTTGATGCCGCCGTCGTGGGCGAGGGTGTCGTCGATGAACCGGCGTGCGTTGTCGTCGAAGACGATGCGGTCGGCGCGCAGTTCGGTGGTGCGTGAGACGCGGGAGATCAGCGACACGATGATGATTCCGGCGATGAAGAAGGCGGAGATGACGATGCCGTCGGGCTTGTCGATGATGTTGGCGACCAGGGCGTAGAGCAGGACCGCGGTGAGCAGGGCGAAGCCGATGGTGGGTGTGCGGCGGCGGTGGCGTGCGACGGAGACGGTGACGGCGAAGGCGCCGGAGACCATCATGGCCAGGATGCCGGTGGCGTAGGCGCCGGCCTGTTCGTCGACGTCGGCGTTGAAGGCGATGGTGATCAGGATGCACAGGGCGGTGTAGACGATCACGACGGGGCGGACGGCGCGTCCCCACTCGGGGGCCATGCCGTAGTCGGGCAGGTAGCGGGGGACGATGTTGACCAGCCCGGCCATGGCGGAGGCGCCGGCGAACCAGAGGATGAGGATGGTGCTGACGTCGTAAACGGTGCCGAACGCCTCCCCTACGTGCTCGTGCGCCAGGTACGCGAGCGCGCGGCCGTTGGCCGCACCGCCGGGTTCGAATTCCTCGTGCGGGATGAGGAGGGTGGTGACGAAGCTCGCCGACAGCAGGTAGACGCTCATGATCAGGGCGGCGGTGGTCAACAGCAGGCGGGCGTTGCGGATCCGCGAACGCAGCCGCTGCTCAGGGTCTTCACCTTCGGCGGCGATGAGCGGCATCATGCTCACGCCGGTCTCGAAGCCCGACAGGCCCAGCACCAGCAGGGGGAACGCCAAGAGCGCCGGGCCCATGAGGTCGCCGAAGCCGCCTCCGCCCCCGACGAGGGCGTCCGTCCACGCCGACCACGCGCCGGGGGTCGTGAAGACGTGGACCAGGCCGACGCCGATGACGACGGCGTTCAATACGAGAAAGACCGCGACCAGCGGGATGGCCACGCTGACGGCTTCGCTGAACCCCAGCAGGAACACCCCGCCCAGGACCAGGAGCAGCGCCACGGTCAGGGCGACCTCGTGGCCGTGGAGGACCGCGGGAAAGAAGGGGTTCTCCACCACGTGGACGGAGGCGTCCGCCGTCGACAGCGTGATGGTGATGATCCACGAGGTGGCGACGAAGCCGAGGAGGACCAGCACGAACAGCTTGCCCCACCAGAACGGCAGCAGGTCCTCCAGCATCGCCACCGAACCGGCACCGTGCGGACTCTCCTTCGCCACCCGTCGGTACATGGGCAGCATCCCCAGCAACGTCAGCGCCACGATCAGCAGCGTTGCCAGAGGGGAGACCGCGCCGGCGGCCAACGCGGCGATCGCGGGCACGTAGGCCAGGCTGGAGAAGTAGTCCACCCCGGTCAGGCACATCACCTTCCACCACGCGTGCGGCTCGGCATGCGCCTCACCCGCAGCCGGGCCCACCGGCTGCACCCGGTGGCGCAGCATCCATGTCGCCACCTTGCCCGTGGGCTGCGCCCGCAGCGCGGGGCTGTCCACCACCTCCGGCATCGCCGGCTCGCTTGTTGCGCTCATATCCCTCATCAACTCTTCCCGGAACGTCTGACGTATGTGCACGACGCCCAGTACCTCGGGGCAATGCGACGATCATCGAGTATGGGGCTGCTGCCGGCGCGGTCCCGCACCCGCAGACCTGCTGCCCGTGCGCTCCCCCGCTCCTGTATGCCCCGAAGGACAGGCGGCATGTCCCTGCGTCACGGCCGGGCCGTAAAGCCCGGTCAGAGCTGCCGGGACAACCTCGCCGAGGCTCAACCACACCAGCTGGGGAACGCGCGCCGAGCGGACACCAGAGAGCGTCCGGGAAGGGACCGATTGGAAAAATCTTGACGCACTCCTAACGCCACACGGTTCCGAGCCTACGACAACAAAAGTTGTCGACAACCCTCTAGAGTGACGCCTGCGCCCGCATCGTGCCGGCGGCCGTCACAGCGAGGAGTACGAGGGATGGGCAGGGAAGAGGGGCTGCGGCAGACGCGAGGGCTTTCCGCGTGGACGACGCAGCGGTGGCTGCGCGCCGGGCGGCCGTTGCTCTGACCGTCCTGACCCTGCTCGGGGTGACGGGAGCGTGGGTGCTGGGACGGACGGCATCGCTCAGCGACACCCTCATGAACGTGAAGTCCCCGGCACTGAGTACGTCGTTCCGTCTGGAATCGGCGCTGCTGAACCAGGAGACGGGCATCCGCGGCTACGGCCTGACCGGCGCCCCCGACTTCCTCGCCCCCTACCGGCAAGGGCTCACCGAACAGGCGACCCACACCGCGCGCCTGCGAGAGCTGCTGCACGGCGATACGGCAGGCCTGAGCGACCTGAACGCCGTGCAGGACGCAGTGGAGTCCTGGCAGGCGAGGATCGCCCGCCCGATCGCCGCCGCACCCGCCGGGACGCCCTCCCCGCTGACCACGGAACGCGCCGCGGAGGGCAAGGAAGCCTTCGACGCCCTGCGTGCCACCCTGAGCGTCCAGCAGGAACGGTTGCGCGCGGACCGCGCGCAGGCGGTCGAGGACCTTTCCGGCACGACGGCCTTGCGCAACTGGGTGTTCACCGCGATCGCCCTCGTCATCGCCGCCCTCACGGTGCTGGTCTTCGAGGCACTTCGCCGCGGCGTCACCGCCCCCCTGGACCAGCTCGGAGCCGACGCCCGCACCATCGCCGACGGTGACTTCGACCACCCCATCGCCCCCGCCGGACCCGCGGACATGCGCCGCCTCAGCGGCGAGATCGACTTCATGCGGCGGCGTCTGGTGCGGGAGCTGGCCTTCGCCGAGCAGGCCCGGCTGCGCCTGGATGCCCAAGCGGCCGACCTCCAACGCTCGAACGCCGAGCTGGAGCAGTTCGCGTACGTGGCCTCCCACGATCTGCAGGAACCGCTGCGGAAGGTCTCCAGCTTCACCCAGCTCCTCCAGCGCCGCTACAGCGGCCGGCTCGACGCCAAGGCGGACCAGTACATCGACTTCGCCGTCGACGGCGCCAACCGCATGCAGACCCTCATCAACGACCTCCTCGACTTCTCCCGCGTGGGCCGCGTCCACCACGAACTCCAGAGCATCGAACTCGAAGCGGTGCTGAAGCGGACCCTGTCCTCCCTCAGTGTCAGCATCGAGGAGACGGACGCCGCGGTCACCCACGATCCCCTGCCGCCCCTGGTCGCCGACCCCACCCAGATGGGCATGCTCTGGCAGAACCTCATCGGCAACGCGATCAAGTTCCACCACCCCGAGCAGGCCCCGCACATCCACATAACGGCGGCCCAGGAAGGGCCGCTATGACGGTTCACGGTCACCGACAACGGGATCGGCATCGCCCCCGAGTACGCCGAAAAGGTGTTCGTGATCTTCCAGCGCCTCCACACCAAAGACGCATACAGCGGCAGCGGCATCGGCCTGGCCATGTGCAAGAAGATCGTCGAATTCCACGGCGGCACCATCGCCGTCGACCCCGACTACCGCGACGGTGCCCGCATCACCTTCACCCTCGCCGGCGAACCCCCCGAGACCGCAGGCCCGTCCGTCCTGCCCGAAGCCTCCCGCGCCGATATGGAACTCACGCCCTAGCCGGACCCGCGACAGCCGCCCCAGCGGGGCCTCGGCGTCTGGAAGGGCGGCGTACCGCCTCTCCCACGACACGCCATCATCGGTCCTCGTTGGCGGATCGCCATGTGACTGGTCTCTTCTCCACTCCTGAGCGGCACGAGGCGGTACAGTTGATAGTTGCCGAATGACAACTATGTAAAGGGATCATCATCCGGATTTCGGGGCGGAACGGCTCTGGGGTCTGCGGGTGCGAGAACCATGTCTCGCGCTCGGACTCCCTCCGCGCCACCGGGTCGCCCCGGATGTCACCTCATCCGACAGCCCGCTCCTGGAAGAAATGATCCTGACCATGACGAACTTCCTGGCCGTGGAACGTGCGCTGCGCACGGCAGCGCCTCATGACCTTCTTCGCACGGTCCGCGCCGCCCTCATCGAGCACTTCCGTGCGATCGAGGTCGAACTCCTCATGGCCGACTACAGCCTCACCGTGCTGCAGCCGGTAACCGCGCTGCCGCACACTTCCGAGCCCTTGCCCGTCCAGGCGAGTTCCGAGGGCCGCGCGTTCGGCAGTCAGGAACCGTACGGACAGTTTGCGGCCCGGGACGGCGCCGTGGATCTTCATCTTCCGGTCACCGTCCGCGGCGACCGCCTGGGCATCCTCACGGTGCGCATGCCCGAGGAGGCGTGCACTTCCGTGACGGTCGGCGAACTGACCGACCTGGCGGAACTGCTCGGACACGAGATCGTCGTGGCCGAACGTGATACCGACCTGTACCTCCAGGCGCGGCGCGCCAGCCGCCTCACCCTGGCCGCCGAGATGCAGTGGCAGCTGCTCCCCGCGCGGGCGTGCGCCCGGCCGGAGTACGCCATCGGGGCGCAGCTGGAGCCGGCGTACGACATCCACGGGGACAATTTCGACTGGTCCACCACCGCCGAGGCCCTCACGCTCACGGTCACCAACGGCATGGGCGAGGGGATCCAGGCCTCGCTCCTGACGAATCTTGCGATCAACGCGCTGCGCAACGCACGAAGGGCCGGGATCAGCATCGCCGACCAGGCGGCGCTGGCCGACCAGGCCGTCTACGGGCAGTACCGGGGGCGCGCCTACGTGTCGACCCTTCTGTTGTGCTTCGAACTGAGCACCGGGCGCGTGCAGGTCGTGGATGCCGGTTCTCCTCAGCTGTGGCGTTACCGGGACAGGTGCGTGGAGCGCCTCGAATTCGAGGCACAGCTTCCCCTCGGCATGTTCGAGGAGTCCCCCTACAGCGCCCAGGAATTCCAGGCCCTGCCCGGCGATCGGTTGATCTTCGTGAGCGACGGTGTCTACGCGGCCGCGAGCGCGGGCGGCGAGGCGTACAGCGAACGTGCTCTCGCCCGGGCGATCCAGGCCACCAGCCTGCTGCCGGCCGCCGCCGTGCCCCGGGCCATCCTCGAGGAGCTGGCGGTCTACCGGGCTGCCGACGCCGACGATGATGCGATGGTCTTGTGCATGGACTGGTTCGGGCGGTCCGCCGCAGCCTGAGGGGCCACGCGGCATCCGCGGCGCGCCCGCTGCGTGGCGCAGCGTTGGAGTCACTCTGCGGGGATACTTTCGTGAAAGAGGGCAGACGAGGCGTATCCGTTCAGATAGAGACCTGTCACCGCGGCGCCTTTCCCGAAGGGATCTGCACCTGCCTACAGGGAGTGACGCCACAGTGAGCCGCGCGGAACCGCCCGAGGATCCCTTGTACAAGACGGCCTGCGAGGTGGCAGAGGCCGCCCAGGCCTTGATGGACAGATGGGAGCGCTCGGCGCAGAGTGCCCCTCCGCGCCTGTCTGCTCTTCAGCTGCGGGCGCTGGTGGCGGTGCGGGGTTCGCCCCGTATGAATCTCACGCGGCTCGCCGAGGACATCGATGCGACGACGCCTGCCACGAGCCGGTTGTGCGACCGGCTGGAGGCCGCCGGGCTGCTGCGTCGTGACCGCGGCGACTCCGACCGGCGCGAGATCGTCCTGACGCTGACACCGCACGGCCGCCAGGCCATCGACGCGCTGGCCGAGCAGCGCTGTCACGCCATCCACGAGGTTCTCGAACGCATGCCCCCGGAGCGGTGCCGGGAGCTCTTGAACGGTCTGCGTGCCTTCACCCGGGCGTCGGGGCGATCCTCACCCGCCCGCGAGCTGTGAACGCCCGGCCGTTGTCAGGCCGGGCGTGGACGCTGCCAGTCGTCACCGCGCTCAGGCACGGAGTGCTCAGCCGTCGACTGGCTGCTGCCTTCCTCTCCAGTCCAGGCACACCACCGCCGCGTCCTCGGGTAGATCGCTGCCGCCGTGGTGCTGCACGAGGCCGTCCACGAGCGCCCGGGCGGTCTCGTGCGGCGAAGACCGCTGGGTGGCGGCGATCGTCTCGCGAAGGGCGCGTTCACCGAAAGCGCGACCGTCTTTGCCCGGGGAGCCGTGTACGCCACTGCTCACGATCACCAGGCGGTCCCCCGGAGAGACGCTGAAGGGCTGCTTGCGGTATTCGGTCTCCTGGAACATCCCCAGCGGCGTCTGGGTTTCCAAGACCACCTGCTCCGCGAGGTTGTCGCGTACGCGAAACACGTGAGGTGAACCGGCGTCCACCGCATGCGCTGAACCCGTGGTCAGGTCGAAGCGAAGCAGCAGCGACGGTGCGCACTGCTTACCTCCGTACTGGGCGTATACCGCCTCACTGGCGAGAGACGCCTGCTCTTCGAGAGGGACGCCTGCCCGGCGGGCGTTGCGCAGTGCGCTGACGGCGAGGTTCGTCAGCAGAGCGGCATCGATGCCGTGTCCCTGGCCGTCGGTGCACGTGACGGTCAGGACGTCGTCGGTGGTGCTCCAGTCGAAGTTGTCTCCCCCGATGGCGTAGGCCGGCTCCAGGTGGGCGCCGAGGGTGTACTCCTGCCGGCTCAGTCCGCGGCCCGGAAGGAGCTGCCACTGCATCTCGGCGGCCAGTGTGAGCCGACGACGGCGGCGGGCCTGCAGATAGAGGTCGGTGTCCCGTTCGGCCACGATCAGTTCATGCCCCAGGGCTGTGGCGAAGGCCGCGAGTTCGAGCATGCGGGGAGTTCCCTCGGCAGGCTCGGAAAGGCGCGCGGAGAGCACGCCCAGGCGGTCGCCCCGAACGGTGACCGGCAGGTGGGCGATCACGATGCCGGGGTGGTCGGTGACCTCGACGACCGGAACCTGCGCGGTGAACGCCCGGCTGACCGGTGTCCCCTCGCGGACGGACACCTGGGATCCGGTGTGCGGCAGCTGCGTGACCGGTTGCAGCACGGAAAGGCCGTAGTCCGCGAGCAGCAGGGTGACCTCCTTCGCCTGCACGTACGTGGCCAGCAGTTCGGCGGCCGCCGACAGGAGCGCAGTGGGGGGCGCGGCCCGCAGTGCGCTCTCCGCGGCTCCGAGCCAGGCTTCGGAACGGTTGCTCATAGCCTCTTCCCTCATCACCCGCGCGAGCCCGCCGGGTGGGCGTGAAGTCCAGCGGCCCGGTCCGGAAGTGTGCCCGGTGCCCCGTGCTGGGATGCGGGCGGCCTTGGGGGGCGACTACCTCAGGGGCCTGTCGCCCGGTCATCGTCGTCCGCGCCGCGAAGCGTGTCCGTCAGGCGGTTTCGCGGCGCTCGCTGCGTTCTCTCTCCTCGAGGCCTATGTGGAGCAGTGCCGCGGTGCGGAGGGTCTGCAGGCTTTCGGCCAGCGCTCCGAGTTCGGCTGCGGGGATCCTCGTCAGGACGGTTTCGATCTCGCTGGATCGCCAGGCGCGCATCTGCGCGAGGATTCTGTGCCCGCCGGGGCTCAGCCTCAGTTCCACCTCCCGGCGGTTGGCCGTACCGCGGGAGCGCTGGATGAGTCCGGCCGCTTCCAGTCGGTCGCACAGGCGGCTCACCGAAGGCGGCGTGGATCCGAGCGCTTCGCCGAGGTCGCGCAGGTTGACGCCGTCCCATTTCTCGATCACCGTCAGCGCGCGGAGCTGCGAGGGTGAGACCGGGGCGAGGTCGGGGGCTTCACCGCCTCGGCCCCACAGGACCTCCAGAACCTCCAGCAGGGTGCATGCCTCGAGAGCCACTTGGTCGTGACTGGCGGACGGCATGGCTCGGGGCATTCGTTCACTCTGACACCTGATCGCCTGTTTGTCAGCCGCCTCGTTGTCAAGCACCTGTAGGTACCTCCCGGTGGACGAGCTGGGGACGGCGTGTGGCAGGAACCGGCTGGCCGGAGCTGCCCGGAGTGGGGCGGGCGGGCCGGCGGCTTCTGCCGCCGGGGATGAGGCTAGCCGAGAGTCAGCGGCCGGGAAACGCGCGGAGGCGAGGCACCCGCACCGGACCATCTCCTCCTCAGGGAGGTGGGAGGGTGATGCGCAGTGCCAGGGCCAGGGTGTCGTCGGCGTGGAGAACGATGGTGTGCATGTCGGCGGCGATGGCGTGGGGAATGTCGGCCAGGGGCAGGTGGGCGTGGGTCTGTGCCGCTTGGACAAGCCGGGTCTCGCCCTCCTCCACGTCTTTGCGGCTTTCCGTGAGGCCGTCGGTGTAGAGGAGAAGGAGGTCTCCCGGGTCCAGGCGCGCGGAGAGCACGCGATCGCTGCCGGGGAGGGGGAACCCGATGCCCCGGCCGCGCACCTCGAGGTACTGCGCGGTGTCGTCGGACCGTACGAGCAGGGCGGGTGGGTGGCTTCCGTTGGCGAGCTGGAGTTCACCGGTCGCGGGGTCGATCCGGGCCAGGAGCACGGTCGCCATGAGTCGCGGGTCGAGGGGCATGAGGATGTCGTGGGTGCGGGCCAGGATCGACTGCAGGGGATGGCCTTCGAGGGCCAGGGTTCTTACGGCGTGGGTGACGTTGAGGGCGCTGCGGGTGCTGCGTACGCCGTGACCGACCGCGTCCACGATGGTGATGTGGAGGGTGCCGTCGGGGAGGGTGAACCAGTCGTAGAGGTCACCGCCGGTGGGCGCGCCGGGGTCGGCGGGGGCGTAGTGAACGGCGAGGTCGAGGCCGGGGATCAGCGGCGGCGGCGGCCGCAGGGCGTCCTCGAGTTCCCGCAGGACCTGTCCGTGGGCCTTGCGTAGTTGCTCGTCCTGCTCTTCGAGCTGCACGTAGAGGGCGACGACTCCGGCATTGGTCTCGGCGAGCTCGTGCTTCAGGAGACGGTGTCCGCCGGCGAGGGAGTCGGCGAGGGCGAGAGCGGCCCGCAATTCCTCGTCGCTGTCGCGGGATTCGGCCGTCGGCCGGATCGGCGAGTCGGCGGGCGGAGGGGTGAGACGGTGGATGCCCGCGCAGGGAGGGTCGGCTTCGGGTGTCGGGATGTGCCAGGTCGCCGTGGGGCCGGAGGTCGCGGGCGCGGGGAGGGGCAGATCGGTGGTTGCGAGGGGGCCGGCGGAGCGGGACGCGTGGAAGGTGACGGCCAGGAGGCCTCCGTTGCCGGGTCCGTTCTCGCACGAGGCGGTGAGGGCGACGGGGCGTCCGGCATGGAACTCGGGTGCGGCGAGATCGGTCACCGCCAGCACGAGGCGGCCCCGGACATCTGCCGGCAGCCGGTGGGTTCGGGCCAGGGAGCGCACCGCCTGCCGTAGCGCCGGCAACGTGGAGTAGCGATTCACGTTCACGACGTCACCTGCTGCGGACGGGCCGTCAGCACCGTGGCGTCGTCCCGAGAGCGCCGGTGGCGGATCATGCGGACGTTGCCGATGCCGCTGTACTCGGCTGCCCGTTCGGATGCGATGACCCCCGCCCGGTCCGGCCGAGCACCGGTCGAGCCGCACTCCTGCGCTGAGGCGCGTGCGGTCTCCGAGGCGACGTGTACGGCGCTGCAGTGGTCTGTGCGGATGTACGCGGTCGGGACGGCGCAAGTCAGGGTCACGGGCGGTCCCACCGGGTGACGGTTACCGTCGTGCCCTGGCCCAGGGTGCTTCGCACCGCGAATTCGTCCATGAGGCGCTTGGCACCACCCAGGCCGTGACCGAGTCCGCCCCCGGTCGTGAACCCGTCGGCCAGGGCTTCCTCGACGTCGCGGATGCCGGGTCCGCTGTCGCTTATCGTCAGCCGCAACCCCTGCCTGCCGTTGTGGCGCGGGTACTCGATGAGCAGTGTCCCGCCCCCGCCGTGAACGTAGGCGTTGCGGGCCAGTTCACTGACCGCGGTGACCACCCGTGTCTGGTCCACGATCCCGAAGCCGACTTCAAGGGTTGCGGCGCGCACGGCGTGACGTACCGACAGCAGGTCCTCTTCCGTGCGCAGGGCGATGTGCAGGGGTGTGTCGGGGGCGGCGGGGGCGGCGGGGGCGGCGGGGGCGGCGGGGGCGGCGAAAGCATGTGGCAGGTCGGGGAGGGCCGTGGGGGCGTGGGCGCTGTCAGCTCGCTGTGTCATATAGGCCCCTTTCAGGGGCTGCTGGCTCGAATGCCATCCCAGAACGGTCATTGCCTGTTCCGCGTGGACGGCGGTTTCGACGCCGGTGAGTTCCAGGCCCAGCTCGACGAGGGTGACGGCCACCGCGGGCCGCACGCCGGACACGATCACCGTGGGGACGGCGGCAGCGGGGCGGCGCGTCACAGGAAAACCCGGGTGCGCGGGTCCGGCCCGTCCGCGGCGGTGATCTTCACTGCCTCGGACAGGGCGTCGGCGAGGGTGGCCCGGGTGAGGATGCCGGACAGGTCGGTGCCCAGGTGGGCGATGGTCTGCGCGATCGTCGGCCGGATGCCGCTGATGACGCACTCCGCCCCCATGAGACGAACCGCGCGGACGGTGTGCATCAGGTGCTCGGCCACCGCGGTGTCGACCGTCGGCACGCCGGTGAGGTCGATGATGGCAACCCGCACGTCGTGATCGGCGACGGCCCCGAGCAGGGCCTCCATCACCACCTGGGCCCGCGCGGTGTCGAGGGTGCCGATCAGCGGGACGGCAAGGATGTGGTGCCACAGCCGTATCACCGGGGTCGATACCTCCAGCAGTTGCCGGCCCTGCCGACGGATGATCTCCTCTCGTCCTTCGACATGGGTGGCGAAGGACAGGGCCCCGGCCGCGTCGAGGAGTTCGTTGATCAACAGCGCGGCCGCAAACAGGTCTCCGGCGTCCTGCGTGCCGTGCTGGACGGCCTCCAGCAGCGCCTCCTTCAGGGTGAGGACCGCCAGGAAGGTTGCCGTCGGCGTGGCACCCGTACGCGCCCTGCGTAGGGACAAAACGATCACCGCACGGTTCAGGTCGGCGTGAGAGACCACCACTTCCTTCACCGGCAGTGAAGTGCCGAGTCCCGCGAGGAGAGCGCCGACGACGGCGTCGGCCTCCTCCCGGAGCTCCCTCTCGCCGATGCCGGTTCCCGGATCGGACCGCTCCAGCCGCAGCCGCACCCACCGGTCCCCTATGCCATCAGCGCCCCCGTGGAGCGCTTCTGTGACACGCTGCCGTACGTTGGCCGTACCGCTGCTCACTCAGGTCCCTCACAGTCCTTGGCGCTCCCCGCCTCCAGGCGGGCGAGGCGGCGGGACGGGGACTTCCCGAATTTACCCCGCACGCGCAACTATTGTCGCGTGACAAATATACGCACGCCATCCAGGCGGAAGGAACCCCGACACCCGCCAGGCGCCACGCGGCGCCGGTCCGCGCCTCCGCTCACGGCCCGGCGGAGCCTGGCGCCGCAGGCGGTGAAGAGGGCCGGGAGGTGATCATCCGCTTGTCGGGGGTAGGTGGCCTGCCTACACGTTCGACGGCAGACAAGAGGCAGCACGTGGCGGCGCATCAGAGCGGTGAGGGTGGGGGTCTGCCGTCGGCGGTGGTGGACTGCGCACTGTACGAGCACGGAAAGCGGATTCCCGGGCAGGTGAATCTGGGCGGGATCATGGAGCGGACAGACCCGGAGGCGGGTCGTTTTGCGTGGATCGGCCTGTACGAGCCGAGCGCAGAACAACTGCAGGAGGTCGCCGAGGCTTTCGGCCTGCACCCGCTCGCGGTCGAGGACGCCGTACACGCGCATCAGCGGCCGAAGCTGGAGCTCTACGGCGACATGCTGTTCCTCGTGCTGAAGACGATCGTCTACGTCGACCATGAGAAGGTGACCGCGACCAGCGAGATCGTCGACACCGGCGAGATCATGGTGTTCGCCGGGCCCGGGTACGCGATCACAGTGCGCCACGGCAGCGCCCCGCCCCTGGACGGCGTGCGCCAAGAACTCCAGGGCGACCCGCGGCAGCTCGGTTGCGGGCCTGCGGCCGTCCTGCACGCGGTCGCGGACCGGGTCGTCGACCGCTACGTCGAAGTCGCCGACGCCTTCGCCGGCGACGTCGACACCCTGGAGAACGAGGTGTTCTCCCCGGACCGGCCGGTCGACGCCGGTCGCATCTACCAGCTCAAGCGCGAGCTCCTGGAATTCAAGCGCGCCGTCATGCCGTTGGCACCCGCGCTGCAGCGCCTCAGTGAGGGCACCATCCCGCAGATCCCGAAGGAGGTGGCCACCTACTTCCGGGACGTCGCCGACCACCACCAGCGGGTCAGCGAACAGATCCTGTCCTTCGACGAGCTCGTCAGCGGCATGCTCAGCGCCAGCATCGCCCAGCTGGGTGTCCAGCAGAACGCCGACATGCGCCGCATCAGTGCCTGGGCCGCCCTCATTGCCGTCCCCACCATGATCGTCGGCATTTACGGCATGAACTTCGAGCACATGCCCGAACTCGGATCCCCCTACGGCTACCCCGCCGTCTGGATCCTCATCGTCACCGCGTGCACGATCATCTACCGGGCCCTGCGCCGCAACAGATGGCTCTAGGTGTGGCGTCCGGAGCGCGCGATGACCACCATGAGCGCCGAGCGCACAGCCATTCGTTCTCTGTCAGCCGTCGCCGAGGCGCGTCAGGCCGTCCGGGCGTTCCTCGAGACCCTCGGGCAGCCGGCCATCGGTCCGGAGCAGGCCGACACGATCGTCTTGCTCCCCCGGTAGCACGCTGTAAGGACGTCTTCGGGCACTGATCGCCACGTGTCAGGGCCGGGACCGCCGGAGCGGTCCCGGCCCTGACGCGTGTGCACGCGCTGCTCGTCCGGGTCAGGCGGCGACGGGCTCGGGCCGGCGCAGTTCGACCTGGCCGAAGAGGAGGGCGTAGCCGCCGGGGAGCCGACGCAGGATGCGGGCGAGGAGGTCGGGCCCGGCGAGGCGAGTGACGACGGCGAGGACGGCGCCGGCGTCCCAGCGGGCGGTGGCCGGGGTGGCATCGGTGCGGGCGGCCAGGTCCTTGACGAAGCCCCAGCCGGTGAGGTGCTGGGTGTCGGGGATCTGGGCGGTGAGGGTCAGGGCGGCTTCGACGGGCAGGCACTGGGCGAGGCCGGCGCGTTCCTCGCCGGTGAGCTGGCGGCCGAGGGCGGCCAGGACGTGGTGGACGGCTTCCGCGGCGCGTTCGCGGGTGGGGTAGGCGCCTTCGTAGCGCACGCGTTCCAGCATCTGGTCGAACGGCATGGCGGGGGTGGACCGGTTCGGTCGAGGCTGGTCGTACATGGCTGCGGTTGCCTTTCTCTGCGAAGGATCCGGCCCTGTGGCCGCTGGTCCGCTGGGCTTGAGGGTCAGTCGGGTTGAGGGTGGCCGAAAAGGAGGTCGTAGCCGGGCGGGAGCTGGAGCAGGACCTCGCGGGTGAGGACGTCGCCCGCGGCGGCGGTCACGGTGGACAGGACGGCGCCGATGTCCCACAGGGCCGTCTTCTCGGTGGCGCCCTCGATCCAGGCTGCGGTCGCACGGACGAACCGCTCGGGCGAGAGCGGTTCCGCGGCCTGGAGGGGGTTGAGGAGGATCAGGGCGTAGGTCTCGGGGAGGCGGGCGGCGAGTTCGGCCCGCACACGGCCGACCAGATGTGCGCCCAGCAGGGCCAGGACGACGCGGGAAACACGATCGGCCTCTTCCGGGCTTTCGTACTCGCCGCGTTCCTGGACATGGGCCAGGAACGACTCCCTGCGCATCGACATCACGTCACCTCCGGAGAAAGGGTGAAGGGGTGGAGAGGTCAAAGAGGGGCGGAGGGTGGGTGCCGGAGGGGAATCGGCGCTTCCCACCCTCCGCTGCAGGCTGATACCGAGACTGGAGGGTTCAGCCGGAGATCTGCCTGCGGCCGGTCTCGGCGCCGATGCTGATCTTGCGGGGCTTGGCGCGCTCGGCGATCGGGATCCGCAGGGTCAGGACACCCGCGTCGTAGTCGGCCTGGATCCGCTCGGTGTCGAGGGTGTCGGCCAGGACGATCTGGCGGGAGAAGACACCCAGGGGCCGCTCGGAGAGCTCCACCTTCACGGAGTCCGCCTTTGCGACCGGGCGGCGCTCCGCCTTCACGGTCAGCATGTTCCGCTCGACGTCGATGTCGATCGCGTCGGTGCTCACGCCGGGAAGGTCGAAGGCGATCACGTACTCGTCGCCGTCGCGGTAGGCGTCCATCGGCATGACGGACGGCTTCGACCAGGTCCCGGACGTACCCGACAGCTGCTGGACGATCCGGTCCATCTCGCGGAACGGGTCAGTGCGCATCAACATCGCGAAACACCTCCAGTTGGTTCAGGCAGAAACTGCCAATGCGCTTCAACGTGCATCCGTTGTAACATGTCATCGAAGTGATGACAAGCAAGGAGTCATCTGGAGGACGACGAGACGACGGAGAGTCAGCATGACCGAACCCGCCCCGCCGACCACACCCGTTCCCTTCCTTGCCGCCGCGGCGGCACTGGAGGCCATCAACCAGTCCGTAAGGGACGCGCAGCGGACTTCCGCGCAAACGCCTGACACCCCAGCGCCACCCGCGCCCGACTCCGGCCCGCACCCGGCCCTGGCCGCACTGCTGACGCTGCGCGAGGTCCGCGAACAGCTCGCCGGCTGGGAGAGCGGGCTGATCGAGACCGCCCGCGGCGAGGGGGCGAGCTGGGCCGAGCTCGCCGGACCCCTCGGGGTCGCCAGCCGCCAGGCCGCCGAACGCCGCTACCTCCGCCTGCGCCCCGGCACCCCCGGCTCCACCGGCGAAGAACGTGTCCAGGCCACCCGCGACACCCGCGCCGCCGACCGCACCGTCACCGCCTGGGCCCGCGACAACGCAGCCGACCTCCGACGCCTGGCCGCACAGATCACCGCCCTCGCCGGCCTGCCCGCCGACGCCGCCGACGCGGTCGGCGCCCTGAACCTGGCCCTCGGGCGCGACGACGCCGCCTGCCTCGTGCGCCCCCTGACCGACACCCGGGCCCATCTGCGGCCCGAGGACGCGGACCTCGCCGCACGCATCGACGCCCTGACCCGGCACACCGAGCAACTCCGCCAGACCGCTCACGACCAGCGCGGCACCTGAGCAGCACCCGCCCCGGCGACCGCCGTCGGCGGCCCGGAGCACGCCTCCCCCGCACTACAGCCGGCGCCCGGCACCGTGGCCGGGCGCCGGGATCGCGGTGGGCGGTACGGAGCTCACCACCGGCAGCCCACGCGCGCTCGCGCCGCCGGCCGACTGCCGAAGGGCCTGCGCCGGTCAGGGTGCTGCGACCAGCGGGGGCTCCCCCAGGGGGACGGTCAACGCTGCACGCAGGGCTCCGACGGCCTCGGCGCCGATGCGTTCCGCCAGGACGCCCTCGATGACGGCCAGGGTGTCCTGGGCGCGTCGGTGCACGCGGGTGCCCTCTGCGGTGGGGCGGATCAGTCGACTGCGGGCGGAGGAGGGGTCGGGCGTCTGCTCCAGCAGCCCCATGCCGATGAGGGCGTGCACGGCCTGGTGGGCGGTCTGCCGGGTGACGCCCATCCGGCGGGCCAGCTCCGAGACCGTGGTGCCCCCTTCGTCGAGGGCGGCGAAGACGGCCGCCTGCCCGACGGTGACCGGCTGTTCGCCGGCGGCCCGCATGCTGGCCAGCAACGCGTCGTCGAACCAGCGCTTGGCCTCGGTGAGCAGCTGGGGCAGGTTGGGTGTGGGGGTGGTCATGGCTCCTCGCGGGACGGAGTTTCGAGAATAGCGACGGTACGGGGGCACCCCCGCCCCAAATGTCAGGTAGCCTGACATTCGTCGTCCCGTCGTGCCGGAGGTTCTCATGACCATGGAGTTCGCCCGTCCCAGCCGCCCTCGGTCGCACATCCCGGCCGAGCCCGGAAAGCCGTACTTCATCGAGAAGGGCATGGGCGACCGCGCCCACCTGTTCACCGACCTGGTCACCGTCTACGCGGGCGGCGAGCAGACCGAGAACGCCTTCAACTTCTTCACCGTCGAGGGTCCCAGGGGCGAGGTGATCCCCGCCCACGTCCACTCCGACACGTACGAGGTCTTCTACATCACCGACGGCGCGGTGCGGCTGTTCGTCGAGGATCTGGCGGGTGAGCAGTACGAACGGCTTCTCACCGCCGGCGACTTCGGCTTCGTACCGAAGAACTGCCCTCACGCCTACCGCATCGAGCGCCACCACAGCCGGGTCGTCGGCGTGGCCGCAGGACCCGGAGGCACCTTCGAGCGGTTCTTCGAGAACCTCGGCGTTCCGACCGAGGAACTCGGCCTGCCGCCCGAGCCGTACGTACCGGGACCGCACAAGTTCGCCACCGTGCCGGAGCGCTACGACGTGCGCTTCCTGCCCGGACACCAGTGGCGCACCGGGAGCTGATCCCGTGCCGCTGACGCCCGGCCTCGCCTCGTTCCTGGCGCCGCCCGCCCCCGAGCTGCTGCCGCTCCCGCCCGCCGCGCACCCCGCCCCCGGCGTACGGCTGCTGCGCGGCGTCCCGTACGCCTACCGTGCGGGCAACCGGCCGCTCGAACTCGATCTGTGGCTGCCCGACGCGGCACGCGAGCCCCTGCCGGTCGTCCTCTACCTCCACGGCGGGGGCTGACGCGCCGGGACGCGGACGGAGGCAATCGCCCACGCGACCCTCGCGGTCGCCGCCCGGGACGGTGCGCGTGCCGTCACCATCCGGGCCGTGGCAAAGGAGCTCGGCGGGTCCACGGCCATGGTCACCAACTATGTGCCCACCCGCACGGCGCTGATCACCAACGCCGTGCGCGCCGCAGAATCGCGGTGGCGGGCCGACCTGGAGGCCCATCTGGGAGAACTGACCGGCTCGGACCGGCTGCGCGCCACGGTGGAATGGCACCTCAGCACGGAACCGGAAGACCTGCTGCTCCGGTCGCTCTGGATCGAGATGCTCTCGTCGGCACACGCCGACCCCCACGGCGTCGACCACCACGAGCCGCGCGAATCGCGCCAGGAGTTCCTCGAAGCGTCCATCGCCGCGGGAGTACCCGACGCCGGCCTCGCCGCCGACGTCCTCTCGCTGCTGACCCGCGGCTACTACGTCTCCACCGTGGAAGAGCCGGCCCACTGGACACCGGAGCGCGCGAGCCGCGTCGCCAGGGCCGTGGTGGACGCCCTGATCGACGTGTGACAGCGACCCGCACCCGTCCTGGCGCCGCCACCGCAAGGCATGCTGCATCCTGACGCATTGTCACCAAAGTCAGCGTCGGGTCGGCATCGGTCCTGGCAAAGCCGTCCCCGGCTGGTCACACGCGGGAAACGTCGACCGCTCGCAGGCCGGCCCACCCGCCCACGTGCTTTCAGAGGCCCGGGCGGGAGGTGCGGAGCGGGGATCGGGGGGCCGGTCCAGGTCGGGGTCCGTGCCAGTCCAGGCACAGTACGGTCGCGTCGTCTCTGGGGGGCCGGCCGTCGTAGACGTCGGTGACCGCGCCGACCAGAGCGCGTAC
>NZ_JBHXQN010000017.1:0-163825 GCF_042717785.1 Streptomyces sp. NPDC058619
TCTGGCACAACGACAAAACCGATCAACCCATCAAACGGTCACTGACCGCCTACGATCACTGACCGCAACGACACCCCTTGGACTCATTCATCTAGCTTCGGGGAGGCCGGGACCGGGCTCCGCGACGGTCGGGGGCGCCGCCCCGCGGCTGTAGCATGGGCGCGATCGCGAGGGCCGTGACGGAGAGGTCACTGCCCTCGCTTTTGCGTTACGCCCACCCCGAACAAATGCGGCGCGTGGCCTTTCGGCGGTTCGATACGATGAACCGCCTTCACAGTCCGTGACGTCACGTCGTACCGCACAGAGGAAATGGAGCATCCGAGGATGGCTCGACACCTGATCACCAGCGCGCTTCCGTACATCAACGGGATCAAGCACCTGGGCAACATGGTCGGGTCGATGCTTCCGGCGGACGTGTACTCCCGGTACCTCCGCCAGCGCGGCCACGACGTCCTGTACATCTGCGCCACCGACGAGCACGGCACCCCCGCCGAGCTCGCCGCGAAGGAAGCCGGCGTCTCCGTCGCCGAGTTCTGCGCGCAGGCACACGACGCCCAGAAGGCGGTCTACGACGGCTTCGAGCTGTCCTTCGACTACTTCGGCCGCAGCTCCTCGCAGCAGAACGCCGAGATCACCCAGCACTTCGCGCGGCAGCTCCAGGCGAACGGCTTCATCGAGGAGCGCGCGATCCGGCAGGTGTACTCGCCCGCCGACGGCCGCTTCCTGCCGGACCGCTACGTCGAGGGCACCTGCCCGCACTGCGGCTACGACAAGGCCCGCGGCGACCAGTGCGAGAACTGCACCCGCGTCCTGGACCCCACGGACCTGATCGCGCCCCGTTCGGCGATCTCCGGCTCCACCGAGCTGGAAGTCCGCGAGACCACGCACCTCTTCCTCCTCCAGTCCAAGCTCCAGGTCGAGGTCGAGGCCTGGGTGGCGGAGCACGAGGAGGAGTGGCCGCAGCTGGCGTCCTCCATCGCCCGCAAGTGGCTGACCGAGGGCCTGCACGACCGCGCCATCACCCGCGACCTGGACTGGGGCGTCCCGGTCCCGGCCGACACGTGGCCCGAACTGGCCGCGGACGGCAAGGTCTTCTACGTCTGGTTCGACGCCCCGATCGAGTACATCGCCTCCACCAAGGAGTGGGCGGACGCCGACCCGGCGAACCGCGACTGGAAGTCCTGGTGGTACGAGGCCGAGGACGTCCGCTACACCCAGTTCATGGCCAAGGACAACGTCCCCTTCCACACCGTGATGTTCCCGGCCACCGAGCTGGGCACCCGCGAGCCCTGGAAGAAGGTCGACTACGTCAAGGCCTTCAACTGGCTGACGTACTACGGCGGCAAGTTCTCCACCTCGCAGAAGCGCGGCGTCTTCACCGACCACGCGCTGGAGATCCTCCCGGCCGACTACTGGCGCTACTTCCTCATCGCCAACGCCCCCGAGTCCGACGACTCGTCCTTCACGTGGGAGCACTTCACCGCCACGGTCAACAAGGACCTCGCCGACACCCTCGGCAACTTCGTCAACCGCGTCCTGTCCTTCTCCCGCAAGCGCTTCGGCGACGACGTCCCCGCGGGCAACGCGGCCGGCGAGGCCGAGACGAAGCTGGGCGGCCAGATCGCCGAGCTGCTGGCCGAGTACGAGGGCCACATGGAGACGCTCCAGTACCGCAAGGCCGCAGCCGCGCTGCGCGCCCTGTGGTCGGCCGGAAACTCCTACCTGGAGGAGAAGGCCCCCTGGCTGGAGATCAAGACCGACCCGGAGGGCGCGGCGCTGACCCTGCGCACCGCGATGAACCTCATCCACCTCTACTCGGTGGTCTCCGAGCCGTTCATCCCGGCCTCGGCGCGCGCCATGCGCTCGGCGTTCGCGCTCGCCGACGACACCGCGGCGTGGGTGACCCCGGAGCAGGCCCGGTCCCTGGACGCGGTCCCGGCCGGGACGCCGTTCACCGTACCGCCGGTGCTCTTCGCGAAGATCACCGAAGAGGACCTGGAGTCGTACCGGGAGCGCTTCGGCGGCTCCCCGGACGCCTGAGGCCCCACCCCGTGAGCCCGTGAGGGGCGCCGCGCCGGGAGTTCCCGGAGCGGCGCCCCTCCGGCGTACCCGGGCACGGCTGCCGGCCCGGCGGCGGGCCCGGCCTCAGAGGGTGGCGCCCGCCACCGGGAACCCGCAGATCAGCACGAACAGGATCGCCGGCAGCGGCCAGACGAACCGCAGGTACTTGTCGTAGCCGACCTTGGCCCGGGCGACGCCGCCGATGGTCACGTGGTCACCGGGCCCCTCCCGCGGAGCCGTGGCCCGCGGCGCGGTACTCCGCCGCGTACTCCCGGACGAAGGCGGCCAGCGCCACCACCGTGTTGCGCAGCTCGGACAGCAGCACCCGCTCGTTGGGGGCGTGCAGGTTGCACATGCTGTCCTGGGCCCCGAACAGCAGCACCTCGGCGTCCGGAGCCGCCCGCGCCAGGCCGTGCACCAGCGGGATGGAGCCCCCCGTGGCGACGTACGAGGCCGCCGTGCCCCAGGCCTCCTCGAGCGCGACGAGCGCGGCGCGGTAGGCCGCCCCGCCCCTACGGGCCTCGAAGCCGCGGCCGGTGTCGCCCGGGGTGACCGTGAGCGGGATGCCGAACGGCCGCTGCCGGCGTAGGTGGTCCACCAGCGCCGACCGCGCCTCGCGCGGGTCCTGCCGCGGGTGGAAGCGGAGGTTCAGCTTGGCCCGGGCGTACGGGACCACCGCCCAGGCGGCGCGGTCCACGCCCGGCGCGTCCAGGCCGATGACGGTGACGGCCGGACCGCTCCACAGCCGCTCGCCGAGCGAACCGGTCCCGAGGAGCGGCACGTGGTCCCGTACGGAGGCCAGCGCGCGGAACTCCGCCTCGGTGTACGTCGTCCCGTCCCACGGCTCGCGCCGCAGGCCGGGTACGGCCACGTCGCCGTCGGCGTCGTGCAGCGAGGCCAGGGCGCGCAGGAGGACCAGCAGCGCGTCGGGGGCGGCGCCGCCGAACTCGCCGCAGTGCCGCGGTTCGGTCAGGGTGCGCACCTCGACGGTGACCTCGCAGGCTCCGCGCAGGCCGGTGGTCAGGGTGGGGGTGCCGGGCCGCAGGTTGCCGAGGTCGGCGATGACCATGGCGTCGCAGGCGAAGCGGCCGGGGTCGGTGGGCGGGTAGTCGTCGAAGGGGCTGCCGTACTCCTCCTGCCCCTCGATCACGATCTTGATGCCGACCGGCGGGCGGCCCCCGTAGAGCCGGAGCATGCCCAGCTGGGCGATCACGTTCGACTTGTCGTCGGCGATGCCGCGGGCGCGCAGGCCGCCGGGGACGGGGGTCGGCTCGAAGGGCGGAGAGAGCCACAGGGCCGGGTTGCCGGCGGGCTGGACGTCGTAGTGCCCGTAGAGCAGGACGGTGGGGGCGTCCGGGTCCGGCGGCGGGATCTCGCCGTAGATCACCGGTGCGGTGTCGGGCAGGTCGATCCGCTCGATCGTGGGGACGCCCGCGTCGCGCAGCAGGGAGACGATCAGGTCGTGCGCCTCCAGGACGGGCTCGGGCGGGTAGCCGGGGAAGGCGACGGACGGGATCTCCGCCAGCCGCTCCAGATCGGCCCGCAGCCCGTCCATCAGCGCGTCGGCCCGGCCCGCCAGGCCGTCGCGACCGTCCGGTTCCATCCGCCACCGTCCCTCCGGCCGCCGGTCCCGGTCGCGGCCCTGGTCGATGGGGTCTCCGCCGGGTGCTCCCTCCGATCATGGGGCGGGCAGGGGAGGTGCGGCGTGACGGGCTGCGCCGGGCGAGTGAACCGGTATGAAAGGGGCATAACCCGAGGGTGGCTCCGCGAGCGGGGGTGGCCGCCCCTCGGCTGTCGCTACGGCCGCCCCTCCGGCCGCGTCCCCTCCGGCCGCGTCCGCCCGGCCGCTGCCGCCCGTGATCGCCTCTGATCGCCCGTGACCGGGGTCCGACCCTAGGATTGAAGGCATGAACCAGACAGGCCCCAAGGCAGAACTCGGCGACTTCCTGCGGTCCCGTCGCGGGCGGATCCGCCCCGAGGACGCGGGTCTGCGCTCCTTCGGGGGCCGCCGCCGGGTGCCGGGGCTGCGCCGGGAGGAGCTCGCCCAGCTGGCCGGCGTGAGCGTGGACTACTACACGCGCTTCGAACAGGGGCGCGCCGGCAACATCTCGGACACCGTGCTGGGCGCCGTCGCCTCCGCGCTGCGCCTGGACGCGGCGGAGACCGCGCACCTGACCCGCCTGGTCCGCACGGCGGGACGCAGGGACGGCACGGAGGCGGTCGCGGGGACGGCGGAGGAGCCGCAGGAGGTCCGGCCCGGTCTGCGCAGACTCCTGGAGTCGATGCCCGAGACCCCCGCCTTCGTCGTCGGCCGCCGCACCGACATCCTGGCCTGGAACCCGCTCTTCGCCACCCTCGTCAAGGACTTCGGCGCGCTGCCGCCCGAGCGCCGCAACAAGGCCTGGCTGCTCTTCCTGGACCCCGAGGTGCGCGGCCGGTTCGTGAACTGGGAGCGCAAGGCGCGCGACCTCGTGGCCTACCTCCGCTTCGACCTCGGACGGCACCCGCACGACCCGCGGTTCGCGGCGCTCATCGCGGAACTGGGCGAGCGCAGTCCGGAGTTCACCCGGCTGTGGGAGGAGCAGGAGGTCCGGGAGACGACCCACGGCGGCTACCACCTGCGCCACCCGCTGGTCGGCGAGTTCACCCTCGCCTACGAGAGCCTGAACCTCCCGGACGACCCCGACCAGAGCCTGATCACCTACACGGCGGAGGCCGGCTCGCCCTCCGAAGCGGCCCTGCGCATCCTCGCGCGCACCGCGGCCGGCGCGTCCGCCGAAGCAGCCGCGCACGGCGACTCCGCCCGGCATGCCCACTCCGCCGCGCCCGGCGCGGAGCATCCGCCCGTGCGCAGCGACAGCCGTACGTAGGCGCCTCACCGCCCGCGCGGCCCGCCGCCGCGCGGGCGGGTGGCGGTCACATGGTCAGGCGGCCGACGTCCTGCGGGTCCAGGCCGGTCAGCTGGACGATCCTCGATGCGGGGATGCCCGCCGTCACGGCCCGGTGGACGAGGCCCTCCCAGTCCTGGGTCGTGTCCCGGAACTGCAGGAGTTCCGTCTCCACGTCCGTGACGGCCCGGGGCGCGCACTCCTGCTCCACCCGCAGTGCCTCCTCCTCGCTCAGGGGCAGCGGCAGGCGCTCGGCGTCGCCGGGGACGAACGCCTCCGCTCCGGCGGGAAGGATCCGGACCTGCTCGGAGGAAGCGGCGACCCCGTGCGCCTGGAGCCAGCCCTGGACCGCCGGCGACTCGGCGCATTCCAGGGTGCCGACGGAGGCGAAGGCCGCCCCCAGTCGCGGATGCCGGTCGGGAAGGAGGAACAGGTATGCGTCATCGGCCATCGCGTGAGCCTTCCAAATCAGCCGTCAGAGGTGGCTGATGCTAGTGCCCGGGAAGCGGGGCGACCGCCACCCCCGGCCGGGTCCGGACGGGGCGGGCGTGCAGGTCAGGTCAGGTCAGGCGCAGCGTGGTGCCGATGGTCTTGCCGCCGGGGTGGCTGCTGATGTCGATGCGTTCGGTGAGCCGCTGGACCAGGGGCCACCCGTAGCCGCCCGGATGGTCGAGGCTGCCGGTGCGGGAGGCGGGGGCGCGGGGGTTCGCGTCGCTGACGGACAGGTGGAGGGCGTCGTCCGCGATCTCGGTGTGGAAGGCGGTGATGCCGCCGCCGTGGCGGATGGCGTTGGTGACGAGCTCCGACGTGACCAGCAGGGCGTCCGCGGCCATGATGCTGTCCAGGGCGATGCCCGCGCGGTGCAGCAGTTCACCCACCGTCGCGCGGGCCGCGGCAGCCGTGACCGGGGCCGCTGCCGTCGCCGGCGGGGCAGCCGTCACCGGGGCGGCCACGGACGGGTGGTCCCCGCCGCGGATGGATCCGCGGGTGTCGTCGGCTGCTGTGGGCGGGTTCATACCGTCATCGCCTGCCCCCGGTCATGAGGTCCATGCCGCCGGACCTCGGTTCGGAAGGGAAGCGGGTCACCATGTCATCGCGTCCTCCGGGGTGTCCGCGATGTGGAACGCGGCTCCGGTTCCGGTGACGTCGAACAGCCGGCGGACCGCCACCTGCAGCGGGCCGGCCAGGACGAGCGCCGTTCCCTTCGCGGTGTGGGCCCTGTGGGCGTCGAGCAGGGCGTGAAGGACAGAGGAGTCTGCGAAGCGCGTGCGGGACAGGTCGACCAGCGTGCGCGGGGCCCCGCTGGCCGCGGCCTCGGTGAGGACCTGGACGAGGAGGGGTGCGCTGTCCTGGTCGATGTCGCCCCGCAGGCGGACGACGGTCGTGCCTTCGTACGTGGTCGTGGTGACCACCGGTTCGTCTCCGATCACCCCGACATCTTCCTACACCGCGCACCGGGAGCCGTCCGGCGGGGCACGTCCCGGCAGGGGGCCGTGCCGGCCGGGCCGCCGTGCAGGGATCCCCGAACGACGAGCCCGCCCCCGAGCCCGCCCCCGAGCCCGCTCCGCCTGACGTACGTCGACACGGACGACACCGTGCACGTCGAGCTGCGCGGCGACCTCGACCACCACTGCGCCGACGGGCGCGGGCGGGTCCCCCCGGCGGGTTTCCCGCCGGGACGCCGCGGGACCGTCCGGACCCCGGTTGCGGGCCTTCCCGAGCCCCCTGTGGCGCGGTCCGCTGTCCGCCAGGCGGCGCATCCGGGCCTCGGAGACGGGATCTTGACCTGTCTGCCGCGTGTCGAACCGGGGCCGTGATCGTTTCTTCAGCCGTAACCCCTGCATCTGCTGCGGAATCGGGAGGACGCGGTGACCGCTTGGCAGTACCTCGCCGGGGCCGGCCTGGTGGCGGCCCTCTGCCCGCTGCACGGCCACGTGGCGGTCGCGGGCGACGGCCACGGCCGTGGCGCCCGCGTCGACCTGTGCGTGCCGGCCGGCCATCCGGAACGCCCCGAGCGGCCCGCCCAGACCGGCCGGCCCACCGTGCGGCCGTCCGGGACGCGGCCCGCCGCCCCGCCCCCGGTACGGGCCGCCGTGCCCGGCACCGGTCGGCCGACCGTGCACCACCCGGGGGAGGCCGCCCTCCCCGCGGCGCCGCCGGTGCCACCGGACCCGCCGGGCGCGCAGAGCCCACCGGAGCCGTACGCGGAGGCTGCGGCCGCGGATCCGAAGCCGCCGGAACCCGCACCGGGCGCCGCGCCCGCCTCCGTGCCGGTCCGGGCGGCGGCACCCGCTCCGCTCCGGGCGGGCGCCGTCGCACGGGTGAGCGCCTTCCACGTGCGCCCGTACCGCTCCGTGGCCCTGGAGCGGCGCGGCCCGGGCGGCCTCTCCCCCCTGATGCTCATGGTCGTCGTGACGACCCCGGCGGTCCTCGCGGCCGCCGCCCTGCGGCCGCGGTCCAAGGGCCGCGGCTGATCCGCCGCGCCCGGCGCGCCGCCGCCCCGTCCGCCGATCCGCCGATCCGCCGATCCGCCGGCCCACTGAACCACCGGTGTACTGAACCACCGGTCCACTGAACCACCGATCCACACCGGGAGAATCCACGTGTCCGAATGGCTGGTCCTGGCCATCGCCATGGCGCTCGTCTGCGCCGTCGTCCTCACCATCACCACGATCCGGCACCGCCGGGCCGCCGATGACGAGGACACCAGCGAAACCCCCGACGTCATCGAGTACATGACGATGATGGTGGGCGTGGTCTACGCGATCGTGCTCGGCCTCGCCATCGCGGGCGTCTGGGAGGCGCGCGGCGCCGCCGAGGACAGCGTCCGCCGCGAGGCCCAGTCGCTGTACGAGGTGACCCAGCGCGCCGACGTGTACCCGGCGCCGGTACGCGACCGGATCCGCGGCGAGGTGGGCGCGTACGTCTCCCACACCGTCGCGGTGGACTGGCCGCTGCTGGCGTCGGGCGAGGGCGCCTCCGCGGAGGGCGCCCGACTGCTCGGCAAGCTGCGCAGCGACGTGACCCACCAGAGCCCGGCCACCGAGCTCCAGGCACAGGCCTACCAGCCGCTGCTGGACCACATCGCGGCCGCCGACGACGCCCGGCACTCGCGGGCGCAGAGCGACGAGTCCACGCTCCCGGGCGTGGTGTGGTTCGGACTGCTGGTCGGCGGTGTGGTCACGGTGGGGCTGATCTTCACCCTGCAGATCCGCCGCTCGGGGCGGGAACTGCTGCTGGCCGGGCTGTTCAGCGCCCTGATCGTGTTCCTGCTGTTCATGGTGTGGAGCTTCGACGCCCCCTACGGCCGGGACGGGGTCGACTCCGCCGGGCCCTTCCAGGAGCTGTTCCCGACCCTGGCGGTGGCCGCCGCCCGCTGAACCGGCACGGGCTGAACCGCCGCCCGCCGCCCGCCGCCCGCCGGAGCGCCCGCTGCGCCCCGCCGGTCCGGCCGCTGCCGTCAGCCGAGTCCGGCGGCCGGCTGCGCCGTCCGCTGCCGCACCGCCTGGACCACCGGCGAGTGCCGCAGGGCGTGGGAGATCCGGAGCAGGTCGCGCGGCCCGTCGGAGGTGTCGAGCAGCGTCTCCTCGCCGGCCCCGGTGACCACGTTGCCCTCGGGGTCGGCGGACCGGGCCCGGACGGCCGCGGTGACCATGGCGGCGTCGGCGACCGCGCGGGCGGTCTCCTCGTCGGCGCCCTCCGCGGCGGCGCTCTCGTAGGCGCCGTCGCGCAGGTCCCGGTCGAAGTACGGTCCCAGGTTCAGGAAGCCGTCGTGGATGTCCGACTCGCGCTGGATGACCCGCAGTTCGGCCGCGGCCCACCAGGACATCTGGACGGAGGGGGTGCCGTCGGGTGCGGAGATCTGCACCTCGTGCCAGAGCGCGCCGAGCTCGCGGTACGTCGTCCAGGTCTGCCAGTTGTCCGACATCCGCTGGCAGACGAGCGGGACGACGAAGCCCAGCGCGCTGATCAGCGCGCCGATGGCGGCGAGCGGCGGGGCGACGTAGGTGCTCAGGTCGTCGAGGTTGTGGCCGAGCCAGCGGGCGACGACCGCGGACATCTTCGTGGCGTCGTAGGTGAGGTTGAAGATGTAGCCGGACACGATGATCATCAGACCGACCCGCAGCCAGCCGCGCACCTGGAGCGACCAGCGCCAGCACATGGCCACCATCACGACCGCGGCGACGTGGTGCGCCAGCAGGTACAGCCCGATCATCTGCCGCATGTACGGGGTGTTGGCGTAGTACGTGTCGAAGTCCCGAAGCCGCTCGACCGGGGCGTCCCCGAGGGCGAACAGCACGATCAGGGCCACGACGACGGTGCTGTAGCCGATGATCCAGCGCCGCGAGACCCGCCGGGTGCGCTCGGGCGGCCCGCCGCGCCAGTTGACGACCAGGACCAGGCAGGAGGCGCTGAAGGCGGTGATCAGGCAGTACACGAGAGGGGCCGAGACGTTGGTGATCCCGGTCCAACGGTTGACCGCCTCGATGGTCGGCGGGGCGGCGAAGGTGAAGACCGCGCCGGCGAGGGTCAGCAGGGCGCAGACCGAACGCAGCAGCGGATCGCGCCAGTTGTGCCGCAGGGCGGGCAGTTTGAAGGCGAGTGCGATCGCCATCGCGAATGCCGGTATGTAGTAGTCCTGGCCGTTCAACGGTCGTTCCTGTGCCCCCGGTATCCGAGCGAGGCCTCGATGCGGCCCGCCAACTGGTCACGCTGTGCCGGGGCCCGATGGCTGGCCGAACCGGCCAGCCAGGTCCGGCACCTGCTGCCCAACAGCAGGCCGAAGGTTTCCGCCTCGGTCTCCTCCTGGACATCGGCGCGCGTGCGCGCCGCGACGCGGCGAACGGTTTCGCCGATGTCGGCCTCGTCGGACAGCAGCCGGGCGGCGACGGCGGCGCCGTCGACGTGGTGGCTGCAATGGCCGGCCTTCATGTGCCACAACTCGTGGCCCAGGATGACCAGCTGGTGGTCGGGCGCGGTGCGTTCCTCGATGACCACGAGATCGCGGTCCGCCATGTCGAGCCACAGGCCGCTGGCCGTCCCCGGCGGGAACGAGGCCATCCGGAAGTCCACCCGGCGGCCGCGGTGTTTGCTCATGCCCTCGCAGAGGGCGGCGTAGAGGTCCACGGGTTCCACGGGGGCCGTGAGCCGGATGCCGGCCACCAGTTCCCCGCACAGCCGCCGCTGCTCTCTGCCTATGCTCACCGTTCTCCCCGTCGGCGCGGATCCGGATCAGGACTCAAGGATCAGACCCAGACTTTCGACTGGGTCACGATTCATTCGGTTTGACGCTTTCGAGGAGCATGTCCAGCCATTCGGTCACCTTGTCCCGGTGCTTGTCGCTGGGCAGTTGGGCGGCGCGCCAGGCGATGCCCCGCACGCCGTGGTTCTGGAGGAGTCTTGCCAGCGGATCGCCTGCCGAAGCGGCCGAGGCGGGTGATGTTTCCCGCGCGCGCCCCGCGAAGTCCTGGAGCAGCTGCTGTTCGGTGCGCTGGAGGGCGTCGGTGAGGGCGTCCGCGTCGTGCGCCGTGAGGAATCCGGCGTGCACCCCGAAGAAGCGCTGGATCGCGTCGCAGTGCTCCATCGTGGGGCGGCGGTCGCCGTTGATCAGGGCGCCGGCCTGCTGCCGGGACATGCCGGCGCCGTCGGCGATCTCCTGCTGCGTGTAGCGGCGGCCGTTGGGTTTGACCCGGGTGCGCCTCAGGAGGTCGAGGCGTTGGAGGAAGCGGGTCTGCAGGTCGGGTTCGCCGGCGGGCCTGCCGTCGAGCAGGATCCGGACCACGTCGGCGGGTACGCCGGACGCTTCGGAGAGTCGGCGCAGGTCGAATACCTGGTTCGCGTCGCGGCCCATTTTGCCCGCGAGTTCGGCAACGCGTGTGACGGTGGCGGCCAGGGGTGCGTGGGCCACCGCGACGGGAGCCGGGAAGCCGTCTGTCACCAGTGGTTCTCCTAGATCGCGCGAAGTCGGTTCGGGCACATGGTCGGCTTCTGGAATCTATCCGTTCTCGCCCCGAAGGGCTAGAACGTGCCACAGCTGTGGCGGGAATGAGCTGTCGCGAGGCTGGAATTGCCACGATAGTTGACACTCGAATGAAGTCGGTAGCAGGATCGCCACACGGAAATGAAGATCCAGACCGTGAGGAGGGGGAGCTCTCGGTGCTACGTCTCGCAGCGGTGGGCCCGTCCGATGGCCTCGCCCGAGCCGGTGAGGAGCGCCTGGCGGGCGAGGAGCCCGCACGCGGCGCCGTGCGGTCGGAGCGACGCAAGGAGATATTGCGCCAGCGTCGCGAGGAACTGGGCCTGAGCCAGGAGGACCTCGCCGCGCGGCTGCGCATCAGCGTTCGTGCGTACGGGAACTGGGAGCGCGGGCTGGTCAAGGAGTGGACGGACCGCAAACTGCTGGCCCTGGCCGAGGCGTTGGAGATGAGCGAGCGGCAGTGCTTCTGGCTCTTCCGCGTCATGGTCGACCGCGACCCGCCGCCCACGTGGCGCGCCGCGGAGGAGAACCGGCTGCCCGAGGATCCGGCGCAGCGCGACTACCTGTGCGACTACGCCGCACTCATGGAGTCCGTGCCCTACCCCAGCTTCCTGGTGGACCACCGCTGGGACGTCGCGCTCACCAACTCGGCCTTCGACCGGCTGTTCCAGACCGTACGGCCGCACCCGACGGCCCTGCCGGACGACAACTTCCTGCGCTTCGTGCTGTTCCACCCGGACGCCGCCGGGGTGCTGGAGGACCACGAACCGGCTTGGTGCGTGCCGCTGCTGGCCCGGTTCGCGACCGCGCTGGCCGCGACGCCGGACGACGAGGGGCTGCGCAGCATCCGCCAGGAAGTGGGCCGTGACCCGTTCATGGAGGCCGCCTACCGGTACGGCGTGCCGCACTGGCTGAGCACGCACGGGGCGGACGCCGCCGAACCGGACGGGGCGGTGCGCACCGTGCGCCACCCCGATCCCCGCCGGGGTCTCGTCCGCTGCCGGATGGTGGCCGAAACAAGCCGGATGCTCGACGCGATGGGGCTGACCCGGATCACGCTGATCCTGTCCGCCCCGCAGGGCGCGCCGGCCGGCCCGGTCCGGGCGAGCGGGCCCGCGCAGCAGCAGGGCGCGCGCCTGCGCGCCGTGCCGTCGCTCGGGCAGTAGCCGGCCCGGGCAGACTGGTGTCCCCGCGGCGCGTCCGCGCGGCGGGGATGCCACGGATCGTGGCACCGGCCGCTCCACGGCCGGCGCACGGTTCGGCCACGGGTGAAGGGCGGTTCGGACGTGCGGCTGACGATCCTCGGAGGAGGCGGGTTCCGGGTACCGCTCGTCTACGGCGCCCTGCTCGGCGACCACGCGGAGGGCCGGGTCACCCGCGTGACGCTCTACGACGACGACCCCGGGCGGCTCGCCGCCATGTCCCGCGTCCTCGCCGACCAGGCCGCGGCCGCCGGAGTACCGGACGCCCCGGCCGTCACCGCCACCCGCGACCTCGACGAGGCGCTGCGCGGCGCCGACTTCGTCTTCTCGGCCATCCGCGTCGGCGGCCTGGAGGGGCGCGCCGCGGACGAGCGGATCGCCCTGGCCGAGGGAGTGCTGGGCCAGGAGACGGTGGGCGCGGGCGGCATCGCGTACGGCCTGCGGACCGTGCCGGTGGCCCGGGAGATCGCGCGCAGGATCGCCCGCACCGCCCCCGAGGCGTGGGTCATCAACTTCACGAACCCGGCGGGGCTGGTCACCGAGGCCATGGCCGAGGAGCTCGGCGAGCGGGTCATCGGCATCTGCGACTCGCCCGTGGGCCTCGGCCGCCGGCTCGCCCGGCTGCTCGGCGCCGACCCGCAGGAGGCCTGGATCGACTACGTCGGCCTCAACCACCTCGGCTGGGTGCGCGGGCTGCGGGTCGCCGGCCGCGACGAACTGCCGCGGCTGCTGGCCGACACCGGGGCACTGGAGTCCTTCGAGGAGGGCCGGCTCTTCGGCGCCGAATGGCTGCGCTCCCTCGGCGCCGTCCCCAACGAGTACCTGCACTACTACTACTTCAACCGCGACACCGTACGGGCCTACCAGGAGGCCAAGCAGACCCGCGGCGCCTTCCTGCGCGACCAGCAGCACGGCTTCTACGCCGAGGCCGGCCGGACCGGGCAGCCCGCAGGAGCGGCGCTCGCCGCCTGGGACCGCACCAGGGCCGAGCGCGAGGCCACGTACATGGCCGAGAACCGCGAGGCGGCCGGCGTCGGCGAGCGCGACGAGGGCGACCTGGAGTCCGGCGGCTACGAGAAGGTCGCCCTCGCCCTCATGCGCGCCATCGCCCGCGACGAGCGCGCCACGCTCATCCTCAACGTCCGCAACGGCTCCACGCTCTGCGTCCTGGACGCCGAGGCCGTCATCGAGGTCCCCTGCCTGGTCGACGCGAACGGCGCCCACCCGGTCGGCGTCACCCCGCTGCCGCTCCACGGGGTCGGCCTGGTGACCGCGGTCAAGGCCGTCGAGCGGGAGGTCCTCGCGGCCGCGGCGAGCGGTTCGCGGGCGGCCGCCGTGAAGGCCTTCGCCCTGCACCCCCTCGTGGACTCCGTCGGGGTGGCCCGGCGGCTCGTGGACGGGTACGCCGCCGTCCACCCGGGCCTGGCCTACCTGCGCTGAGGCCCGCCGCGGGGGCGCGGCACCGGGCACCGCGGGACCTCACCCGTACGGCGGCTTGCCGCATGCGGGGCGCCGGGGCCGCTGTGAGAGTGCGAGAGTGACCACTGCCCCCGCCGCAGCCGCGGCGCCACCCGTGCCGGACCGGCGGCGGCGCAACGTCATCTTCGGCACGATCATGCTCGGCGTGCTGCTGGCGGCCCTCGACCAGACGATCGTCGGCACCGCCCTGCCCACGATCGTGGCGGACCTCGGCGGCGCGGCCCACATGTCGTGGGTGGTGACCGCCTACCTCCTCGCGGAGACCGTCGCGACGGTGCTGGTCGGCAAGTTCGGCGACCTCTTCGGCCGGAAACTGATCTTCCAGGTCTCCGCGGTCATCTTCATCACCGGCTCCTTCCTGTGCGGACTCGCCGGCAACATGACCCTGCTCATCCTGTGGCGGGGCCTGCAGGGCATCGGCGCCGGCGGGCTGATGGTCACCTCCATGGCGCTGATCGCCGACGTGGTCCCGCTGCGCGAACGCGGCAAGTACCAGGGCGCGATCGGCGCCGTCTTCGGCGTCGCGACCGTGATCGGACCGCTCCTCGGCGGGCTCTTCACCGACCACCTCAGCTGGCGCTGGTGCTTCTACGTCAACGTCCCCATCGCGATCCTCGTCGTGGTGGCGGCCGCCAAGACCATCCCGTCCGTGCGCGCGGCCGGACGGCCGGTGATCGACTACCTGGGCATCGCGCTCGTCGCGATCGGCTCCAGCGCCCTGATCCTGGCCACCAGTTGGGGCGGCAACGAGTACGCCTGGAGCTCGCCCGTCATCATCGGGCTGTTCGCGGGCGGCGCCCTCGCCCTCGCGCTGTTCTGCCTGGTCGAGACCCGCGCGGCCGAACCGATGCTGCCCATGCGGCTGTTCCGCAACCCCGTCTTCTCGGTCTGCTCGGTGCTCAGCTTCATCGTCGGCTTCGCGATGCTGGGCGCGATGATCTTCCTCCCCACATACCTCCAGTACGTGGACGGCGACTCGGCCACCGTCTCCGGCGTACGGACCCTGCCGCTGGTCATCGGCCTGCTGATCGCGTCCGTCTTCAGCGGTAACGTCGTGAGCAAGACCGGCCGGTACCGGATCTTCCCGATCGTGGGCAGCCTCGTCATGGGCGCCGGCCTCTACCTGTTGTCCCTGATGGGCCCGCAGACCGGCGTCTGGCTGGAATCGACGTACATGTTCGTCCTCGGCGTCGGGATCGGCCTGTCGATGCAGGTCCTCACGATCGCCGTGCAGAACACCGTCGACTACGCCGACCTCGGCACCGCCACCTCGGGCGTCACCTTCTTCCGCACCCTCGGCAGCGCCTTCGGGACCGCGGTGTTCGGCACGATCTACGCCAACACCCTGGAACCCGCGCTGGAGAAGGCCGTCGCGGAGGCGGCCCGCGCCACCGGGGCCGACCCCGCGCCGCTCGGCGCCGCCGCGCAGAGCCCGGAGGGCGTGCACGGCCTGGACCCGGCGGCCGCCGCCCCGGTCATCGGCGCGTACACGGAGGCCCTGCAGACGGTGTTCCTGTGGACGGTGCCGGTGGCGGCGATCGGATTCGTCGTGGCCCTCTTCCTCAAGCAGGTGCACCTGCGCGACAGCGCGCGGGCCGGATCCACCGACATGGGCGACGGCTTCGGATCGCCGGCCACGGCCTCCGGGGACTCCGCGAAGCTGCTGGAGCTGGCGGTCGGCAAGCTCGTACGGACCATGGGGCCGGACACGGCGCGCGGGATCGTCCACGCCTCCGACACCCGGCTCGACATGGCGGGCGCGTGGGCGGTCATGCAGGTCGACCTGATGACCCGGACGGTCGGGTACGCCAGTCTCGGCCTGATGGCGGGACGCCGGTCGCTGCCGCCGGAGGTGCTGCTCCCGGTCTTCGACCGGATGACGGAGGAGGGCTTCCTCAGCCGCGAGGGATCCTTCTTCACGCTCACGCCGGCCGGCCGGCGTGAGGCCGACGTCATCTCCGCGGCGTGGGCCGGCTGGCTCGGCGACCGGTTGGAGAAGGACCGGGGCCGGCCGCGGAGCGCGGAGCTGCGGGTGGCGGCGGACGCGATCGCGAAGCGGCTGCTGGCGGAGGACCTGGGGGACGGGAACTTCGCGCCGAGGGCGGCGCTGCGGGGGTAGCGGGGGCCGGGGCTCAGAGTTCGGGGTTCAGGGTTCCGGGTTCGGGCTTTCCGGGCCCGGGTTCAGGCCTGACCCGGGGTCTGCGCCCGGAGCGGGTAGTCGTACGCGGGTACGAGCGGCAGCGCCGTCAGCTCCGGCCGCCAGGTGCGCAGGACGGCCGCCGAGGGGGCGTAGAGGGCGGTGGGGATCGCGGCGGGGGCGAACCACCGCCAACGGACGATCTTGTCGGGCTCGGTGACGGCCGGGACGCCCCGGGCCGTCGTGGTCACGGCGGCGGCCGTCAGCCGGGTCGTGCCGGCCGCGTCGTCGATCCGGACCGCGAGCAGGCGCACCCCCTCGGGGGCCACGCGCAGGTCCGTCTCCTCGGCGAGCTCCCGGGCGGCCGCCTGCTCGAAGCCCTCTCCGGGGTCGACCTTGCCGCCCGGCAGCTCCCAGCGTCCGTCGTGCGCCTGGCCTAGCAGCACCCGGCCGTCCGCGGCGATCACGACCAGCCCGACGCCGACGACGGCGTTGGGCCGCGGGGCGGCACGCTCGGGGCGCGGCTGCCCGGGGCCCGGGGGGCCCGCGGGGGGCTCGGCGTGCTCGGCCGGCCCGGGGCGTGCGGGGTGCTCGTCGGCGGTGCTCATGGGCGTCCTTCCGTCGGGGTGGTGGGCCTGGCCCGGACGGGCATCCGCTCGCCCTGCGGACCGAAGAGGCTCAGGAACTCGGCGGGCTGCGGACCCGCGTTGAGGAACGCGTGCGGGGTGCGGGTGTCGAACTCGGCGGCCTCGGCGGGACCGAGGACGAGGTCGTGCTCGCCCAGCAGCAGCCGCAGGCGCCCGGACAGTACGTACAGCCACTCGTAGCCCTCGTGGACACCGAACTCGGGCTCCGGCGGCGGACCCCCGGTGGCCGGCAGGATCTGCTTGAACGCGTGCAACCCGCCCGCGAGCTCCCGGTCCTGCCCTTCGGTGGCCATGGCTCCATTTGCTGCATCGGCAACATCATTTGTCAAGTGGGCGCGTGTCGGCGCACGCTCACGTTATGGACGAAGAACACGTCGAGCCGACGGGCCGGGCCTTCGGCGCCAAGCAGGCCGGGCAGTACGGGCGGTCCGAGCAGTCTTGGCAGGCCGGGCAGTACGGGCAGTCCGGGCAGGCCGATCAGGCCGAGCCGTACGAAGTGGTCGTCGTGGGCGGTGGGGCCGCCGGCCTCGCCGGGGCGCTCACGATCGTCCGGGCGCGCCGCTCGGTGCTCGTCCTCGACTCGGGCAGCCCTCGCAATCGGCGCGCCGCCCACCTGCACGGTTACCTCGGGCACGACGGCGCGAGCCCCGCCGGGCTGCTCGCCCGGGGGCGGGCGGAGGTGGCGGGCTACGGCGGCCGGATCCGGGAGGCCACGGCCGTCGCCGCCGACCGGCTGCCCGACGGGGGCTTCCTGGTCCGCTGCGGGGACGGCTCCACAGTCCGCGCCGGGCGGCTGCTGGTCGCCACGGGCCTGGTGGACGAGCTTCCGGCCGTACCGGGCCTCGGGGCGCGCTGGGGGCGGGACGTGCTGCATTGCCCGTACTGCCACGGCTGGGAGGTCCGCGACCAGCCGCTCGCGGTGCTGGCGGACGGTCCGTCGGCGGTACGCCAGGCGCTGCTCTGGCGGCAGTGGAGCGAGCGGATCACCCTGCTCGGGCACACCTGGGCGCCGACCGCCGAGGACCGGGAGGTGCTGGCCGCCCGGGGCGTCGAGGCCGTCGGGGGCGAGGTGACCGGCCTCGTCGTCGACGACGACCGGCTGACGGGGGTGACGCTGGCCGGCGGGGGATCGGCCGCGTGCCGCGCGCTCGTCGTGGCGCCGCGGTTCGCCGTACGGTCCGGTGTCCTGAGCAGCCTGGGGCTGCCCGCCCACCCGGTGGAGCGGGACGGACGGGTCGTCGGAACCGGCGTCGACTCCGATCCGGCCACGGGGGCCACCGCGCTCGCGGGGGTCTGGCTGGCGGGCAACGTCGCCGCTCCGCTGGAGAAGCTCGCGGGCGCGGCCGCCCAGGGCGTGCGCGCCGCGGTGGCCATCAACACCGACCTGGTCGAGGCGGAGGCCCGCCGGGCGCTGGAGGGGCGCCGGGCCGGCGGAATCGGGTAGGCGGGAGCGGTGGACCAGGACAGGGCCGGACGTACGAACTGATGTCGGACAAGCGTGCGGGTTTCGGTCGCCTCCGGCTCGCGCAGGCTCAGGGCGGTGTGATCGTCGTACGTTCATCGGCTCAGGAGGGCGCAATGGCACACGTGCTGGTCATCGGCGGAGGAGTCGGCGGTCTGGCCACGGCTCTGCTCGTCGCCCGGCAGGGGCACACCGCCGAGCTCTTCGAACGGGACACCCGAGCGCCGGGCACCGCCCTCGACCGCGACTTCTTCGGCTGGCGGCGGCCGACCGTACCCCAGGCGAACCAGCCGCACGCCCTGCTGGGCGCCGCGCGCAACGTCCTGCGGGACGAGCTGCCCGACGTGTACGCGGAGATGCTCCGGCTCGGCGCCCGCGAACGCCACGAGCTGGACTGGTTCGAGGAGCATCCGCCCGCGCGCCCCGGGGACGAGGACCTCGTCATGCTCCAGGCCCGCCGGATCGTGCTCGAAAGCGCGCTGAGCACCTCGCTGCGCGCCGAACCGGGCGTCGTCGTGCGGTACGGCGAGCCCGTCACCGGGCTGACGACGGTGCCCGGAGCCGCGGAGCGGGGTGCGGGCGGGGACCCGGGCCCAAGTGCGTGCGTCCGCGTGACGGGTGTGACCACCGAGGCCGGGAGATACGCCGGGGACCTTGTCGTGGACGCCGGCGGACGGCGCGGCGGTACCGAGCGCCGGCTCGCCGCGGCGGGCTGCCGGCCGCCGTTGGTGGAACGGCACCGCACCGGACTCGCCTACTTCTGCCGCTGGTACCGCCTGCCCGAGGGCACGTCCGAGGGGCCGCGCCGGCCCTGGGCGGTGACCGGCGGATCCTTCGCCGGATGCGCCGTCTTCCCGGCGGACAACGGGGTCTTCGCCGTCACGCTGTTCGTGCACACGGCCGACGCGACGCGCTCGGCGCTGCGCGATCCCGCCGTGTTCGAGGCCGCCGCCCGTGCCTTCCCGCCGGGGGAGGCCTGGCTGGGGCTGGGCGCCGCACCCCTGTCGGAGGTACTGGCCACCGCGAGCCTGGACAACCGGTGGAGCGCGCTCGCCGACGAGCTGGGCCCCGTGGTCAGCGGGCTGGTGCCGATCGGGGACGCCATCACGCACACCAACCCCACCCTCGGGCAGGGCACCTCGCTCGCCCTGTGGGCCGCCCGCAGGGTGGCCCGTACGGCGCACCGCGATCCGGGGTCGGAGCGGTTCGCCGCCGAGCACCACGACTGGGCGGTCCGCACGCTGAAGCCGTGGTTCGACTTCCAGGTGGTCGCCGACTCGGCCCTCGGGGAGCGCTTCGCGACCCGCGCCGGGCGTACGGGGACGGCGCGCGAGGTGGCCGCCCTGTTCGACTGCGCCCTGGAGGACCCGGAGGTGATGCGGGCGCGGGCCAGGGTCCGCCACCTGGCCGACCCCCCGGAGCGGGCGTACGCGAACCCGGAGGTCCGGGCCCGGGTGGGGCGCTGGCTGGCGGTGCGGCCGCAGTACGCGCCGAACGAGGTGGGGCCGGACCGGGCGGCGTGGGAGAAGCTCACGTCTGGGTGAGGCGGGGCGGGGGACCGTGGGGACGTCCGACGTCTCGGCGTCACCCGGTGGGGGAGGGCGGTGGGCCGAGCACCTCGGCGAGGTCGTACCGGACGACCTCCTCCAGCTGCGCGTAGGTACAGCTCTCCGGCAGCCGGTCGGGCCGCCACCGGCGGAACTGGGCCGTGTGCCGGAAGCGGTCGCCCTCCATGTGGTCGTACTTGACCTCGATCACCCGCTCGGGGCGCAACGGCACCCACGACAGGTCCTTCTTGCCGGTCCAGCGGCTCTGCGCGCCGGGCAACCGGGCGCTCTCGTGGGCGGATTCCTCGGCCCAGGCGGCCCACGGGTGGTCCTCGGGGTCGGGCATCCGCAGCGGCGCGAGCTCCTCGACCAGCTCGGCGCGCCGCTTCATGGGGAAGGCGGCGCAGACGCCGACGTGCTGGAGGGCGCCGTGGCCGTCGTGCAGGCCGAGCAGCAGCGATCCGACAATCGGACCGCTCTTGTGGAAACGGAAACCCGCGAGGACGACGTCGGCCGTACGCTCGTGTTTGATCTTGAACATGAGCCTGGCGTCGGGCCGGTAGGGGAGATCGAGGGGTTTGGCGATCACCCCGTCGAGCCCGGCGCCTTCGAACCGCTCGAACCACTCCTGCGCCAGCGCGGGGTCGGTGGTCGCGGGCGCGAGGTGAACGGGGGGCCGAGAGGTGGAGAGTGCCCGGGCGAGCGCGGTACGGCGTTCGGTGAGGGGGGTGTCGAGGAACGCCTCGTCGCCGAGCGCGAGCAGATCGAAGGCGACGAAGGACGCGGGCGTCGTCCCGGCGAGGAGCTTCACGCGCGAGGCGGCGGGGTGGATCCGCTCGGTCAGCCGGTCGAAGTCGAGCCGCCCGCCCTGAACGATCACGATCTCGCCGTCCACGACACAACGGGCGGGCAGGTTCTCCTTCAGGGCCGCCACCAGCTCGGGAAAGTACCGGTTCAGCGTCTTGCCCGTCCGGCTGCCGATCTCGACCTCGTCGCCGTCGCGGTGGACGATGGCGCGGAAGCCGTCCCATTTGGCCTCGTACTGCATGCCGGGCGGAATCCTGGCCACGGACTTGGCGAGCATCGGCTTCACGGGCGGCATCACCGGCAGATCCATGCCTCCGATTGTGCGTCGGCCCGTCCGGGCCCGCCCGGTGTGCGCACCCGCCCGGGCCCGCCTACCGTGGCGCTCATGGGTGCTGCGGGTAGTGCGATCGAGCTGGACGCGGGCGGGCGGACGGTACGGCTGTCCAGTCCGGACAAGGTGTACTTCCCGGAGCGCGGCCTCACCAAGCGGGACGTGGCCGAGTACTACCTCGCGGTCGCCGACGGCATCACGCGCGCCCTGCGCAACCGGCCCACGACGCTGGAGCGGTTCCCGGACGGGGTGGAGGGCGAGTCCTTCTTCCAGAAGCGGGCACCGAAGAACCTCCCCGACTGGATCCCGACCGCCCACATCGCCTTCCCGAGCGGTCGCTCGGCCGACGAGATCTGCCCGACGGAGCCGGCCGCCGTGCTGTGGGCGGCGAACCTGGGCTGCCTCACCTTCCACCCCTGGCCGGTGCGCCGCGAGGACACCGACCGCCCCGACGAACTGCGCATCGACCTGGACCCGCAGCCGGGCACCGACTACCACCACGCGGTGGCGGCCGCCCATGAACTTCGGGTGTTGCTGGAGGAGCTGGGCTTGCGCGGGTGGCCCAAGACCTCGGGCGGCCGCGGCCTGCACGTCTTCGTGCCGATCGCACCGCGCTGGACGTTCACCGAGGTCCGGCGGTGTGCGATCGCCCTGGGGCGGGAGTTGGAGCACCGGATGCCGGGCAAGGTCACGACGGCGTGGTGGAAGGAGGAGCGCGGCGAGCGGATCTTCGTCGACTACAACCAGACGGCGCGCGACCGCACGATCGCCTCCGCCTACTCCGTCCGCCCCCGCCCGCACGCCCCGGTGTCGGCGCCCCTGCGCTGGGACGAGGTGGACGACGCGGAGCCCCGGGACTTCGACATCGTGACGATGCCGGCCCGCTTCGCCGAACTGGGCGACCTCCACGCGGACATGGACGAGCACGCCTTCGTCCTGGACGCGGTACTGGAACTGGCGGAACGCCACGAACGCGATCACGGCCTGGGGGACATGCCCTACCCGCCGGACTACCCGAAGATGCCGGGCGAGCCGAAGCGGGTACAGCCGAGCCGGGCGAAACGCGACTCCTGACGGCCCGCCCGCTCCCTGACGCGCCGGGGGTGCCGGTGGCGGGGTCGGGCGCCCGGCCGCGTGCGATCTTCTCGCCGGAGACCGCGTCGAAGAGCCCGTGTCCGTGTGCCTTCCCCGACCTGCGCCGCGCCTTCCCGGACGTGTCCGCGGCCCACCTGACCCGGGTGTCAGCGCGCACGCCGTGCAGTTCGCCGCGCTCCTGGCCGCCGCCGTGCAGTTCGCCGCGCTCCTGGCCGCCGCCGGGCGGCTCGCCGACGTCCTCGGCCGCCGCGCCCTCTTCCTCGGCTCCACCCTCGCCTTCACGCTCACCTCCCCCGTCGCGAGCGCCGCCCCCTCCGCCGAGCTGCTCATCCTCGCCCGCGCCCTCCAGGGGGCGGCGGCCACCGGAATGACCCCGGCCACGCTCGGCCTCGCAGCCGCCGCCGCCCACAGCCGGTCGAGGATGCCGCGGCCGACCCGCTCGTACGCCATCGGGTCCTCGTACAGGACGGAACGCGAGTTGGCCATCTCCATCAGCGCGATGATCTCGAAGGCGAGCTGCGGGACGTTCTCCGCGCCGAACCCGTCGCGGAATCCGCCCGCCGGCCTCGCCCCGTCCACAACCCCGTCCACGTTTACCGGGTCCAGTCGGCACCCGCCTGGGTGACCTCGTCGCGTACCGGGCCCGGGCGCGCGTCGAACTCCGCGGAGACGGCGTAGAAGCAGCAGCCGCCGGGGAAGGCCCGGCGCCCCGAGTAGCCGAGCCAGTGCTCGCAGAGGCGCCACACCTTGGCGACACCGGCAGGGTTCTCGCGCACGGGCCGGACGACCTGCTTCACGAACACGCTCGTGGCGGCGCGGACGGCAGCGCGCTGCAGGTCCTCCTTGGAGCCGAACAGGGCGAAGACGCCGCTCTTGCTCAGGCCCAGTTCCGTTGCGATCTCCCCGAGGGACAGGCCTTCCAGCCCGTCCACGGAGGCGGTGCGCATCGTCCGGTCGAGCACGGTCCGTCGCGTCTGGTTACCGCGTTCCACGCATCCGTCTGCCATGGCTCGGTCTTACCGAACGCACGGTCGTCCGCTCTGTGGCGGACGTCGGAAGTCGGACGGCGGACGGCCGCCCGCGGGGCAGTTGTCAGCGCCGGATGCGATGCTGGCCGAGGCCGCTGGATTCGGGCCCGTGACCAGTGGTTGATCGGTCGTTGATCAGACGTCCATCCGCGCGGGTCAGTATCTCCGGCATGTCGATGAACACCACCACCGCCGCTGCCACCACCGCCACATCCACCGCTTGGTACGAGCTCGCGCTGTGCGCCCAGACGGGCCCGGGCTTCTTCTTTCCCGAGCCCGGCTCGTCGCTGCGCGACGCGAAGCGGCTGTGCGGGGCGTGCGAGGGGCGGGCGGCATGCCTGGAGTACGCCCTGGACAACGACGAGCGCTTCGGCGTCTGGGGTGGCCTCTCCGAGTCGGAACGCCTCACGCTGCGCCCGCGCCGCCGCTGATCAGGTCCGGGTGCCCTTCCCGCTGCGCCGCATCAGCCCCACCCGCAGCGCAAGCCCGTCATCCCCACCGCTCCACCCCTCCGCAGGCACCTCGTCGGGCACGACCCGCACGGGATAGTGCCCCCCGACGGGAGAAACGACCCCACCGAACCGGGGATCTCCCGCGAACCAGATCCTGTCCGGGTGATCGTTCTCCCGCTCCGCGAGCGCGATGGGGAACGGGACGATCCGATAGGTCGGCGCGAAGTCCTCCCGAAACGGGATGCCGATGGTCGCGGGACTTCCCGTCGCGCGGGGCGGGTGCAGGCACGGCAGCTCGCACCAGGGGTACGCCTGAAGGACCGCCGCTACACGGCGGCGACGCCAGAAGGCGATGGCCACCCAGGGAACCCACGTGATGAAACCGATCGTGGACATGATGAAGAGGAATGCGCCTTGCCTCATGAAGTCGAACCACAGGCAAGCCAGGGTGAACACCAACGGGAGGACAAGGCCCAGCAGTCCGACGGCTCGCCGATGGACCAGTCTCTTGTAACCGAGAGCCGTTGGCGGGTGGTCCCAAGCCACTTTGGTGAACTGGAGCGTCACTGGAGGACATCCAGGATGCGTGACGTCATCGGGACGCGAGGGGGCGCGGGGTGTGGGTCGGTGAAGACGAGCGTGTGGGCGACTGCCTCAAGAATGTCGGTGTATGCCTCGTGATGTTGTGTTGACGCGCTGGTGATATCCAGGACGAGCACGTGCCGGCCGCCTGGATGGCTGGTTGCGATCCTGGCCTGGAACACCTCCCGCTCCGCGTTCGGTGGCGTCATGGTCCCCGCAACGAGGTAGCAGGGGAGCGACGAAGGCAGATCGATGCACCGCCGAGCCGACGCATTCCACACAGTGGCACGGGCGACGCCAAGGGCGGTCCTCGCAACGGCGACTCGGGGGGCGGGGTCATCGGCGAGCCGTGCGGTCAAGGAGAACAGTGAGGTGCAGACACCGACTGGTTCCTCCGGGTGCATCCCGATCGCGGTGTGCACGACATCAAGCCCGTGGAGTCGGTCGAAGCCGTCCATGAGCTGAGCCAGCTCCCATTGGGCGGCAGAACTGTCCATGGCCTGAGCGATCGTGTCCAAGGCCGCTCGGTCTTCGGGTCCCAGATCATGGAATCCCGGAGGCAGACTGAACCACAGGGGCGGCACCTCGTTCCCACACATCAAGGCCTCATCACCGTCCAGAAGTGGCTGGATTTCGCAACAGCCGAGGGCCCCTCGTCCAAGACGCCGCGGGCACCGTCGACTGCTGTGGAGCCCTGTTCGACCGCATCGTTGTCACTGGTGTAGTCAAGGGTTGCGGTGATGGCGCCCGCGCCGGCCACGCCCACGCCCACCCGATCCCTGGTGCTTTGCGGTGATGCCCGCAACGCCCATGCGGCGAGCGGGTTCTCCACCTCGCGCAGCGTGTTGGCCGTCGACCAGGTGGTGCTTCGGAAGGCCGAGGCGCCCGGGGAGAGGGCCGTCAGGGCGCTCGCTTCCGGGGCTGCCGTCATGGCCGCCCGGGCCGCCGCCGTGCCGGCCTTGGCGCCTGAGGCGACCGCCGCGACGCCCGGGACCGAGCCCGCCGTGTCGCCGAGGAGGGTCACCGCGCTCTTCCAGAAGTCCGCGTCGAACTCACCCTTCGTCGCCCCGTCCACCAGCGGTTTGCGGAACTTCGGATCGGCCAGGTGGGTCGTGAGCGCCGCCAGGGACAGGCCCCCGGCGACCAGCATCACCGCCAGGCCCGCCGGCGGGCAGAAGAGGGCCACCCCGGCCCCGATCGCGCCCAGGATCGCCGAGGCGTTCGACAGCGCGTCCCCCGGGTCCTCCGTGATCTTGCGCCAGAGCGACGCCAGCGCGCCCGGTTCCTTCGGCGCCAGCCGGTCCGCAGCCGCGTCCAGGGTCTGGGCGACCCGGCGGGCCGCCGCGCCGTGTTCCGAGGCGAGCTCCCGGGCCAGGCGGCGGGCGTCCGCCAGGGACTGCTCCGTCGTCGCGGCGGCGGCCTGGGCTTCGTACCGGACGGCCAGCGCGCGGTGTGCCACCAGGGTGTCGTGCCACGCGGTGAGCCGCTTGGCGGCCTCCGCGAGGGAGGTGTGGGCCGAGCCGAGGTAGCGGGGGAGGTCCTTCGAGAGGGAGGCGCGGAACGCCGTGGCGGCCTCGCCCTGCCAGGCCGCGCTGTGGGCGACGAGCGACTTCATGATCCGGGACGCCTCGCCGAGCGAGGCCGCCGAGGCGGAGAGCTTCTTCGCCAGGGCGAGCACCGCCGCCGGGTTTCCCGGAGCCGGGTCGAAGCCCAGCGCGGCGTGCTCAGCCACGGGAGGCCCCGGCCGCCTCGCGGAAGGCCGCGCGGATCGCCTTCTCCAGCTCCGCGTACTCCGCGGCGCTGCGGTCCACGCCCTCGCGTACCGCCTTGACGCGCTTGGTCAGCTCACGGGCGCCGTAGGACCATCTCTCCTGGAAGCCGTCGCAGGCCTTGTCCAGGTCCGCGGTCCCCAACTGGTCGGCCCGTACGTGGTCCAGGGCGCGCCGGGCCTCCCGGAGGGAGACCAGGGAGGAATCCAGGGCACGGGTCAAGCGGGTCAGCTGGTCGATGTCCACCTGGAGCGAGGTCATGACGCGAAACCCTGGCAGAGCACGGCCCTGCCAGGGCAATCGACATCACTCGGGCGAGCGAGCGGAAACCGGTCAGGCCTTGCGGGCCGCGATGCGCGCCGCACGGGCGGCCAGACGCTCGTCGAACTTGCGGGCCTCGGAGTCCAGGCCGTTCATGAACAGGCCGAGCTCCTCCTGGGCCTTCTGGCCGTCGGGGCCCAGGCCGTCAACGTCCATGATCTTCAGGAAGCGGATCACGGGGCTCAGCACGTCGTCGTGGTGGATCCGCAGGTTGTAGACCCCGCCGATCGCCATCTGCGCGGCCATCCGCTCGAAGCCGGGCATCCCGTGTCCGGGCATCCGGAAGCCGACGACGACGTCCCGCACAGCCTGCATGGTGAGGTCCGGGGCGATCTCGAAGGCCGCGCCCAGCAGGTTGCGGTAGAAGATCATGTGCAGGTTCTCGTCCTGCGCGATGCGGGCCAGCATCCGGTCGCAGACCGGGTCACCGGACTGGTGGCCGGTGTTGCGGTGCGAGATGCGGGTCGCGAGCTCCTGAAAGGCCACGTACGCGACCGAGTGCAGCATCGAGTGGCGGTTGTCGGACTCGAAGCCCTCCGACATGTGCTGCATCCGGAACGCTTCCAGCTTGTCCGGGTCCACCGCGCGCGACGCCAGCAGGTAGTCGCGCATCACGATGCCGTGGCGGCCCTCCTCGGCCGTCCAGCGGTGCACCCAGGTGCCCCACGCGCCGTTGCGCCCGAAGAGGGACGCGATCTCGTGGTGGTAGCTGGGGAGGTTGTCCTCGGTCAGCAGGTTGACGACCAGCGCGATCTTGCCGATCTCGGTGACCTTGGACTGCTTCGGGTCCCAGGCCTCGCCGTCCTCGAAGAAGGCGGGGAAGTTCCGGCCGTCGGCCCACGGGACGTAGTCGTGCGGCATCCAGTCCTTGGTGACCGCCATATGCCGGTTGAGTTCCTTTTCGACCACTTCTTCCAATGCGAACAGCAGCTTGGCGTCCGTCCATGCCTCCGAGCTGCTGAGGTGGGGAGAGGTGATCGTCACGGGTACTCCTGGGTGCAAAGCGAATTACCTACGGTTCCGTAGCTTACGGACTCGTAGGTTAAGCGCGACATCAAGCCGAGCCAAGCCCCACGGAAGGATATGTCCGGTTACATCCAGTTATTTATACAGTTTGAGAGCGTCTGGATGGGGCTATCGGGGGCAAAGTCATGCCGGAATGTGATCCTCCGCGTCCGCTTCGGGTCTGGTTTTCGCGGCTTGGGCTCTCGATTGGGTCGGTGCGGCCGCCGCGGGGCCGTGTCATCGATCCGGTGCGCCGGCCCGCCTCCGCCGAGTGCTCCGCGCCGGTGGACTCGAAGCTGCCTGGAAATACCGTGAGAAGTCACGAAGTAGGGGCACAAGTAGTAGAACTGCCAACGAGGTTGGGCTACGGTCGGTAGCGCAAGTCTCACACGGGGCGACGCCGTGGCCTTGCGTGAGCACTCCGGGACCGCACCGGTCTTCGATCACACTGCCGTCGATCACACCCATACTTGGAGCAGCACGATGACGGGCACTCTCCGTGGCCTGAGGCCGGTCCGCGAGGTCCTGCAGATACCGCCCGAGGCGGAGAAGCTGAACTACTCGATAGGCCTGCACGGCAGCGCCTACTGCGCGGGCACCGCGCGATCCGTGGTCCGTCCCCTGATCACCCGGCACGGACTGTCCGACCTGCGCGATGCCGCAGCCCTCGCGGCGTCCGAACTCGTCGCGTGCGCGCACCGGTTCACACCCGACACGGATATGGTACTCACCGTTCGCTGGCAGTTCGACGCACTGCGGATCGTCGTTTACGACCAGCACCCGGCGCACTCCTCGCCCGAAGCGCGCGAGGAGTGCCGGAGCCGGCGCAACCGCGGGATGTGGCTGCTGGCCGCAACCGTCGAGACCTGCGGCGGGGACTGGGGGCTCACCCCTGTCCTCACCGCCACCGGCGGCACCAAGTCCTGGGCCTTACTGCCCCGCCAGGTCAGGTGAGGTCGAGCCGTCCGGTTCGCCGTCCGGCGGATGTCTCGGATGTCCCCGCCGCGGTCCCGCCGGCAGCAGTCACCTCTGCGGCAGTCACCCCTGTCGTGGTCGTCCGTGCCGCGGTCATCCGTGCCACAGCTCCTCCCGGACTTCCTCCGCCGTGGTCGCGCGCACCTCGCCGTCCAGCAGCAGCCACCGGGTGATCCCGATCGACTCCAGGAACGGCACGTCGTGGCTCGCCACGACGAGCGACCCCTCGTACGAATCCAGCGCGTCCGTCAGCTGTCGCACGCTCGCCAGGTCCAGGTTGTTCGTGGGCTCGTCCAGCATCAGCAGCTGCGGAGCGGGCTCCGCCAGCAGGAGCGCCGCCAGTGCCGCGCGGAAACGCTCGCCGCCCGACAGGGTGCCGGCGGGCCGGTCCGCGCGGACGCCCCGGAAGAGGAAGTGCGCGAGCCGCGCCCGGATCACGTTGTTCGTGGCGTGCGGGGCGAACCGCGCCACGTTCTCCACCACCGAACGGCTTTCGTCCAGCACGTCCAGACGCTGCGGCAGGAACCGCGTCGACACGTGCGTCACCGCCTCGCCGGACACCGGTTCCAGCTGCCCCGCGATCGTGCGCAACAGCGTGGTCTTGCCCGAACCGTTGCGGCCCACCAGCGCGATCCGCTCCGGACCGCGCAGCTCCCACTCGCCCCGTACGGCTGCCCCGTGGGCCAACCGCAGGTCGCTCAGGGTCAGGACGCGCCGTCCCGGCGGCACCCGGGTCGCGGGGAGTTCGATCCTGATCTCGTCGTCCTCGCGCACCGCCTCCACCGCCTGGTCCAGGCGCTCCCGCGCCTGAGTCAGCTTCTCGGCGTGCATGATGCGGTGCTTTCCGGCCGACTCCTGCGCCGCCCGCTTCCGGGCGCCCATGACGATCTTCGGTTCGCGCTTGTTCTCGTACATCTTCTGGCCGTACCGCTTGCGCCGCGCCAGTTTGACCTGGGCGTCGGCCAGTTCGCGCTTCTGCCGCTGTACGTCGGCCTCGGCTACCCGGACCATGCGCTCGGCAGACTCCTGCTCAGCGGCGAGCATCTCTTCGTAGTTCGTGAAGTTCCCTCCGTACCAGCGGACTTGGCCCTCGCGCAGGTCGGCGATCTGGTCGACCCGCTCCAACAGCTCCCGGTCGTGGCTGACCAGGACCATCACCCCGGTCCATGACTCGACCGCCGCGTAGAGGCGGCCGCGGGCGCGCAGGTCCAGGTTGTTGGTGGGCTCGTCCAGCAGCAACACGTCGGGCCGGGCGAGCAGCAGGGCGGCCAGCCGCAGCAGGACGCACTCGCCGCCCGACAGTTCGCCGACCGTACGGTCCAGGCCGATCCGGGCGAGCCCGAGCTGGTCGAGGGTGGCCACGGCTCGTTCCTCCACGTCCCAGTCGTCGCCGACCGCCGTGAAGTTCGCCTCGGTGGCCTCGCCCGCCTCGATGGCGTGCAGGGCCGCGCGGGCGGTGTGGATGCCGAGCGCCTCGTCGACGCGCAGCGCGGTGTCGAGGGTGACGTTCTGCGGGAGGTAGCCGACCGAACCCGCTACGGACAACTGCCCTTCGAAGGGCCTGAGTTCACCGGCGACGAGCTTCAGCAGGGTGGACTTGCCGCAGCCGTTGAGCCCGATCAGGCCAGTGCGTCCGGGGCCGACGGAGAGGTGCAGTCCGTCGAAGACGGGAGTGCCGTCGGGCCAGTCGAAGGAGAGGGCGGAGCAGGTGATGAAGGTAGGGGCATGACTCATGGAGGCCTCCAGGTTGCGTGAGTGGTGCGTGCAACGCGGGGAGACAGCCGACGGACGGACGATGGCGGCGAACGCCAGGGCGGGTCGGTGTCTCGAACCTCAGACGAGCAATGTCCTGCTCCGTTTCGGCGGCAATGGGGCGCCTGCGAAGCTACGGGCGGCCGGGGGCGCCCGCAAATGAATTACCGCGGGGGTGGGGTGGGAGGGGGCGTTCCGGGGGCTGGGGGAGGGGTGGGCGTGCGGGTGACGTGGTCGGCGGGGCCGGTGGTCAGCAGGTGCCCCGCATCAGCAGGTGTCCGCGTCAGCACGTGCCCCGCATCAGCTCGGCCAGGCTGTGGTCCATGTCGAGGTAGAGGTGCTCCAGGCCGGGAGGGACCACGGTCGAGGCCCGCTCGAGGAAGCGGTGCAGTTCGGCGGTCACCACCAGGACGATCGCCACCCCCTCGGGCGCGTGGAACTCGATCGACGTCCGGTCGGCGTCGTACGGGCGCACGCGCACGTCGCCGCTGCCCGACGGGCGGTCCAGCCCGGACTCCAGCAGCTCGCGGGCGAAGGTCCAGGAGATCTCGATGCCCTCCAGCGTGGCCGGGGCGGGAAAGGCCATACGGACGGCGAACGGATCCGCCCGGTCGTAGCAGAGGGTGACGGGCACGGTCTCGACCTTTGGCGCGGTGGCGACCAGACGGGCCTGCACGGCCTGCTCGATGACAGTGATCAAGGCACACTCCCTTGCGGCGGATCTGCTGCCGGGCTGTGGGTGGAACCCGGCAACCCGATAGACGCCGGAATCGGCAGTTCCGTGCATGGAGGGTGACGTGACCTGTGTCACCGATTGGCCGGAAGCTTTCTGTGGGATCGCACAGAGTGACCAGGTGGGTGAGGTGGCGGAAGGATGCCGTACGCCGTCTCGGGCCGCGGAGTGGTACGAAAAGGGCTGGTTACCGCTCACTCGACAGGCCCAAGCCCGGTCAGGGCCAGGTGCGGGAGGGTGTACGGGAGCAGTGGCGGGGACGCACCCTGGACGGCGCATCGGGGGTGCGTTAGCTTCCGGCGCCATGAGACTTCTGGGATTAGGGGTGGGCGTGGGAGCCGCGGCGCTGCTGGTGGGGGTGCTGGCGGCCCCCGCGCAGGCGGGTGCGGACCGGGCCGGTGGAGAGGCGCTGGGTGCCGAGCTGGCGGGTGCTGCGGCCGCCGAGGGCCCGGGCGGGGCCGGAGCGGCGGGAGGCGGGCCGGACGGGTACGGACGGCCCGGCGTGGGCTGGGCGCTGAAGGAGACCGGCGAGAGCGCCAAGGGATCCCGCTTCCGCGGGCTGGCCGCCGTCAGCCGGACCACTGCCTGGGTGGCCGGTTCCAAGGGAACGGTGCTCCGCACCGTGGACGGCGGCCGTAGCTGGCGGGACGTCTCGCCACCGCGCGCGGTCGCGGAGGGGCTGGAGCTCCGCGACGTGGAGGCCTTCGACTCCCGGCGGGCGGTGGCCCTGTCCATCGGCGAGGGCGAGGCGTCCAGGGTGCTGCGCACCGACGACGGCGGCGCCACCTGGGCCGAGACCTTCCGCAACTCCGACCCGCGCGCCTTCTACGACTGCCTGACCTTCTTCGACGCCCGGCACGGCCTGGCGATGAGCGACCCGGTGGACGGCAAGTTCCGCATCCTGTCGACCGACGACGGCGGGCGGAGCTGGCGGGTACTGCCGGACGCGGGCATGCCACAGGCGCTGCCGGGTGAGGCGGGCTTCGCCGCGAGCGGCCAGTGCCTGGTCGCCGCGGGCCCGCGGGACGTCTGGCTGGCCACCGGCGGCGGGGCGACCGCGCGGGTCCTGCACTCCGCCGACCGCGGCCTGACCTGGCGGGTCGCCGAATCCACCCTCCCGGCCGGCGACCCGGCGCGCGGCGTCTTCGCCCTGGCCTTCCGCGACCGTACGAGGGGACTCGCGGTCGGCGGTGACTACCGCACCGGCGAGGCTTCGCCGCAGGCCGCGGCCCGCTCCGCCGACGGCGGCCGCAGCTGGCGGCAGGCGTCGACCCCGCCTCCGGCGTACCGGTCGGGCGCGGCCTGGTACCCGTACGGGGCCGGCACCGCTCTGGCGGTGGGGCCGACGGGCACGGACGTCACCGCGGACGGGGGCCGCAGCTGGCGGCCGCTGGCGGCGGGATCGTTCGACACGGTCGCCTGCGCCCCCGACGGCGGCTGCTGGGCGGCGGGCGAGAAGGGCCGGGTGGCCCGCCTGGAACGGGGGTGAGGGGCGGGGCCTGGTGGCCGGGGGCGGCACCGCGTTGGGTGGGGCGGGGGCTCAGGGGGCGGTGCCTGTGCCGGGCGGGAGCGCGAGGTGTTGGGGGTTTCCCGTCAGTCTCATCGTCTCTCCGGGTCGGGCCGTCCCCTCAAGGGCGCTCCCTGCGGTCGCGTCGCTGCGCGATGGCCTGCGGCCACCCTTGACCGGCCGTCCCGCCCCGGACATACGAGACTGTCGGGAACCCCCCAAAAGAACGGCACCGGGCGACCCTTCCGGCCCGGGTCAGGCCAGAGACCCACGGGCCCGCTCCGCAGCGCAACAGATCGCTACACACGTCTCCCGGCTCAGCGACTGCGACCCGGTCCAGGGAGGGGCTTGAGCCACCTGTGGACCTGTATGGGCAGTTGCCGGAGCGTGAGGTTGATCGTGTCAACCTCGCGCTCCGGCAAGGGACTTCGCAGCTCCGGGTGGGACAGATCCTGTCGCCGTAGGCGCAGGGGAGACGATCAGACCCGCTCCAGCGGCCGGTGGGGCTCTGCGGGGAGTTCGACCCGTATGACGTCTCCGGGACGCACCACACCGCCGGCCTTCACGACGCTCATGATTCCGGCCTTGCGCACGATGTGGCCGGCCTCGTCACGGCCGACGACCTGCTTCAGCAGTCCGTCCTGGAACGCGTCGATCTGCACGCAGGGATTGCGGAGGCCGGTCACCTCCACCACAGCGTCCGCGCCCAGGTGCAGAAGCGTGCCCACGGGCAGGCCCAGGAGGTCGATGCCACGGACGGTGACGTTCTCGCCGAGCTCGCCGGCCGACACCTCGAACCCTTCCCGACCCACCTCGGTGAAGAGTTCCTCGTGGATCAGGTGTACCTGGCGCAGGTTCGGCTGTGTGGGATCCTGCGCGACGCGCGAGCGGTGCTTGACCGTGACACCGGCGTGTACGTCTCCCTCCACGCCGAGTCCGGCGAGGAGCGTGATGCTGTCCCGGTTCGGCTTGGTAAACGCGTAGTCGTCGTTGCTGCTGACTGCCGTCACTATCCCGCTCACGCGCGGAACCCCCGTTTCCTTGGCGATGATCAGACTGAGCCTAACCCCGACGCCCGAGGGTGGACGTGCCCTGCACTCCGGCCCTGGACCGGGTCGCAGTCGCTGAGCCGGGAGACGTGTGTGCCGGTCTGTTGTGGCTTGTGTCCAGGCCCTGCCGGGTCGCAGTCGCTATGCCGGGAGACGTGTGTAGCGATCTGTTGCGCTGCGGAGCGGGCCCGTGGGTCTCTGGCCTGACCCGGGCCGGAAGGGTCGCCCGGTGCCGTTCTTTTGGGGGGTTCCCGACAGTCTCGTATGTCCGGGGCGGGACGGCCGGTCAAGGGTGGCCGCAGGCCATCGCGCAGCGACGCGACCGCAGGGAGCGCCCTTGAGGGGACGGCCCGACCCGGAGAGACGATGAGACTGACGGGAAACCCCCAACACCTCGCGCTCCCGCCCGGCACAGGCACCGCCCCCTGAGCCCCCGCCCCACCCAACGCGGTGCCGCCCCCGGCCGCCAGGCCCCCCTACACCACCGGGTTCTCGCGGACCGTCGAGAGGTCCGCCGAGGTCTTCGTCGCGATGAACTCCGTGATGCGGTACGCGCAGACGCCCGCCACGGTGAAGGGGTCCTCGGCGGCGATCTTCTCGATCTCCCCGCGGGAGACCCCGCCGGCCAGGATGATGCCCCCGTCGCGCGGGACCTTGCGGCCCGACGCGAGGAAGATGCCGGCGGCGTAGTAGCCGTCCAGCCAGGCGATGTGGGCGTCCATCTCGTCCTCGACGGCTTCGACGGGCGCGGTGTAGGTGAGCTCCATGACGAACATGATCGCCAGGCTACTCTCGCACCATCATGACTAGTGTGAAGACCCCCGCCGACGAGGCCGAGGCCCGGGCGATACAGGACGAACTACGCCATCAGGTCGTGCTCACCGAGCCCGGTCCGCCGCCCGGGCTCGGACTGGTCGCCGGCGTGGACGTCGCCTACGACGACGCCCGGGACCTGGTCGCCGCCGCGGCCGTGGTGCTCGACGCCGCCACCCTGGAGGTGGTCGAGGAGACCACCGCCGTCGGGCGGGTCAGCTTCCCGTACGTGCCCGGGCTGCTCGCCTTCCGCGAGCTGCCGACCGTACTGGCCGCCCTCGACGCGCTCACCACCGCGCCCGGCCTCGTCGTCTGCGACGGCTACGGGCTGGCCCACCCCCGCGGCTTCGGCCTCGCCTGTCACCTCGGGGTGGTGACCGGGCTCCCGTCCATCGGGGTCGCGAAGAACCCGTTCACCTTCACGTACGAGGAACCGGGCGCCCGGCGGGGCGACGCGGCACCGCTGCTCACGGCCGACGGCGCGGAGGTCGGGCGGGCGCTGCGGACCCAGGACGGGATCAAGCCCGTCTACGTCTCCGTCGGGCACCGGGTCTCGTTGGACAACGCCTGCGCGCACGCCCTGGCGCTGAGCCCCCGCTTCCGGATCCCCGAGACCACCCGGCACGCCGACTCCCTGTGCCGCCGGGCGCTGAAGGAAGCCGTCTGAGACCGGCCGGTCAGACGGCCGGCCGGTCCCAGGCTGCCGCCCCGCCTCGCCCGGCCCCGCCTCGCCCGGACGCCCGCCCGACCGCCCCCCGGCCTCAGCGGGCGTCCGCCACCCGGAAGGTGATTCCGGCCTTCTGGAGGCGGGGGATGAGCGCGTCGCCCATCGCCACCGCCGTCGTCAGCTGTCCGGCGGCGTCCGGGAGGGCGTCGTACGCCAGGCAGAGCGCGGACTCGGCCAGCATCTTCGCGGTCTCGCCGTACCCCGGGTCGCCGCCCGAGACCTCGGTGAACACGCGCCGCCCGCCCCCCTCGCCCACGAACCGCACCGTGAACCAGCTGCGCGCCCGCCGCTCCGCGTCCGGTCCGCGGCCCGGCTCCCAGCGGTTCATGAGCCAGCGCCGGGCCGGCGGGACCTGGGCGAGGGCCACCGTGGCTCCGATCGCGGCCGTACCGCCCACGGCGACGGGGAGGTGCTTGACGGAGGCGTAGTGCCGGTAGCGGAAGTCCGGTCCGTACCGTTCCAGTGCGGCGGCCGAGCGGGCCACGATCGCGGGGTCCAGCGTGGGCAGCGGGAGCGCCCAGGTGCCGGTCTCCCTGCTGTACCGGGGTGTTCCGGCCGGTCCGCGGGCCCGGCGCTCGAACCGCCGGGGTTCGTGCAGTCGGCGGGCGCGGGCGGCCGCGAGGGTCTGGGGGCCGCGGCTCAGCGCGGTGAGCGCCGACGTGAGGGTGCCGCCGGAGAAGAGGGCGTTGGACCGGACGAACCCGTCGACGCGGAGCGGGACGCCTTCGGGCAGCTGTCCGACGGTGAAGTAGGCCCCCAGGTCGGCGGGGATCGAGTCGAAGCCGCAGGCGTGGACGAGCCGGGCGCCGGTCTCCCGGGCCCGTGCGTCGTGCTCGACGTACATCCGGTCCACGAACTCCGGCTCGCCGGTGAGGTCCACGTAGTCGGTCCCGGACTCGGCGCAGGCGGCGACGAGTTCGGCCCCGTACCAGATGTACGGGCCCACCGTCGTGGCCAGGACCCGTGTCGAGGCGGCCAGTTCGCGCAGGGCGTCGGTGTCGCTCGCGTCCGCCGCGAGGAGCGGCAGGTCCGCGCACGCCGGGTCGATCGCGGCGAGCCGCTCGCGCAGCAGCTCCAGCTTCGCCGTGTTCCGGCCGGCGAGGGCCCAGCGGCAGCCCGCGGGGGCGTGCGCGGCGAGGTACTCGGCGGTGAGCGCCCCCACGAAGCCCGTGGCGCCGTAGAGCACCACGTCGTACGTACGTTCCCGATTCATCTGGCGAACTCCCTTGTCCGTCACGCGCCGTTCAGCCGCTGTCGGTGGCCGAGGCTAGCGCCCGTGCGGGCCGTCCGGGCGGGCGGCCCGCACGGGCCGTGCCCCGATGGCGGCCGGAGGGGCCGCCGTCGGGGCACGGGTGCAGCACTGAGAAGCGGTCAGCTCTTGTCGTAGTAGCCGAAGATGTCGACGACCAGGTGGGTGCTGCCGTAGCTCTGGTTGAACAGGTCGACGATGCCGTCGGGGCCGCCGGTCGCCTGGACCAGGTTCGGGACGACCTTGCCCCGCGTCCAGTTCAGGGTGGACGAGGCGGGGGTCGGGGGCCAGACGGCGTACTGGTTCTTGTACGCGTCCAGCGAGTTCGGGTCCGGGGCGACACCGAGCCACCCGCTGTTGGTCGTGTTGGTGACCGTGGTGTTCAGGACCCAGCTGGTTTCGTTGGGCCGGCCGTATCCCAGGGGCATGTAGGCGTACTCGAAGTCCTCGAGCGGGCCGTAGTTCCAGTGTGCGTCGCCGCGGGTGTCGAGCAGACGCTCCGGCAGCACCGGCAGGTAGGCGCTCTGGCTGTCGGGGCTGTAGTAGCCGACGACATCGACGATCACGTCGGCGGGGTTCCAGGATCCGTTGCGCACGCTGATCTTGCCGTCGGAGCCGATGGGGACGATTACCGCGTTGGCGACGGTCTGTCCGGTGGTGAAGTTCAGGTTGGAGGTCGCCGAAGCCTGCTGGCCGCCCGGGAAGACACTCAGGAAGCCGTTGCTCCTGGGTTCGGTGACCGTGACGTTCAGGGCGACCGCCTTCGCGCTGGACGGGACGCCGCCGCGGCCATGGACCTGGACGCCGAAGGTTCCGAGGCCGGGTACCTGGCCCTGCCTCGCACCGAGTCCGGAGCGGGTGTCGACGAGGCGGTTGGGAGTCAGCGGCGTGTAGCCGCTGGACGAGGTCCGGGTGAAGTAGCCGGTGACGTCGGCGACCAGGTCGACCGAGCCGCCGTAGTTGAACAGGTTCACGTAGCCGTTCGACCCCACCGGCACGATGACCAGGTTCGGAACGGTCTGGCCGGCGTTGTAGTTCAGGTTCGACGAGTCGGGCTTGGCGTCGCCGTCGCCGAAGGCGGTGACGTAGCCGGTACCGGTGGCGTTGGTGACGGTGACGTTGAGAACCACGGCCGTGACGTTGGCCGGGATCCCGCTGTTGCCCTCGATCTGCACGCGGGCGGTGCCGGAGGCCGGGACCTTGCCCTTGGGAGCGCCCGTACCCTCGCGGGTGTCGAGGAGCCGCGTGGGCGTGTGCGGGGTGAAGTCGGAGCCCGGGGTCCAGACGTCCATCTCGTTGACCGCCCGGGTGCCCGAGCTGTCGACCAGACTGACGGTGATCTTGTAGTGGCCGACCTTCGCGTAGGTGTGGTCCAGCGTGACCGTCTCGGGGCCGTTGGCGCCGATCTGGTTGGTCGTGCCGTCGCCCCACTCGACGTACACGCCGAGCGGAGTCCCCGGGTCGCTCGTGACGGTGGCCGCGAGGCTGATGCCGTGCGCGCTGGTGCCGCGCCCCTTCAGCGAGACCGAGGGCTGCGAGCCCGCGAGGCCCTGGCCCTGCGGTGCGGCGGCCTTGGCCCCGGGCGAGGTCTGGACCGTGCGCTCGGCCGGGCTCTGGAAGGTGGCGAAGTTGTGCGCCGCGGCCTTGGTCAGGTCCGGCGCGATCTCCACCTCGTGGGTGTCCGGCTTGACGGACTTGGTGGGCTTGACCGGATCGGCCGCGTGGGCCATACCGGGAACGAGCCCCACACCGGCCGCGATGACAGCGGCGGTGGCTATGAGTCGGCGATTGCGCACCGGCCCCCCATTTTCTACTTTTTTGAACTTGATCAGGTTTGCAGAATGCGCTCAGAGTACATAGGAGCCGCGCCTCTTGATCAGGTTTTTCCCACCGGTTTTCCCGGGGCCGGCCGGGCTCCCCGCCCCTATCCACACCGATCGGGACAGACTGCTAAGCGCTTGCTCGCCCAAGGGCTTGTGCAGAGCGCGGCGCGTTCCTAGCATCGCTGGTGTTACATCAGTTGTGTCACACAGTCGCAGACCAGAAACGCTGGGGGCCCGATGGCAGTGACAGGGAACGGCCCGCTCGCCGGGGTGCGCGTCGTCGAGCTGGCGGGCATCGGCCCGGGCCCGTTCGCCGCCATGCTCCTCGCCGACCTGGGGGCGGACGTCGTACGGGTGGACCGGCCCGGTGGGGGCGGGCTCGCGGTCGACCCCGCGTACGACGTCACCAACCGCAACAAGCGCTCCGTCCTGCTCGACCTCAAGTCCGCCGGGGGCCCGGCCCGCGTCCTGGACCTCGTCGAGCGGGCCGACGTGCTCGTCGAGGGGTTCCGCCCCGGGGTCGCCGAGCGGCTCGGCGTCGGTCCGGCCGAGTGCCACGCGCGCAACCCGGGGCTGGTCTACGGCCGGATGACCGGCTGGGGCCAGGACGGCCCGCTGGCCCACACCGCCGGGCACGACATCGCGTACATCGCCGTGACCGGGGCGCTGGGCATGATCGGCGATCCGGACGGGCCCCCGGCCGTCCCCGCCAACCTGGTCGGGGACTACGCGGGCGGCTCGCTCTACCTGGTCATCGGTGTCCTCGCCGCCCTCCAGCACGCGCGAGCCACCGGAGCCGGCCAAGTCGTCGACGCGGCCATCGTGGACGGCACCGCCCACCTCACCGCGATGATCCACGGCATGATGGCGGCCGGCGGCTGGCAGGACCGGCGCGGGGTCAACCTCCTCGACGGCGGCTGCCCCTTCTACGGCACCTACGAGACCTCCGACGGTCAGTACATGGCGGTCGGCGCGCTGGAGCAGCAGTTCTACGACACGTTCACCGAACTGCTCGGCATCGCGGACCGGGCCCCCGCCCGCAAGGACCTCGCCCGGTGGGGGGAGCTCCGCGAGGCCGTCGCCGAGCGCTTCCGGACCCGTACGCGCGCCGAGTGGACGGCGGTCTTCGAGGGGACCGACGCCTGCGTCGCGCCCGTGCTCTCGCTGCGCGAGGCGCCGGACCACCCGCACCTCGCGGCCCGCGGCACCTTCACCGACTTCGGCGGGATCGTCCAGCCCGCACCGGCGCCGCGGTTCTCGGCGACCCCCTGCGCCGTGACGAGCGGCCCGGCCCGGCCGGGCGCGCACACGGAGTCGGTGGCCGCCGACTGGGACGTGCCAGCCCTGCTGGAGGCGGACCCTGTGGCGGTGCCCGCCGGGCAGCATCCCGCAGCGGAGGAATCCGGGGAGGAGGGCTGATGGAGCTGTCCATCTGCGGGCCCGAGGGGTACGTCCGCGAGCGCGTCGAGGCCTTCCGCGAGGCGGGCGTCACCCTGCTCAACGTCACGCCGGTCGGCCCCGAGCCGGCCCGGCTGATCGAAACCGTCAGGAACTGGCTTTAAGGAGCCGATCCATGCAGCGCCAGATCTTCGACGCCGACCACGAGGCGTTCCGCGAGACCGTCCGCACCTTCCTCGCCAAGGAGGTGCTGCCGCACTACGAGCAGTGGGAGAAGGACGGCATCGTCAGCCGGGCGGCGTGGCGCGCCGCCGGCCGCCAGGGGCTGCTGGGCCTGGCCGTCCCGGAGGAGTACGGGGGCGGCGGCAACCCCGACTTCCGGTACGCGGCCGTGATCGCCGAGGAGTTCACCCGGGCGGGCGCCCCCGGACTCGCCATCGGGCTGCACAACGACATCATCGGCCCGTACCTGACCTCGCTGGCCACCGAGGAGCAGAAGCGCCGCTGGCTGCCCGGCTTCTGCTCCGGCGAGACCATCACGGCCATCGCGATGACCGAGCCGGGCGCCGGTTCCGACCTGCAGGCGATCCGTACGACGGCCGAGGACCGCGGCGACCACTGGGTGCTGAACGGTTCGAAGACCTTCATCTCCAACGGCATCCTCGCCGACCTGGTCGTCGTGGTCGCGAAGACCACGCCCGAGGGCGGGGCGCACGGCCTGTCGCTGCTCGTCGTCGAGCGCGGCGCCGAGGGCTTCGAGCGCGGCCGCAACCTCGACAAGATCGGGCAGAAGGCCCAGGACACCGCCGAGTTGTTCTTCCACGACGTGCGCGTGCCCAAGGAGAACCTGCTCGGCGAGCTGAACGGCGCCTTCGTCCACCTGATGACCAACCTCGCGCAGGAGCGGATGGGCATCGCGATGGCCGCCATCGCCGCCTCCGAGCACCTGCTGGAGATCACCACGCGGTACGTGAAGGAGCGCGAGGCCTTCGGGCGTCCGCTGGCCAAGCTCCAGCACATCCGGTTCGAGATCGCGGAGATGGCCACCGAGTGCGCCGTCACCCGGACCTTCCTCGACCGGTGCATCGCCGACCACACCGCGGGCGAGCTCGACCACGTCCACGCCTCGATGGCCAAGTGGTGGGCGACCGAGCTCCAGAAGCGGGTCGCCGACCGCTGCCTGCAACTCCACGGCGGGTACGGCTACATGACCGAGTACCGGGTGGCGCGCGCCTTCGTCGACGGCCGCATCCAGACCATCTACGGCGGTACGACCGAGATCATGAAGGAGATCATCGGCCGTTCCCTCCTGGGCTGACCGCCCCCACCGACTTCCCCGGCCTCCCCCAGCACCCTGCGAAAGGCTTGACCAGTGAGCACCGAAGCTTACGTATACGACGCGATCCGCACCCCGCGCGGGCGCGGCAAGGCCAACGGCGCCCTGCACGGCACCAAGCCGATCGACCTGGTCGTCGGCCTCATCCACGCCCTGCGCGAGCGCAACCCCGGACTGGATCCCGCCACCATCGACGACATCGTGCTCGGCGTCGTCGGCCCGGTCGGCGACCAGGGCTCCGACATCGCCCGGATCGCGGCCATCGCCGCCGGGCTCCCGGACACCGTCGCGGGCGTCCAGGAGAACCGCTTCTGCGCCTCCGGCCTGGAAGCCGTCAACATGGCCGCCGCCAAGGTCCGCTCCGGCTGGGAGGACATGGTCCTCGCCGGCGGCGTGGAGTCCATGTCCCGCGTGCCGATGGCCTCCGACGGCGGCGCCTGGTTCGCCGACCCGATGACGAACTGGGACACCGGCTTCGTCCCCCAGGGCATCGGCGCCGACCTGATCGCCACCATCGAGGGCTTCTCCCGGCGCGACGTCGACGAGTACGCGGCCCTCTCCCAGGAGCGCGCCGCCGCGGCCGTCAAGGACGGCCGGTTCGCAGGGTCCGTCGTCCCGGTGACCGACCGCAACGGCCTGGTCGTCCTGGACCACGACGAGTTCATCCGCCCCGGCACCACCGCGGACACCCTCGCCCGGCTGAAGCCGTCCTTCGCGGACATCGGCGACCTCGGCGGGTTCGATGCCGTCGCCCTGCAGAAGTACCACTGGGTCGAGAAGATCGACCACGTCCACCACGCCGGCAACTCCTCCGGCATCGTCGACGGCGCCTCGCTCGTCGCTATCGGGTCCCGCGAGGCGGGGGAGCGGGGCGGCCTGCGGCCGCGCGCCCGGATCGTCTCGGCGGCGGTTTCCGGATCCGAGCCGACCATCATGCTCACCGGCCCCGCCCCGGCCACCCGCAAGGCCCTGGCGAAGGCCGGCCTGACCATCGACGACATCGACCTGATCGAGATCAACGAGGCCTTCGCGGGCGTCGTGCTCCGCTTCGTCAAGGACATGGGCGTCTCGCTGGACAAGGTCAACGTCAACGGCGGCGCCATCGCGCTCGGCCACCCGCTCGGCGCCACCGGCGCGATGATCCTCGGCACCGTCATCGACGAGCTGGAGCGCCAGGACAAGCGCTACGGGCTCGTCACCCTGTGCGTCGGCGGCGGCATGGGCGTCGCCACCATCGTCGAACGCCTGTAGCCGTGCGGCGCAGCGACCGCCCGACCCCCGCGTAGCGCCCGGGCCGACCCCCGGCCCCTTCCGCCCGGCCCCGCCGAACGAGACTTCCACGGAGAGACCCACCCATGACCGAGACCCGAACCATCCGCTGGGAACAGGACGAGACCGGCGTCGTCACCCTGATCCTCGACGACCCCGACCAGTCCGCCAACACGATGAACCAGGCCTTCAAGGACTCCATCGCCGCGATCGCCGACCGCGCCGAGGCGGAGAAGGACTCCATCCGCGGCATCATCTACACCTCCGCCAAGAAGACCTTCTTCGCGGGCGGCGACCTCAAGGACATGGTCCGGCTGGGCCCCGAGCACGCGCAGCTGGCCTTCGACACGGGCACCGCCATCAAGGCCTCGCTGCGCCGCATCGAGACCCTCGGCAAGCCCGTGGTCGCCGCCATCAACGGCGCCGCCCTGGGCGGCGGTTACGAGATCGCGCTGGCCTCCCACCACCGCGTCGCCCTCGACGCCCCCGGCTCCAAGATCGGCCTGCCCGAGGTCACCCTCGGCCTCCTCCCGGCCGGCGGCGGCGTCACCCGCACCGTGCGGCTGATGGGCATCGCCGACGCGCTGCTCAAGGTGCTGCTGCAGGGGACCCAGTACAACCCGAAGCGCGCCCTGGAGAACGGCCTGGTCCACGAACTGGCTGCCACGCGCGAGGAGATGCTCGACAAGGCCCGCGCCTTCATCGACGCGAACCCCGAGTCGAAGCAGCCGTGGGACGTGCCCGGCTACCGGATCCCGGGCGGCACGCCGTCCAGCCCGCGGTTCGCCGCGAACCTGCCGGCCTTCCCGGCCAACCTGAAGAAGCAGCTGAACGGAGCCCCGTACCCGGCCCCGCGCAACATCCTGGCCTGCGCCGTCGAGGGCTCCCAGGTCGACTTCGAGACCGCGCTGACCATCGAGGCCCGCTACTTCACCGAGCTGGTCACCGGGCAGACCGCCAAGAACATGATCCAGGCGTTCTTCTTCGACCTCCAGGCCGTCAACGCCGGCCGCAGCCGTCCGGGGGGCGTCGAACCGCGCACGGTCCGCAAGGTCGCCGTCCTGGGCGCGGGCATGATGGGCGCGGGCATCGCGTACTCCTGTGCCCGGGCGGGCATCGAGGTGGTTCTCAAGGACGTCACCGCCGAGGCGGCCGCCAAGGGCAGGGCGTACTCCGAGAAGCTGCTCGACAAGGCCGTCTCGCGCGGCCGTACGACCGAGGCCCAGCGCGCGGAGCTGCTCGGCCGGATCACCGCGACCGCCGACGCCGCCGATCTGGCGGGCTGCGACGCCGTGATCGAGGCGGTCTTCGAGGACACCTCCCTCAAGCACAAGGTGTTCCAGGAGATCCAGGACGTCATCGCGCCCGACGCGCTGCTGTGCTCCAACACCTCCACGCTGCCGATCTCCGGCCTCGCGGAGGGCGTGAAGCGGCCCGCCGACTTCATCGGGCTGCACTTCTTCTCGCCCGTGGACAAGATGCCGCTGGTCGAGATCATCAAGGGGGAGCAGACCGGCGACGAGGCCATCGCCCGCGCCTTCGACCTGGTCCGCCAGATCAACAAGACCCCGATCGTGGTCAACGACTCGCGCGGCTTCTTCACCTCGCGCGTCATCGGCCAGTTCATCAACGAGGGCGTGGCGATGGTCGGCGAGGGCATCGAGCCCGCCTCCGTCGAGCAGGCCGCCGCCCAGGCCGGCTACCCGGCCAAGGTGCTCTCCCTGATGGACGAGCTGACGCTCACCCTGCCGCGCAAGATCCGCAACGAGACCCGCAAGGCCTTCGAGGCCGAGGGACGCACCTGGGCCGAGCACCCGGCGGACACCGTCATCGACCGGATGGTCGACGAGTTCGGGCGGCCCGGCCGCAGCGGCGGCGGCGGCTTCTACGCGTACGACGAGGCGGGCAGGCGCGCCGGCATCTGGCCGGGTCTGCGCGAGCACTTCACCAAGCCCGGGTACGAGATCCCCTTCGAGGACATGAAGGAGCGGATGCTCTTCTCGGAGGCCCTGGACTCGGTCCGCTGCCTCGACGAGGGCGTGCTGACCTCGGTCGCCGACGCCAACATCGGCTCCATCATGGGCATCGGCTTCCCGGCGTGGACGGGCGGCGTGCTCCAGTACGTCAACGGCTACGAGGGCGGCCTGGCGGGCTTCGTGGCCCGCGCGCGCGAGCTGGAGGCGGCGTACGGCGAGCGGTTCGCCCCGCCCGCCTCGCTGGTGGCGAAGGCCGAGCGGGGAGAGACGTACGCGGACTGAGTGCGCCGGTCCCGGGCCCGCCCGCCCGCGCGGGCCCGGGACCACGGCCGGTCAGCGGCTGTCGTCACCCCCGACGGGGCCGTCCGCGTCCCGCAGCACGGCGACGGCCCCGCGCAGCTCGGCGCCGTCCGGGGCGGTCCACCGGGCCAGCACCTGCCCGCGCAGGCCGCCCCCGGCGGCGGGCCCGGGGCGCAGCACCCGGGTCAGGCTCAGGGCCAGGGGAGCGGTCTCCGGGTACCCGGCCGCGCCGACCGCGAGGACGCTGGCGTCGGCGGTGTCGGCCACGCTCCCGGGCCGCCATGTCAAGCCCGCCGGTACGCCCGGCCCCGCGGGGTGCGCCTCGACCGTCGGGTCGGGGACGTCGCTCTCCCGCTGGGCCTGGGCAGCCGTCTCGCCGGCCAGCAGGGCGAGCAACTGCCCGACCAGTGCCGGGTCGTGGGCTCCGTCGTAGATCCAGCGCGTGCCGAGGACGCCGTGCTCGCTGGTGCCGATCAGAGCGGCCTCGGCGCCGGGCAACGGGGCGCCCCGGTAGGCGAGCGGCACCAGGTAGGCGACCGGCGTCGCGCCGGAGCCGTCGGTGACGGCCATGAACTCTATTCCGACCTCGCCCGCGGGGTCGTCGAGCCGGAACCCGCCCGCCGCGGTGAGCTCCTCCGCGGTGAGCTCCGCCGGGCCACCGGTTTCCTGGTACCAGGTGCGCAACGGGAGCCAGGCGGCGAGGAGTTCGTGCTTGGTCGGGGTCATGGTGGTGCGGTGGATGACAGCCATGACGGTGAATCTACCCCGGCCCCGCCGGCCCCGGCGGGCGGCCGCCGCCGTACGGACGATCAGTCCTCGCCCGAGACGAACGCCGCCCGCAACTCCTCCCGCAGGGACCGCTGGAAGGCCGTGACCAGGGCCTGCACCACCATCGGCTGCATGTGCGCCGACAGCGCCTTCATCGACTCCACCCGCTCGGGGTCGCTCTCGCCCTCGGTGAACGGCCCCCACACCTCGTCGCGGAACAGCGCCGTCAACTCGTGCGCCGCCGACCGGGTGTGCTCCATCAGCACCCGCCGGGCCGCCAGGATCGTCTCGTGCGCGATCGGCACGTCGAGCAGGGCCACGCCCAGCCGCAGCAGTCCCACGTCCACCCGGAACCCGTCCCCCGAGACGGCGAGCACGTTCATCGCCGTCAGCCGCCGCAGATCGGCGTCCGACAGGCTGCGTCCGGCCCGCTTCTCCAGCTCCGCGCGCGAGGCCTCCTGGGCCGCGTCCGGGGCCCAACTCGCCACCATCGCCCGGTGGATGGCCAGGTCGTGCGCGCTCAGGTCGTCGGGCAGGGCGTCGAGGTACCGCTCGATGGCCGACAGGGTCATGCCCTGGTGCTGCAACTCCTCGATCAACGCGAGCCGCGAGAGGTGCTCCGGCCCGTAGTGGCCGACCCGACGAGGGCCGATCACGGGAGGGGGCAAAAGCCCGCGGGTGCTGTAGAACCGTACGGTGCGGACGGTGACGCCCGCCCGGGCCGCCAGCTCGTCCACGGTGAGCATCGGCTCGGGTGCCCGGTCGGCCATCGTCTGCGCCTCGCTCTCTGCTCCACAGCTTGGGTTCAACAGTATTGCTGTCGCACCAATGATGTGAAACGGCCAGGAGCTGCCCATGACCACGAACCTGCGACTGCCCGGACGACCCGAAGAGATCACCGTTCCCGCCCTGCTCGCCCGCAACGCCGCCGCGCACGGCTCCCTCCCCGCGCTCTCGTGGCGCACGGGCCCCGACGCCGCCGAGTGGACGACCCTGACCTGGTCCGAGGTCCGCCTCAAGGTGGCCGTCCTCGCCGCCGGATACGCCGCACTCGGAGTCGGACGCGGCGAGCACGTCCTGCTGATGATGGGCAACCGCCCCGAGCACTGGCTCAGCGACCTCGCCCTCGTCCACCTCGGCGCCGTGCCCGTCACCGTGTACGGGACCTCCGCGCCCGAGCAGATCGCCCACATCGCCCGCCACAGCGGGGCCAGGGTCGCGGTCGTGGAGGGCGCCCGCGAGCTAGCCCGGGGGGAGCCGCTGCTCTCCGACGCCGACGTGCCCCTGGAGCGGCTGGTGGTGGCCGAGGCCGCCGAGGCGGGTCCGCACGGCACGTACGCCTCCCTGTACGCGGGCGGCGTCCGGCTGCACCGCGCCGACGCCTTCGACAAGGCCTGGCGCGAGACGCGCCCCGAGGACCCGCTGACCGTCGTCTACACCTCCGGGACCACCGGCGACCCCAAGGGCGTCCGGCTGACCCACCGCAACCTGATGCTCCAGGCGATCCGCCTAGACCGCCACGTGGACCTGCCGGAGCACGCCGAGCACATCTGCTACCTGCCCTTCGCGCACATAGCCGAGCGGGTCCTCGGCATCTACCTGCCGCTGCTGCGCGCCGCGCACGTACGGCTGTGCGCCGACCCGACCGCCGTGGCCGGCGCGGTCCGCGAGCTGCGGCCGGTGCAGTTCTTCGGGGTGCCCCGGGTGTGGGAGAAGCTGGCCGCCTCCGTACGGGCCGTGCTCGCCCGGCTCCCCGAGGACCAGCGGGCGGCCATCGAGGCCGCGAACGACCTGGCCCGCGCCCGCGCCGCCCACCGGGAGCGCGGCGAACGGGTCCCGGCCGCGCTCGAAGCCTCGTACGCGGCGGCGAAGGAGCGGGTGCTGGACCCCCTGCTGGGCCTGGCGGGGATGGACCGGCTCGTCTGGACGGCCAGCGCGACGGCGCCGATGCCCATCGACGTGGTCCGGTTCTGGGCGGGCTGGGGCATCACGATCATGGACGCCTGGGGGCTCACCGAGACCTCCGGCGTGTGTACGGTCAACAGCCCGGACGCGTTCCGCCTCGGCTCGGTGGGCCGGCCGATCGAGGGACTGGAGCTGAGGCTCGCCGGGGACGGGGAGATCCTCACGCGCGGTGCGACCGTCTTCGGCGGCTACCTGCGGCCCGACGGCTCGCTGGAGGACGCGGCCGACGCGGAGGGCTGGTTCCCGACGGGGGACATCGGCCGGCTCGACGAGGACGGGTTCCTCTGGCTGACCGACCGCAAGAAGGAACTGATCATCACCTCGAACGGCAAGAACGTCTCGCCGGCGCTGGTGGAGAACACCGTCAAGGAGCACCCGCTGATCGGGCAGGCCCTGGTCCACGGCGACGGCCGCTCCTACCTCGTCGCCCTGCTGGTCCTGGACCCGGACCTGGCCCCCGCCTGGGCCGCCGCCCGGGGCATCGAGGCGGCCTCGCCCGCGGACCTGGCCGCGCACCCGGCCGTACGGGAGGAGGTCGACCGCGCGGTGGCCGCGGCCAACGCCCGGCTCAACCGGACCGAGCAGATCAAGCGCTACCGCCTGCTGACGGGGGAGTGGGGGCCGGAGAGCGGTGAGCTCACCCCCTCGCTCAAGCTCCGCCGGCGGGTGATCCGCGAGAAGTACGGCGCGCTGATCGACGGGCTGTACGAGGAACCCGCCCCGGCGCCGTAACCCGAACGGCCCCGGTCCGGTGGGCGGCCGCCCGCCCGCCCGCCGGACCGGGGTGGTGGAATGTCGACATGCATCGCTACCCACCCGCCCGACGGGTCCGGCCGGGTGACGGCCGATGGGCGTACTGCGTGACAATCCGAAGTTCGCCCTCTTTCTCTGCCTGGCCGTCGGGTACCTCGTCGGCAAGCTGCGCGTCGGCCCCATCACGCACGGCGGTATCTGCGGAACGCTGATGAAGATCTCCGAGGACGACAAGCGGGTCGGCTACTACATCGAGCTGGACCTGCTGGCCGAGGCCGAGCGGGTGCACGGCCAGGACTTCGCGGACTTCCTGGAGAAGAACTACGAGCCGGTCGACCCGCGCTTCCGGCTCGCCGAACAGACCTAGGTGGTCCTGCTCAACGGCGGCGGCTTCGACGGCCCGCAGTGGTCCGTCCGCGTCTCCCTGGCCGACCTCGACGACCTGGACCACCTGAAGATCGGCCACCACCTGCGGCGGATCTTCAACGGCTACGCGGCGGAACGGGAGCGCGCCACGGCCCTCCGGCTGACCCACCCCCGAACACCCCCGGCCGACCCGCCGAGAGCCCGCCGGGCCGGCCGCGGTGGTGTCGGTGGAGGTCGGCTTTCCTGCCCGGTCCGCGAACCCGAACGCGGGCAGGCCCCGACCGGTACGTACCAGTTCAGGCGGCCGGCGGTGGCTTACAGGCCCCGCACTGGACGTTGCGAGGTACGCCCGTCGCAGGGTCCACCATCAGGGTGACGCCGGCTCCGTGCGGGCAGGTGCGGCGGGGCCGCTTCCCGGGTCGGCGGTCCACCCGGAGTGCGTCCCAACGCGTTGCCAGATCGCGGTATCGCGGATCGACCCACACGCGGGCCTCGCCTGCTCCTTCGCTCACTGCAATCCCTCCCTCACGACTCTTTGTCGACGACTGTAAGGGACTGGGCGCGTCAGGTGGCCGGTGCAGCGCTGCATGCCGATCCGCCCTCCGTGCACTCGCTGTGCATGCAGTCACAAACACGGCGGCGACGATCAGGGGCTGCTTCTGCCAGTCGGTCATCGTTCGACCGGCTCGTCCGGCCGACGCCACGGACAGCGCGCCCCGTGCAGCATCGCCCCGCCTCTCGGGTCCGCCGATGGGGAGCGCCTCGGCGCCGCAGCCACGGCATCGGCGGGGTGGAGCAGTCCACCGGCCGGTCGGGTACGTAGGCGTCGTCATGCCGTGCCGCCGTCCGGCGGGCAGGAGTAGACGTCGTAGTCCAGGGCGTACGGGCCGTCGTGTACCAAGGCGATGCCGCGGAGCGGGCGGTCAGCGGACAGCTGCCCCCCGCAGGCGACGCACGCGACGCCCTTGAGCTGCTCCGTCGAAAGCCGGCTGGTGACCGGTACGGGAACGTCCCGGCACGCGGCCCCCGTGCGGCGGCCGACTTCCAAATCGGCACGTGAGCTGGTCATTTCGGGTCTCCTGCCGCAGTTCTTCAGCGCGTCATGTGCTCGTAGGTGGATGATGGCCGGACACGCAGATGGGCAGATAGGCCATCGCGTGGCCATCGGCGGCCACGTGGCGGCCACGGGCCGGAGACAGAAGCGATGACACTTCACACCGGAGCGGTTGGCCACCGAAACGACGCGCTTCGGGCAGCCCGGCTCAGAGCCGGGTGGCGCTCAATGCAGGGCGCAGCAGAAGCCGTCAGTCTCTATGGACAGCAGCTTTTGGACGACCCACATTTTCACGTGGCGGCCAGAACCTGGCGGCGCTGGGAGGGTGACGTGAGTCAGCGCGGCTGGCCGCCGGAGGCCACCGCGATCGTCCTTCACGATGCCCTCGGCCGCTGGCCTGAGGAGCTCGGGTTCCAGCCGCCAGCCGGCTGGATCCGACCGGAGGCACACCAAGAGGCAGACGTGAACCGCCGGACCTTCGTCAACGTCACTGCGGCCGCGCTCATGCCCGGCCCCACGGCCACGCAACACGTCGATCCCGCGCTGATCAGCTGCTTCCAGGAGCAGTTGGAGGGGCACTACCGGGCCGACATGCTGCTCGGGCCGCACGACCTCATCGGTACCGTATCCGCGCAGTATCAGCTCATCGACAAGCTTGTCCGCTCCGCGCAAGGCGAGACCCGCCGCGGGCTGCTCCGCGTCGGCGCCGCGTATGCCGCGCTCGTCGGCTGGCTCTACCAAGACGCCGGCGACCTCGGCGCGGCCAGCTTCTGGCGGGGGATAACGCAGGAGATCGCGGCCCGGTCCCGGGACCCGCACCTCTTCGGCTACAGCCTCGTCAACCTCGCGCAGGTCCGCACCGACCTCGGCGACGGGTACGGAGTCATCGACCTGTGCGAGGCTGCTCTCGTAGACGACCGTCTGTTCCCCAAGGTGAGGCTGATGGCCATGCAGCAGCAGGCTCACGGCGCCAGCCTCACCGGCGACCGCACCGCTGTCGACCGGCTCATCGACGCGGCCGACGGCCTGATCTCCCGAGTCGACGACGACCTGCCCTGGGGCAACGCCTGCCGGCGGACACCCGGCTACCTCGAAGTGCAGCGCGCCACCTGCTATGGCCGGCTTGGCCTGGGGCGCGAGGCGGAGTCCCTGTGGTCGCAGGTCCTTGACGGGGTTCCCGCGATCGCCCGCCGGGATCGCGGCGTGTACCTCGCCCGGCACGCTACCGCCGCTGCCGGTGCCCGGGAACCGGAGCAGGCCGTCGACATCGCGCGGGCGGCCGCCGAGATCGCCGTGGAGACCGGGTCCGCGCGGATGCGCCGTGAACTCGTCACCCTGGAACGGGCCATGCGGCCGTGGCACGATGCCCCGGTAGGCCGGGACCTTGCCGAGGTCCTGGCGCCTGTGAACGAGGGGAGTTGACGTGGGCGTACCGAGGTTGCTGTCGGACGAGGAGATAGCGCAGGGTCTGGCCGGGCTGCCGGGGTGGGAACGGAGGGGCGACGAGATCACCTGTACCTATCCGATCCGATATCACGCGGCGGTGGCTGCGATCGTGACGATCGCCGATCGGTCCCGGCGGGTCCAGCATCACGCCGACCTCGACCTCCGCATCGACAGCCTCCGCGCGTCGATCACGACCCACGACGCCGGCCACCGCCTCACCGCTGCGGACTTCGACCTCGCGCACCGCATCGACGCGATCGTCGCCGCACACCAGGCGCTCCCGCTCGACTGACCTCGGAACCCGTGAGCCCCTTCCTGCCGCGAAGGGCCGGAAGGGGCATCGGAAGGATGCGCCGGGCGTTGCGGGGGAGGGGACGGCGCGTGGTCGTCAGCGGCCGATCACTGGGTAGTGGTCGGAGAGGTTGGTGTACGTGTAGGACGTGCCCCAGCTGGAGACGGTCCAGGGCGCGGACTGCTCCTTGACCACGTTGTTCTCCCAGCCCGCCGGGCGCGCGTTGCCCTTGCGGTACAGGACGTAGTCCAGGTCCTCGCGCGGGTCCGTCGGGTAGCGGTAGGACGCGATCGAGTTCAGCGCGGTGTCGAAGGAGTACGGGTGCCCGGTGCGGCTGTCGGTGCCGGCCAGGTCGGCGTTGGCGAGCATGGACGCGTACTCGGGGGTGTGCGAGTCGACGTTCAGGTCGCCGGCGACGATGACCTGCTCGTTCGCCGGGATGTTCTTCCCGTCCAGGAACGCGTCGATCGACCGGAACTGGCGGGCGCGCATGTCCGCCGCCTCGCCCGCGCCGCAGCCGGGGTCCGTGGACTGCGCGTGGGTGCCCACCACGTGCACCCTGGCGCCGTTGACGTTCAGCACGGCGTACGCGAAGCCCTTGTTCGACCACCAGTCGGCGCCGCAGGCGTCCTTGTAGACCACCTGCTCCTTGCGCACGATGGGCCACTTGCTCAGGACCGCGACGCCGCCGTCCTCCGGGGTGGTGGAGGAGTACGCGCCGCCGGTGGCGTCCCAGCCGCTCTTGCTGCGGCCGACGACGGGGGTCTGGTACGGGTAGCGCGAGGCCGAGTTGGCCTTGATCGCGTCCGAGGCGCCGTTGTCGAAGGCCTCCTGGAGGACGACGACGTCGTGGCCCTGGTAGAAGGCCGCCTTGGGGATCTCCGCAGCCCGGTGGTCCTGGCCCCAGTTCGGGTAGAGGTTCTTGCTCATCAGGAACACGTTGTACGACAGGACGCTGAGCCGCGGGGCAGCGGCGCTCTCCGCGGCCGAGGCGGCCGGCGCGGTGGTGGCGGCCAGCGCACCGGCGGCTATCGCCGCGACGGCCGCGGCGGCGGCCCGGTGGCGGCGGTGGGAGGTGAGCAGCATGAGGTCTCCATCATTCCTGCTGGGGAAGATCGGCTCCGTCATCCAAGCAGCCACGGTTACTTCGGGGTAACACCCGTGACAAGACTTTCTGTCCGCAGCGCGACGACGTGGGGGCGCCGCTGGGACCGGAGCCGATCACTCCTCCGCAGAGGTCCACGTGAACGCCGCGAGGCCCCCGTCCCGGGGGTACGGGCGGCCCCGGAGCCGCGGTCCCGCCGAAGCCGCCCCAGCCGCCGCTGTCGCCGCCGCAGCGCGAGGTGCAGTACGGCGAACAGCGCCACGGCGACCGCGGCGACGGCGGCCAGCGTGATCGCCGCGACCGCCAGCACGTACGGGGCGGCGGCCTCCAGCAACGCGGCGGGGGACAGGTCCACCCCCGCAGGATGCACCGGCGGCGGCCCCGGCAGAAGCCCCGCGACCCCCGTCATACTGGGAAGAAGGGGGTCCGGAAGACACGCCCCGGGTCCAGATCTGGGGGACGCGATCATGAGCACGACGGAACACTCCGCCAAGGGATCGCCGGGCCGGACGGCCGCCGGCCGCCGCGCCGACCCCGAGCCGCCGCCGCCCGGCGGCGTGCTGTGGACCATCGCCGGCGACGTGCGCGCCCTGCTGATGCTCCCCGCCGCCTTCACCATGCAGGTCGCCCACCCCGCCATCGGCGCCGGCGTCGACCAGCACTCCGTCTTCCGCACCGACCCCTGGGGCCGCGGCGAGCGCTCGCTGCGCTCGGTCCAGCTGTGGGTGTACGGCGGGGAGGACGCCGCCGAGGAGGGGCGCCGGGTGCGCCGCCTGCACAAGGAGATCCAGGGCACCGACACCCGGGGCCGGCGCTACCACTCCCTCGACCCCGCCTGCTACGCCTGGGTGCACGCCAGCGGCTTCCCGGTCTACCTGTACGCGGGCCGCTACCTGCTGCGCCGTTTCACCCCCGCCCAGGAGCAACAGCTCTACCGCGAGTGGCTCCAGGTGGGCCGCATCCTCGGGCTGCACGACCGGGACATGCCGCAGAGCATCGAGGAGTACTGGGTCTACTACCGCCGCATGCTGGCCGAGGAGATCGAGCCGACGAAGGTCGCCCGGGAGCTCGTCGCCACCGACGTGCCGCTGCCCCGCCCCGAGGGCGGCCCGCTGCCCGTACGGCTGCTGCTGCGCCTCACGTGGCCGGTGCTGCGGGCGGCGTTCCTGCGCCTGCGGGCCTTCGTCACCGTCGGGTACATGCCGCCCGACGCGCGCGCCGCGATCGGCCTGGAGTGGACCCCGGCCCAGGAACGCCGCCTGCGGCGGTTCAGCACCGCCGTGCGGATCCTCGTACCGCTCCTGCCCGAGCGGCTGCGCTACCTGCCCGTCGCGCGGGCGGCGCGGGCCCGATGGCACGCCGCCGCCCGCTGACGGACCTCAGTGGCCGTGGTCGTGGACCGTGTTCGTCTCCGCGATCTTCTTCCAGGACTTCGGCTCCACCTGCTGGGCCGGGGCGGCCGGGAGCGAGCGGGCCGAGGGGGACTGCGCGGCCTTGGCGGCGGCCGGGTTCAGGGCCGAGACGTCCGGCTTGCCCGGGGTGTAGAGCCAGGTCTCGAACAGCTGGGCCAGCGGCTTCTTCGAGATCTTCTCGGCGTACCGCACGAAGTCGCCGACCCTGGCGTTGCCGTGCGCCCGCTCGGTCGGCCAGCCCTTCAGGATCTGGAAGAACTTCTCGTCGCCGACCTCGTTGCGCAGCGCCTGCACGGCGATGGCGCCACGGTCGTACACGGCGCCGTGGAACTGGTTCTCCGGACCCGGGTCACCCGGCTTGACCTGCCAGAACGGGTCCTCGGCCGGGCGGGTTGCGTACGCCCAGTCGGCGAGTTCCTGCGCGGTGCCCTCGCCCTCCTTCTCCGACCACAGCCACTGGCTGTAGCGGGCGAAGCCCTCGTTGATCCAGATGTCCTTCCAGCCCTCGACGGACACGCTGTCGCCGTACCACTGGTGGGCCAGCTCGTGCACGACCACGGAGACGTTCGCGCCGTTCTGGAACTGGCGCGGGCCGTAGAACGGCCGGGTCTGGGTCTCCAGGGCGAAGCCGGCGGTCACGTTCGGGACGTAGCCGCCCAGCGCGTTGAAGGGGTACGGCCCGAAGACGCCCTCCAGCCACTCCGCGACCTCGCCGGTGCGCTCCACGCTGGCGCGCGCGGCGCCCGCGTTGTCGCCGAGGTCCTTGCTGTAGGCGTTGAGGATCGGCAGTCCGCTCGCCGTCTTGTCGGTGGTGATGTCGAACTTGCCGACCGCGAGGGTGGCGAGGTACGTGGCCTGCGGCTTGTTGGAGCGCCAGTTGTACCGGGTCCAGCCGAGCCGCGAGGTCTGCGACTGGAGGACGCCGTTGCTGATGGCCTGGGTGCCGTCGGGGACGTTGACGGAGACGTCGAAGGTGGCCTTGTCGGTGGGGTGGTCGTTGCTCGGGAACCACCAGACCGCCGAGTCCGGCTCCTGCGCGGCCACACCGCCATCCGGCGTGCGCTGCCACGCCGACCAGCCGTCCACCTTGAACTCGGAGGGCTTTCCGGCGTACTTGACGACGACGCTGATCGAGGTGTTGCGCGCCAGCGGCTTCGCCGGGGTGACCTCCAGCTCGTGGTCGCCGGACGTGGCGAACTTCGCCTTCGCGCCGTTGACCCGGATCTCGCTGACCTTGAGGCCGAAGTCGAGGTTGAAGCGGGAGAGGTCCTGCCTGGTGGTGGCCAGGAGGGTGGCCGTGCCCTCCAGGAGGTCCGTCTTCGGCTGGTACTGCAGGCGCAGGTCGTAGTGCGACACGTCGTATCCGCCGTTGCCGCTGGCCGGGTAGTAGGGATCGCCGATACCCGGGGCACCCGGACCGGAACTCGCCGCCGACGCCGGGATCACCAGCAGAAGCGAAGCGGCGAGCACGCTCGGGGCGATGACTTTGCGGTGCACGAAGGGCTCCAAGTGGTAGGGGAGACAGTGCGGTTCAAGGTCTCGTCGTTCGACCGTATTCACCCCTGGCGTCCCACGTCATGTCCATGGCCCCTGCATTCACACGATCGCCATTCGGCCGTCACGCCGCGGGTCCCGCGAGCCGGTGGCACGGGGCCTGCGGCCTGACGGCGGGGGCGCGGCGGGCCCGGGGGATTGGTGGCCGGGACGGGGGACCGGGCCGGCTCCGGGCCGCACCGGCTCCGGCTGCGGGCCCCACCGAGGCCGGCTCGGGCCGCTCCGAGGCCGGTTCCGGGCCGGAGAACGACCGGAAACGACCGCCCGCGCGGGGCGTCCCGGGCCTCCGCGGCCTCCCCGGACCCGTCGTGGCCGACAGCGGGCTACCCGACATACTGAGCAGTCGGTAACCTGGCCGCCATGACCGCCTCGACGCTTCCCCCGCTCGCCGCCCGGCACGCCTGGCACGGCGCGATCAACCCGCTCCACTCCACCGTGTACTTCTCCCCGGACATCACCAGGGAGTTCGCCGCCCTCGGGGTCAAGGACCCGGTCGCCGTCAACCTCGCCCACCGGTCCGCCGCCCTGGGAGCCGTCGGGGCGGGCGCCGTGACCGCCGCGTTCTACAACTACCGCCACGACCTCGTCGCCCGGCATCTCCCGGACGTGTGGGACACCGTCACCCCCGCCGAGGCCCTCGCCGCCCGCGTGCGCGCCGCCGACGCCACCCTGCGCCGCCTCCTCGGCGCCGAGACCGTCGAGTCGCCCGAACTCGCCGAGGCCGCCGACCTGGCCCTGCGCGCCTCCGAGGCCTGTACCCGGCACGGCCGCATCCTCTACTCCGCCCACGCCGACCTCCCGGTGCCCACCGAGCCGCACCTGCGCCTGTGGCACGCCGCCACCCTGCTGCGCGAGCACCGCGGCGACGGCCACCTCACCGCCCTGCTCACCGCCGGCCTGGACCCGCTCGAAGCCCTGGTCAGCCACACCGCCACCGGCAAGGGCATGACCCCGAAGTGGCTCAAGGCCATCCGCGGCTGGGAGCAGTCCGACCTGGACGCCGCCACGGACCGGCTGCGCCGGCGCGGGGTCCTCGACGCCGACGGCGAGCTCACCGCGGAGGGCGCCGCCCTGCGCGAGCGGCTGGAGGCCGAGACCGACCGGCTGGACGCCGCCCCGTACGAGCACCTCGGCGCGGCCGGCCTGGCCCGGCTGGCGGAACTCGGCGGCGGATTCGTGGCGCGGGCCGTCACCGCCGGGGCCTTCCCGGGGGACCTCCGCGGCAAGGCCTGACCCGTTCCGGAGCCGCCGTGTGGCGGGCTTACCCGCCCTTGTCGCGGCCACCTGCCACAATTGGCAGCCTTCCAGTGCAAACGAAGGCAGGCGGGACCCGATCGTGACGACGTCCATCGAATGCAGGATCGCCGAGGAGCTCGGCGTACGGGAACGGCAGGTCAAGGCCGCCGTGGAGCTGCTCGACGGCGGCTCCACCGTGCCGTTCATCGCGCGCTACCGCAAGGAAGCGACCGAGATGCTCGACGACGCCCAGCTGCGCACCCTGGAGGAGCGGCTGCGGTACCTGCGGGAACTGGAGGACCGGCGCGCCGCGATCCTGGACTCCGTACGGGAGCAGGGCAAGCTCGACGCCGACCTGGAGGCGCGGATCAACGCGGCCGACACCAAGGCCCGGCTGGAGGACATCTACCTGCCCTTCAAGCCCAAGCGGCGCACGAAGGCGCAGATCGCCCGCGAGGCGGGCCTGGAGTCGCTCGCCGAGGGCCTGCTGGCCGACCCGTCGGTCGAACCGGCCGTCGCCGCGGCCGCGTTCGTCGACGGGGACAAGGGGGTCGCCGACGCGGCGGCCGCCCTGGAGGGCGCCCGCGCCATCCTCACCGAGAAGTTCGCCGAGGACGCCGACCTGATCGGCGAACTGCGCGAGCGCATGTGGGGCCGCGGCCGGCTCGCCGCGAAGGTCCGCGAGGGCAAGGAGGAGGCGGGCGCCAAGTTCGCCGACTACTTCGACTTCGCCGAGCCGTTCACCGCGCTGCCCTCCCACCGCGTGCTCGCCATGCTGCGCGGCGAGAAGGAGGACGTCCTCGTCCTCGACCTGGAGCCGGAAACCCCCGAGGACGCGGACACCCCCGGCCCCTCCACCTACGAGGGCATGATCGCCCGCCGCGCCGGGGTGAACGACCGCGGCCGGCCGGGCGACAAGTGGCTGGCCGACACCGTCCGCTGGGCCTGGCGCACGAAGATCCAGGTGCATCTCGGCATCGACCTGCGCACGCGCCTGCGCCAGGCCGCCGAGGACGAGGCCGTACGGGTCTTCGCGGCCAACCTGCGCGACCTGCTGCTCGCCGCGCCCGCCGGCACCCGGGCCACGCTCGGCCTCGACCCGGGCTTCCGCACCGGCGTCAAGGTCGCGGTCGTGGACGCCACCGGCAAGGTCGTCGCCACGGAGGTGATCTACCCGCACGTCCCCGCCAACAAGTGGGACGAGTCCCTCGCCAAGCTGGCCCGCCTCGCCAAGGAGCACGCGGTCGAGCTGGTCGCCATCGGCAACGGCACCGCCTCCCGCGAGACCGACAAGCTGGCCGCGGACCTCATCGCCCGCCACCCCGAGCTCCGGCTCACCAAGGTGATGGTCTCGGAGGCGGGCGCCTCCGTGTACTCGGCCTCGGCCTTCGCCTCGCAGGAACTCCCCGACATGGACGTGTCGTTGCGCGGCGCCGTCTCCATCGCCCGCCGGCTCCAGGACCCGCTCGCCGAGCTCGTGAAGATCGACCCGAAGTCGATCGGCGTCGGCCAGTACCAGCACGACCTGGCCGAGGTGAAGCTCTCGCGCTCGCTCGACACGGTCGTCGAGGACTGCGTGAACGGCGTCGGCGTGGACGTCAACACGGCCTCCGCGCCCCTGCTCTCCCGCGTGTCGGGCATCAGCGGCGGCCTCGCCGAGAACATCGTCGCCCACCGCGACGCCAACGGCCCCTTCCGCAGCCGCAAGGGGCTCAAGGACGTCGCCCGCCTCGGCCCGAAGGCGTACGAGCAGTGCGCGGGCTTCCTGCGGATCCGCGACGGGGACGACCCGCTGGACTCCTCGGCCGTGCACCCCGAGGCCTACCCGGTGGTCCGGGCCATGGGCAAGACGGCGGGCGGCGAGGTGGCGGCCCTGATCGGCAACACCGGCGTGCTGCGCTCCCTGCGGCCGGAGCAGTTCGTCACCGAGGCCTTCGGCCTGCCCACGGTCACGGACATCCTGCGCGAGCTGGAGAAGCCGGGCCGGGATCCGCGCCCCGCCTTCAAGACGGCCACCTTCAAGGAGGGCGTGGAGAAGATCGGCGACCTGGCCCCCGGAATGATCCTGGAGGGCGTGGTCACCAACGTGGCCGCCTTCGGAGCCTTCATCGACATCGGCGTCCACCAGGACGGCCTGGCACACGTCTCGGCCCTGTCGAAGACCTTCGTCAAGGATCCGCGCGACGTGGTCAAGCCCGGCGACATCGTCCGGGTCAAGGTCATGGAGGTCGACATCCCGCGCAAGCGGATCTCGCTCACCCTGCGCATCGACGACGAGCCCGGGGCGGAGCGTCCCCCCGGCGCACCCCGCCAGCGCGAGGAGCGGCGGGGCGGCGGCGGCCGGCCCCCGCAGCAGCGCGGCCAGAGCGGCGGCCAGAACGCCGGCCAGGGCCAGCGGAGCCAGGCACCGGCCGGCCAGGGCCAGCGCGGCCAGGGCCAGCGCCCCGGTACCTCCGCCCCGGCCCCGGCGAACAGCGCCATGGCCGACGCCCTGCGCCGCGCCGGCCTCACCGGCCCCGAGGAGCGCCGCAAGCGGTAGCCGCGGCGGCCGCGCCGTGCCGTTGAAGCCACCCCGGCGCCCGCGGCACCCGTACGGAATGGCCGAATAGCCTCCCCACAGGGGAAGGTGCCTTGCCAACGTCCGTACAAGATCTGTAGGCATGGTGGAACGCCCGTTCGTCACCCGGCGAACGGGCTTCCGTGTTCCCCCCTCAGGACCGTTTTCAGGACCGTTTTCCCCGAGGCCGCCTTGAAGGCACAGGACGCCATGCCCATGCCCCCACACGCCTACCGACGCTGCCCGAGAAAGGGTCCGAAGAGGGATCACATGCCCCACCGGCAACTCAGCCTGCGCAAGAGGTGCGAGAACATTCTCGGCCATCTGGATCTCACCCGTCCGTTCTCCCTCGACGCGCTCTGCGACCGCATCGCAGAGCAGCGCGGCCGCCCCATCCGGCTCCACCCGCTGCCCAGGGAAGCCGCGGAGTCCGGGGTCTGCGGGCTCTGGGTGGGCACCGCGAGCATCGACTACGTCTTCTACGAGGCGCAGACCACCCCGCTGCACCGGGAGCACATCGTCCTCCACGAGCTCGGCCACATCCTGTTCGGCCACCACTCGCTGGAGGGGGAGGAGGCCGACGGCGGCGCACCCACCGTGCTGGGACGCACCAACTACACCACCCGCCAGGAGCAGGAGGCGGAGATGCTCGCCAGCATGATCCGCATCCGTACGGTGAACGCGGGCCCCCCGTCCGCGGCCCGGCCCGGGGGCGTCCTCGCCCGGCTGGAGTCCGCCATGGGGTACGAGCGGGGGAACGATGGCAGCTGACCTGACCGCCTTCGGCGACTGGCTCGCCGTCCCGAGCGTCGTCTGCCTGTGGATCGCCGTCCTGCTGCGCGCCCCGGGCGCCCTGCGCTCCCCGCACCAGCGCGGCCTGTGGCTCGCCGTCGCCACCGCCGCCGCCGCGATGACCCTGAACCTCCCCTCCGTCGTCGCCTACGCCATGGGCCGCGACCCGGGCTACGCGCACACCATCGGCCTCGTCCGCAACCTCATCGGGGTGCTGTCCGCCGGCGCCGTGCTCTACTTCGTCGCCGCCACCACCCGCGGCCGAAGGCTCCAACTCGCCTCCGGCGCCGCCACGGTGGCCTGGCTGGCCGCGCTCGTCGCCTTGGACGCGGCCGCGCCGGGACACGGCACGCACACCATGCCGCCGGTCGGCGACCCGGTGCCCTCCCTGGCGTACTGGCTGGTCCTGATCTCCGCGCACGTGATCGCCAACACCGTCTGCGTCGCCCTGTGCTGGCGCTACAGCCGCCGCACCGAGAGCCGCGGACTGGCCGCCGGGCTGCGGCTGTTCGGCCTCGGCACGGCCCTCGCCGGACTGTTCTGGCTGGCGTACCTGCTCAAGGCCCTGTCCGGCAGCACCTGGGCGATGCCCGCGCTGCCGCTGCTGATGAACCTGCACGGCCTGCTGCGCGCCGCCGCGATCCTGGTGCCGACCCTGTTCACCTTCCGGCGCACCGCTGCCGACGTCGTCACCGCCTGGCGGCTGTGGCCGCTCTGGCGCGACCTGGTGCAGGCCGTCCCGCACGTGGCGCTCAACAAGCCGCGGGCCGGCCGGGTCGTCGAGCTGCTGTGGCCGCCGGTCCCGCGCAACCTGCTCGTCTACCGCAAGGTCATCGAGACGCGCGACGCGATCCTGATCCTGGGGGAGCACGTCGCCCCGGGCGCCCTGGAACTCGCCCGCACCCACGTCGCCGGAGCCGGGGTCCCCGAGCAGCGCCGCACCGCGGCCGCGCTGGCCCGCGTACTGCGGGAGGCCCGCCGGGCCAAACTGGCCGGGCTGCCCGGGCAGAGCGCATCGGCGGCCGCGCTGGAACTGCCCGCCGCGATCCAGACCTCCGAGGACGGCGGGGACCTGGAGGACGAGGCCCGGTTCCTCGTCGACGTGGCCCGGGCGTACACCTCGCCGGCCATCGCCGCCACCCCGTGAACCGCACCACCGCGAGGAAGTGACACCCCTTGACCACCGTACTGATCACCGGTGCCAGCGCCGGCCTGGGCGAGGCCTTCGCCCGCGGCTTCGCCGCCAAGGGCTGCGCCCTGGTGCTCGTGGCCCGCGACAAGGAGCGGCTGGACGCCGTCGCCGAGCGGCTCGGCCGCGCGTACGGCGTGCCCGCCGAGGTACTGCCCGCCGACCTGCTGACGGAGCGGGGCCTGGCCGCGGTCGCTGAGCGGCTCGCCGACCGGGCGGCGCCCGTGGACGTCCTCGTCAACAACGCCGGCTTCGGGCTGCCCGCGCCCTTCCCGTACAGCCCGGTAGAGGACGAGGAGCGGATGCTCGACCTGCTGGTCAGGGTCCCGCTGCGGCTCACCCACGCGGCGGCGCCCGGCCTGCGCGAGCGGCGCCGGGGCGCGGTGCTGAACGTGTCCTCGGTGGCGGGCCTGCTGCCGACCGGGACGTACGGCGCGGCCAAGGCGTGGGTGACCGCGTTCAGCGAGTCGCTCCGGGTGGACATGGAACCGTACGGGGTCCGGGTCCTGGCGGTGGTCCCCGGCTTCACCCGCACCGAGTTCCAGGCGCGGGCCGGGATGGACGTCAGCGCCCTGCGCGACGCCGTCTGGCTGGAGCCGGACGCCGTGGTGGCCAAGGCGCTGAAGGACCTCGCCCGGCGCCGCCCGATCAGCATCACCGGCCGCCGCTACCAGGCGTACGCGCTCGCCGCCCGCCACCTCCCGCGCGGCTTCGTCGCCCGGAGGATGGCCCGCACGAGGCGTCCCCCGGCGGACGCCGCGCACTGACGGGGCCGGCCGCGGCGCCGCGCCCGCGCCGCGGCTACAGCTCGGTGACCTTGCCGTCCGCGACGCGCAGGCGGCGGGTCACCTGGACCGCGTCCAGCATGCGGCGGTCGTGCGTGACGAGGAGCAGCGTGCCCTCGTACGCCTCCAGGGCGGCCTCCAGCTGCTCGATCGCCGGCAGGTCCAGGTGGTTCGTGGGCTCGTCGAGGACCAGCAGGTTCACCCCGCGGCCCTGGAGCAGCGCGAGCGCCGCCCGGGTGCGCTCGCCCGGCGAGAGGGTGGCCGCCGGACGCAGCACGTGGGCCGCCTTCAGCCCGAACTTGGCCAGCAGCGTGCGGACTTCGGCGGGCTCGGTGTCCGGGACCGCCGCGCAGAACGCCTCCAGCAGCGGCTCGCCGCCGAGGAACAGCCCGCGCGCCTGGTCGACCTCGCCGACCAGGACGCCGGAGCCGAGCGTCGCCGCACCCGAGTCCGGTGCCAGCCGGCCCAGCAGGACGGCGAGGAGCGTGGACTTGCCCGCGCCGTTGGCCCCGGTGATCGCCACCCGGTCCGCCCAGTCGATCTGCAGGCTGGCCGGCCCGAAGGCGAAGTCCCCGCGCGTGAGCGCCGCCTCGCGCAGGGTCGCCACCACGGAGCCGGAGCGCGGCGCCGTCGCGATCTCCATGCGCAGCTCCCACTCCTTGCGCGGCTCGTCGACGATGTCGAGGCGCTCGATCGCGCGCTGCGTCTGGCGGGCCTTGGCGGCCTGCTTCTCGCTGGACTCGCCGCGCAGGTTCTTGCCGATCTTGTCGTTGTCGCTCGACTTGCGGCGGGCGTTGCGCACGCCCTTGTCCATCCAGTTGCGCTGCATCTGGGCCCGGCCCTCCAGGGCCGACTTCTTGCCCGCGTACTCCTCGAACTCCTCGCGGGCGTGGCCGCGGGCCCGCTCGCGCTCCTCCAGGTAGGAGTCGTAGCCGCCGCCGTAGAGGTTGATCTCCTGCTGGGCCAGGTCGAGTTCGAGGACCTTGGTGACCGTCCGGGTCAGGAACTCGCGGTCGTGGCTGATGACGACCGTGCCGGCACGCAGACCCTTCACGAACTGCTCCAGCCGCTCCAGGCCGTCCAGGTCCAGGTCGTTGGTCGGCTCGTCCAGCAGGAACACGTCGTACCGGGAGAGCAGCAGCGAGGCGAGGCCCGCCCGGGCCGCCTGCCCGCCCGAGAGCGCCGTCATCGGCAGGTCCAGGCCGACCGCCAGCCCGAGGTCGTCCGCGACCTCCTGGGCGCGCTCGTCGAGGTCGGCGCCGCCGAGGTTCAGCCACTGGTCCAGCGCCGTCGCGTACGCGTCGTCCGCGCCCGGGGTGCCGTCCACCAGGCCCTGGGTCGCCTCGTCCAGGTCCGCCTGCGCCGCCGCCACACCCGTGCGCCGGGCCAGGAACTCCCGTACGGACTCCTCGGGCCGCCGCTCAGGCTCCTGCGGGAGGAGGCCCACGGCGGCGCTCGGCGGGGAGAGGCGCAGCTCACCGGTCTCGGGAGCGTCCAGCCCGGCGAGCATCCGCAGCAGGGTGGACTTCCCGGCGCCGTTGACGCCGACGAGACCGATGACGTCACCGGGCGCGACGACGAGGTCGAGATCGGCGAAGAGGGTGCGCTCGCCGTGCGCGGCGGTGAGCTTCTTGGCGACGAGGGTTGCAGTCATGATCTGCCGATCCTATCCGGGCCCGGCGCTCAGTCTCCGACCAGTCGCAGGCCCGCCCACAGGGCGGCCACGGCGGCGACGAGGGCGGCCGGAGTGGTGACCAGGCCGAGGCGGGTGCACTCCCCGAGGGAGACCCGGTCGTCGTGCGCGTGCAGGATCCGCCGCCACAGCAGGGTGGCCGGCGAGCCGGCCGAGGTCAGGTTCGGGCCGATGTTCGCGCCGATCAGCACGGCCGGCACCGGCCCGGGCCCGGCGGGGGCGGTCAGCGGGAGCAGCGCCAGCACCGCGGGCAGGTTGTCGATCAGGTTGGCCAGTACGGCGGCCACCCCCGCGATCGCCGGCAGCGCGGCGAGCGACTCCCCGGACGGCAGGATCCGGGCCAGTGCGTCGCCCCGCCCGTGGTCCACCACGGCCCGCACCACCATGCCCAGGGCCAGCACGAACAGGCAGAAGACGGGTGCGGCGGAGCTCCGATCCGGCGCAGGGTCGTCTCCCGGCGCCGCAGCGCCCGTACGGAGAGCACCACCGCGCCCGCGAGCGCCGCCCAGGCCGGGCCCGCCCCCGCGAAGGAGGCCGCGGCGAACCCGGCCGGGGTCAGCCCGAGCACCCGGAGCGCGAAGCGCGGCACCGGAACCGGCTCGGCGGCCTCGGGGACGTGCTCCGGCGGCGCCGCCAGATCGGCCCGGAACCAGCGCCGGAACACCGCGTACTCCACCCCGATCGCCGCGAGCCAGGGCAGGGTCATCAGCGCCGCGAACCGGGTGAAGGGCAGCCCGCCGAGGTGCGCGGTGGCCAGGGCGTGAGGCCGGGACCGGGCCCCCAGCCGCGCGGCGGTCGCCGGCACCACCGGGGTCAGCAGTACCACGGGTCGCGTCCAGGCCGAGCGAGGCCGTCACCCTGCCGCGGCCGCGCCGGTGCGCCGGGGCCGGACGGCCGCGGCGACGCCGGGGGCGGCAGCGGCAGCGACCGGCCGCATGGCAGGAAAGGTGGGACGCCCGTCATTGCGGCCACCCGCCCGGCGTCACACCATGGGTGCATGCCGTCGCGAAACGTGCTCGCCGTCCTCTACGACGGGGTGCAGAGCCTGGACGTCACCGGACCGGTCGAGGTGTTCGACGCCGTGGCCCGCTTCCCCGGTCTGACCGGCTACACGATCCGGACGGTGTCCCCGGGCGGCGCCCCGGTCCGCACCGGCAGCGGTCTGACCCTGCTGCCCGACGGGGACCTGGAGAGCGCCCGGCCGGGGCCCGGCACCACGCTGCTGGTGCCCGGCGGCCGGTACACGGCCGACTTCGAACCGAGGCTCACCGACTGGCTCCGCGCCCGGGCCCCAGGCGCGGAGCGGCTGGTGTCGGTGTGCACGGGAGGGCTGCTGCTGGCCGAGGCCGGGCTGCTCGACGGGCGCCGGGCCACCACCCACTGGAACGCGTGCGAGCAGATGGCCCGGGACTACCCGGCCGTCACCGTCGAGCCCGACCCGATCTACGTGCGGGACGGGCCGGTGGCCACCTCGGCCGGGGTCACGGCCGGGATCGACCTGGCCCTGGCGCTCGTGGAGGAGGACCACGGGCGGGACGTGGCGCTCACGATCGCCCGCCACCTCGTGGTGTTCCTGCGCAGACCGGGCAGTCAGGCCCAGTTCAGCGCGCAGCTGGCGGCCCAGACGGCACGGCGCGAGCCGCTGCGCGACGTACAGCACTGGATCACCGAGCACCCGGACGGCGACCTGAGCGTGGAGGCCCTGGCCCTGCGGGCCCGCCTCTCGCCGCGCCACTTCGCCCGCGCCTTCCGCGCGGAGACGGGGGTGACGCCGGGGCGGTACGTGGAGCGGGTGCGCGTGGAGCACGCGCGCAGGCTCCTGGAGGAGGGCGGCGAGGGCATCGCGCAGATCTCCCGGGCCTGCGGGTACGGGACGCCGGAGGCGCTGCGGCGGGCCTTCGTGAAGACCCTGGGCCAGTCCCCGGCCGAGTACCGCCGCCGCTTCGGCACCCCGTGACGGCCCGCGCCCCGCGGCGCCGGCCGCGAGGCCCGCCGCGCGCGGCCCGTGACGGCCGCGCCGTGACGGCCGCGCCGGGGCCGCGGCGCCGGGCACCTGCGCCGGGGGCACCCTCCCCGCGCGGCGGGACCCGCGGACCGCCGCCCCCAGCAGCCGACCGCCGTAACGACCCCCGTACCGAGTCCCCGTACCAAGTCACCGCTCCGGAGGAGCCATGCAGATCGCCGTACTGCTCTACGACCGCTTCACCGCCCTCGACGCCATCGGCCCCTTCGACACCCTCGGCCGGCTTCCCGGCGCCGAGACCGTGTTCGTCGCCGAGCGCCCCGGTCCGGTCCGCACCGACAGCGGAGCGCTCGCGCTCGTCGCCGACAAGGCGCTCGGCGAGGTGACGCGGCCCGACATCGTGATCGTGCCCGGCGGGCCGCACCCGGAGGTGGAGATGGAGAACCCCGCCGTCCTCGACTGGCTGCGGGCCGTCGACGCGACCACCACCTGGACCACGTCCGTCTGCACCGGCTCGCTGCTGCTCGCCGCGGCCGGTCTGCTCGACGGGCGCCGGTCGGCCGGGCACTGGCTGTACCTGGACCGGCTGCCCCGCTTCGGGGCCGAGCCCACGGGCGAGCGGGTGGTGTTCGACGGTAAGTACGTCACCGCCGCAGGGGTGTCCTCCGGGATCGACATGGGTCTGACCCTGCTCGGCAGGATCGCCGGCGACGAGGTCGCCCAGACCGTCCAGCTGATGACCGAGTACGACCCGCAGCCGCCCTACGACGCGGGTTCGCCGGACAAGGCCCCGGCCGAGCTCGTCGCGCGCCTGCGGGGGCTCAGCCCGCAGTAGCGCCCGCGTCCGGCGTCCACGTGAAGACGGGCGGGCGGCGGGAGAGGAACGCGGCGACGCCCTCCGCGGTGTCGTCGCTCCCGGCCGCTTGGCCCGCCCAGTACGCGTCCCGGTCCGTGCGCCCGTCCGCGAACTCCTTGGCCGCCGCCTGTGTCAGCTGCGAGCGCGCGACCAGGATCCGGGTGAACTCCGCGATCCGCTTGTCCAACTGCCCGGTCGGCAGCAGCTCGTTCAGGAAGCCGGCGCGCAGCGCCGTCTCCGCGTCGACCAACTCCGCCGAGAAGAGCAGGTACTTGGCCCACGCGGGGCCCACCACCGACGCGAGGCGCCGGGTGGAGGAGGCCGGGTAGACGATGCCCAGCTTCGCCGGGGTCACCCCGAACGACGCACCCTCCTCCGCGAACCGCAGGTCGCAGGCGGCGGCGAGCTGGCCGCCCCCGCCGACGCAGAAGCCGCGGACCGCCGCGAGCGTCGGCTTCGGGAAGGCGGCCAGGGCCTCCTCCGCCGCCACGGCCAAGGCCTGCGGGTCGTCGTCCCCGGTCAGGGAGGAGATGTCCGCCCCCGCGCAGAAGGTCGGGCCGTCTCCGGTCAGGACGAGCGCCCGTACGGCGGGGTCGGCCGCGAAGCCGTCCAGCAGCCGGGGAAGCGCCCGCCACATGGCGGCCGTCATGGCGTTGCGCTTGGCGGGGTGCGAGATGACGACGGTGGCGACTCCGCCGGCGACCGCGTGCCGGAGGGCCGCACCGGGCACTGGGTCCAGGGCTGCGTCCATGCGCCGGATGCTATCCGGGGCGCCCGCTCCTATGATCAAGGGAGTCCGTCCCCGGGGGGTGCGAGGAGGTGGCACGCTCATGGGCGCAGACCGTACCGAGGCGAAGGGCCGGGAGCCGCGGCAGGAGAAGAAGAAGCTGGGCCGCCGCTTCGGGCTGCTGGCCGCGCTCGGGGTGATCCTCGTCCTGGCGGGTCTGGTCGGTCTCGTCTACACCAGCGTGGCCACGCTGACGTCGATGTTCCTCTTCGGGTGGCTGCTGCTCATCGGCGGCGTGGTGGGACTGCTGCAGGCCGTGCAGTCGCGCAAGAGCAACTACTTCTGGCTCGCCGTCATCGTCGCGGCGATCAACATCGCGGCCGGCTTCGTGATCCTGCGCCGCCCCGAGGCGAGCGCCGAGGCACTCACCATGTTCGCCGCGCTGCTCTTCCTCACCGGCGGGCTGTTCCGTCTGGTCGGCTCGCTGGTGGTGCGCGGCAGCAACTTCGGTCTCGCGCTCGTCCAGGGCGCCTTCGGGGTCCTGCTGGGCATCCTGATCCTGTCCAACTGGCCCGGCAACAGCCTGTACGTGATCGGAACCTTCTTCTCCCTCGCCCTGCTGTTCGACGGCCTGAGCCTGGTGGCGCTGGGCATGGGGGCCCGGCGCATCCTGGGGTTGGTCAGGGAGGACGAGGTGTCGCCCGAGGCGGGCGCGGTGGGCGGTACCCGCGGGACGGCCGAGAAGCGACCGACAGAAGATCAGGAACAGTCGAACAACTGACTCTGTCATACGCCGACGGTCAGAAAGCGTCCGAATGACGCTGACTTATGGTCAGCGGTCCGGTCCGGCCAGGCTGGTCCCCACTCTTGACGCGTGGAGACGATCGATCGTGAAGACGGGGGACGGAAGATGGACGACAGCGGGAGCGTCCCGCCGAACGGGGAGGAGGAGGGGGCGCCGGAGGGCGTGGCCGACCCCCTCGCGTACGAGGGAGTGTGGCGATTCACGGCTCCCGCGGTAGAAGAATCCGTTCCGCAGGCGCGCCGCGCGGTGCGCGAGCTCCTCGGCCGGCAGGGGGTGCCTGCCCAGCAGGACCTGGTGTACTCCCTGCTGCTGATCGTCTCCGAGCTGGTGACGAACTCGGTCCGGCACGCCGCCCTGCTCTCGCCGGAGGTCGCGGTGGAGGTGGCGATCGGCCGGGAATGGGTACGGGTGGCCGTCGAGGACAACCACCCGTACCGGCCCAAGGCGCTGGAGGCCGATTTCGGCCAGACCGGTGGGCGGGGCCTGCTCCTGGTGCGGGAGATCACGCGGGAGGCCGGCGGGGTCTGCGACGTCGAGCACACCTCGACCGGGGGCAAGGTCATCTGGGCGGCCCTGCCGCTGGCCGCCCAGGCCCCGGTGGTCTGATCCGCCGAGGCCGATGCCGAGATCGATGCCAGGGCCTCCCGGCCCGCGGCCTACCAGCCCGCGGCGTCCCCGGTCAGTTCGCGGATCGCCGGCCGCGCCGCGTCGAGCACGGTCATGAACCAGGCGGAGAACGGATCGTCGGCGTGGCGCTTCACCAGTTCGGCGGCGCTGACGAACGCGGTGTCGCCGACCTCCTCCGGATCCGGCCGCAGCGCCGACTGCGCCAGTCCCACGAACAGGTGGTTGAACTCCTGCTCCACCAGGCCCGACGCGGGGTCCGGGTGGTTGTAGCGCACGGTGCCCGCCTCCGCGAGCAGCGACGGGGACAGCCCCAGCTCCTCGTGGGTCCGCCGCGCGGCCGCCGCGAACGGCGACTCCCCGGGGTAGGGGTGACCGCAGCAGGTGTTCGACCAGACGCCGGGCGAGTGGTACTTCCCGAGGGCCCGCTGCTGGAGCAGCAGGCGGCCCTCCTCGTCGAAGAGGAACACCGAGAACGCACGGTGCAGCAGGCCGGGCGCCTGATGGGCGGACAGCTTCTCCGCCGTGCCGATGGTGTTGCCGGCCTCGTCGACCAGTTCGAGCATGATCGCTTCCTGAGTACCGGTGCCGTTGGACGCGCTGTTCGCGGCGGTGGCTGGTGTGGTCGGCATACCCATCCTTCGCTTCGGACTCCGGCCTTCAGTCTGCCGTACAAAAGCGGCTTGTCCCCACTTCGGAGATCCACGCATGTCCGCCCCTCCCCGCGTGGTACGACGAGGAGGGACGGACGTCCGCGTCCGGTACGGCAGACCCCGAACGGGGCCGGATAACCGATCGTTCCCGCCGGCACCGGAACGGAATCGTCCAGCACCAGGGCCATCAGCGCCTCGTCGGGCACCTCGAACGGCGCCCGGATCCCGAAGCGCGACGCCGGCACGAAACCGAAGCGCGGGTAGTACTCCGGGTGCCCCAGGACGAGGACCAACGGCTCCCCGCGCTCCCTGGCCGCCGCGAGCACGGCCCGTACGACCGAGCTGCCCGCGCCCGACCGCTGGAGCGCCGGATCGGCCGCCACCGGCGCGAGCGCCAGCGCACGCGCGCCGTCGACCTCGCAGGCGGTGAGCAGGGCGTGCGCCGCCACCGAACCGTCGGGGCCCTCGGCCACGTACGACAGCCCGGGGATCCAGGAGGCGTCCGCGCGCAGAGCGTCCACGAGGTCGGCTTCGAGCGGGGTGTCGAACGCCGCCAGGTTGACGGCCCGTACGGCGGCCGCGTCGGCCGCGGTCTCCGGCCGGGCGGGCCAGGCGGGTCCGTCCCCGGCGGTCACCGGGCGCAGGACGTACCCGGTGTAGCCGTACTCGTGCCCGTGGCGGGCCCGGGTGTCGAGCTCGGCGCGGGTGGCGGCCAGCGCGGCCTCTCCGGCGGGGGATCCCCCGCCGGAGAGGGTGCGGGCCCGCTCCGCGAGCGGACCGTAGTACTCGTCCCAGTCGGAGTCGGGCAGCCGGTGCACGCCGAGCACCCGGTATCCGGCGGCCTGGGCGGCCGCGAGGTTGCGCGCGGTGGTGCGCAGCGCGCACTGGGGGTCCCAGAAGGCGCGCGCACCGGCGGACGGCTCCGCGACGGTCCACTCGCACTCGGTCAGCACGAGGGTGCCGCCGGGGGCGAGCAGCCGCTTCCACTGCGCGAGCGCGGTGTCGAAGCCGATGACGTAGGCGGAGCCCTCCGCCCAGACGAGGTCGAAGGAGCCGTCCTCGAAGGGGAGTGCGCCCATGTCCGCCGGGACGGTGCGGACGCGGTCGGCGAGCCCGCGGGCCGTGGCGGCCGTACGGAGCTCGTCGAGGAACCCCTCGTGCAGGTCGACGGCGGTCACCTCGGCGCCGTGCGCCGCGCCCGCCTCGGCGGCGAGCAGCAGGGCGCTGCGGCCCGGACCGCAGCCCAGGTCGAGGACGCGCGGCCGCTCGGGCAGCGGTCCGCACAGGGACAGCAGGTGCCGGGTGGACGCGTCGGAGCCGGGGGCCTGCCGGGGCAGACCGTCGTGCAGGGTGAGGAACGCCTCGAAGAAGGCAGCCGCAGAGACGGCTGCCGCAGAGACGGCGGCCTCGGAGACGGATGAGCCGGACTCGGGCAGGCCCGAGCCGGAGAAGGCGTCGGAAGAGCCGGTGGAGCGGGTGTTGTCGGCGTCGGTCAACGTGAACCCTTGAACGGGGGCTCCGGCCGACGGGACCGATCAGTCAGTGCGTGATCAGGCCTGGCCGGATGCCCGGAAGGAAGTGGGGGTGTGCCGGAGTTCGCTGCGCATGGCCGCGACCTTCACGACGGTCATCAACCCCACCTCTTTCCCGTTCGGTCACCGTGTGGTGATTTGGGACGCATTGACGAAACTCGTACGCGCCGCCGTCCACCGTAGCACCGGGGCGGTTTGTGATCCCTCGCCATGATCGTCAATGATGATCCCGCCCGGGCCCGGGGCCCGGGAATATTCGGCTTATCGGGGCGTAAACGGGTGATGAACCCTTGCTTCCATTCATCCGATAGCCTCTGCCGACGTGTCGCCGCCCACGCGGCGCGCGCTTCGGATTTCGTTACAAGGAGTGAGTTCGCCTGCCGACCGTCATCCTTACCGGCCTGCCGGTGCCCGGATCACCGCTCGCGGACGAGCTGCGCTCCCTCGGCTTCGACGTCCGCCCCGCCACCGACCCCGAGGACGCGGCAGCCGCACTGGCCCGCGTACCGGCCGACCAGCGGGTCGCCTTCGTCGACAGCGAGTTCGTCGGGCACGTCCACGCGCTGCGCCTCGCGCTGACCGACCCCCGCTTCGACGCCTGCGCCGTCACGGGTGCCTTCGCCGTCCAGCCCGGCGCCCGTCCAGCCCTGGACCGCGCGGCGGCCGCGGGTGCGCTCACCGGCGGCGCCCCGGGCGCACCCGTCGGCGCCGGCCCGGCGCTCCGCGTCCCGTACGCGGACCGCCTCGCCGAAGCGGTCGAGGCCGCCGGCACCGCCGTCCAGCGCCCCGAGCTCGGGACGCTCGTCGCCACCGTCCCCGCGACCACGGCGGAGCGGGCCGAGGCCGCCGCCGCCGTCGCCTCCGTCGACGACGAGGCCGTACGGCTGCGGACCGCCGTGAAGTCCCGCGACGGTTTCTTCACCACCTTCTTCATCAGCCCGTACTCGCGCTACATCGCCCGATGGTGCGCGCGCCGCGGCCTGACCCCGAACCAGGTCACCACCGCCTCGCTGATCACCGCCCTGATCGCGGCCGGCTGCGCCGCGACCGGCGACCGCTGGGGCTACGTCGCCGCCGGCGTGCTGCTGCTCGTCTCGTTCGTCCTGGACTGCACCGACGGGCAGCTCGCCCGCTACTCGCTCCAGTACTCGACGATGGGCGCCTGGCTCGACGCCACCTTCGACCGCGCGAAGGAGTACTCCTTCTACGCGGGCCTCGCCCTCGGCGCCGCCCGCGACGGGGACGACGTCTGGGCCCTCGCGCTCGGCTCCATGATCCTCATGACCTGCCGCCACGTCGTCGACTTCGCCTTCAACGAGGCCAACCACGACGCCACCGCGAACACGAGCCCCACGGCCGCGCTCTCCGACAAGCTCGACAGCGTCGGCTGGACCGTCTGGCTCCGCCGGATGATCATCCTCCCGATCGGCGAGCGCTGGGCGATGATCGCGGTGCTGACCGCGCTCACCACCCCCCGGACCGTCTTCTACGCACTGCTCGTCGGCTGCGCCTTCGGCGCCCTCTACACCACCGCCGGCCGCGTCCTGCGCTCCCTGACCCGCAAGGCCGAGCGCACGCCCCGGGCCGCCCAGGCGCTCGCCGACCTCGCCGACTCGGGCCCGCTGGCCGAGCTCGCGGCCCGGCTCGTCGGCCGCATGGCGCCCGGTGCCGGGATCGCCGCCGCCGTCATCGGCTCCGTCGCCCTGCTCTGGACCGCCTGGGCCCACGACTTCGGCAGCCGCCAGGTGATCATCGCCGCCGTCTTCTACGCGCTGCTCGCCGGAGCCGCCGTCGCGCGCCCGCTCACCGGCGCCCTCGACTGGCTCGTCCCGCCCGTGTTCCGGGCGGCCGAGTACACCACCGTGCTGATCCTCGCCGCGAAGGCGGACGTCCCCGGAGCCCTTCCGGCGGCATTCGGCCTGATCGCGGCGGTCGCCTACCATCACTACGACACGGTGTACCGGATTCGCGGTGGCACCGGCGCGCCCCCGCACTGGCTGGTGCGGTCGATCGGCGGTCACGAGGGCCGGGTCCTGCTGACCGTGGTCCTGGCCGCCGTCCTCGCACGCGACGCGTTTCCCGTCGCGCTCACGGCCACTGCCGTGTTCGTGGCACTCGTGGTGCTCGTGGAGAGCATCCGCTTCTGGGTCTCCTCCGGAGCACCCGCCGTACACGACGAAGGAGAACCAGCATGATCGGCCTTGTACTCGCTGCCGGTGCCGGACGCCGTCTGCGTCCCTACACCGACACCCTGCCCAAGGCCCTCGTGCCCGTCGGCCCCGAAGGCGACGAGGAGAGCATCACGGTCCTCGACCTGACCCTCGGCAACTTCGCCGAGGTCGGCCTCACCGAGGTCGCCGTCGTCGTCGGCTACCGCAAGGAAGCGGTCTACGCGCGCCGCGAGGCCCTGGAGGCCAAGTACGGCGTCAAGATCACGCTGATCGACAACGACAAGGCCGAGGAGTGGAACAACGCCTACTCCCTGTGGTGCGCGCGTGACGTCCTGCGGCAGGGCGTGATCCTCGCCAACGGCGACACCGTCCACCCGGTCTCCGTCGAGAAGACCCTGCTCGCCGCCCGCGGCGACGGCAAGAAGATCATCCTCGCCCTCGACACGGTCAAGAGCCTGGCCGACGAGGAGATGAAGGTCGTCACCGCCGACGGCGAGGGCGTGCGGAAGATCACCAAGCTGATGGACCCGGCCGACGCGACGGGCGAGTACATCGGCGTCACCCTCATCGAGCCCGAGGCCGCCGAAGAGCTGGCCGACGCGCTGAAGACCACCTTCGAGCGCGACCCCGACCTCTACTACGAGGACGGCTACCAGCAGCTCGTCAACGACGGTTTCACGATCGACGTGGCCCCCATCGGCGACGTCAAGTGGGTCGAGATCGACAACCACGACGACCTCGCCAAGGGCCGGACGATCGCATGCCAGTACTGACCAGGCTGATCCCCTCGCCGGTCGTCGTCGACATCAGCCGCGGCGCCATGGACGACCTGGCCGGCCTCCTGGCCGACCAGCGGATCTCGGCGTCCGGCAAGCTGGCGATCGCGATCAGCGGCGGCTCCGGCGTGGCGCTGCGCGCCAAGCTGGAGCCCGTGCTGCCGCACGCCGACTGGTACCCGGTCGTCGACGGCACCATCGACTCCGCCGTGAAGCTGGCCGACGACATGAAGGGCAACCGCTACGACGCCGTCGTGGGCCTGGGCGGGGGCAAGATCATCGACGTGGCGAAGTACGCCGCGGCGCGGGTCGGACTGCCCATGGTGGCCGTCGCCACCAACCTCTCGCACGACGGCATCTGCTCACCGGTGTCCATCCTGGACAACGACAACGGCCGCGGCTCCTACGGCGTGCCGACGCCGATCGCCATGGTGATCGACCTCGACGTGATCAAGGACGCCCCGGTGCGGTTCATCCGCGCGGGCATCGGCGACGTCATCTCCAACATCTCGGCGATCGCCGACTGGGAGCTCTCGCACCGGCTCAACGACGAGCCCGTGGACGGCCTCGCCGCCGCGATGGCCCGCACCGCCGGCGAGTCCGTGCTGCGCCACCCCGGCGGCTGCGGCGACGACGAGTTCCTCACCGTGCTCTCCGAGGGCCTGGTCCTCTCCGGCATCGCCATGTCGATCAGCGGCGACACCCGCCCGTCGTCCGGCGCCTGCCACGAGATCAGCCACGCCTTCGACCTGCTGTACCCGGGGCGCTCCGCGCTCCACGGCGAGCAGGTCGGTCTCGGAGCCGCCTTCGCCATGCACCTGCGCGGCGCCGAGCAGCAGTCGGGCCTCTTCGTGGAGGTGCTGCGCCGGCACGGCCTGCCGGTGTCGCCCGAGGAGATCGGCTTCAGCGTCGACGAGTTCGTCGCCGCCGTCGACTACGCCCCCCAGACCCGCCCGGGACGCTTCACGATCCTGGAGCACCTCAACCTGTCCGCCGCCGAGATCAGGGACGCTTACGCCGACTATGCCAAGACCATCCGTAGCTGAACTCCGGCCCGTCGTTCATCCGGCGGGCGTCAAGGACCGGGTCAGCGGCGAGCACTGGGGCGGGCGCCTCTACATGCGCGAGATCTCCCTGCGCATCACCCGCCTCCTGGTCACCACCCGGGTCACGCCGAACCAGCTGACCTACGTGATGACCCTCGCCGGCGTCCTCGCCCTCCCGGCCCTGCTCATCCCCGGTGTCTGGGGCGCGGTCCTCGGCGTGGTCGCGGTGCAGATGTACCTGCTGCTCGACTGCGTCGACGGCGAGGTCGCCCGCTGGAAGAAGCAGTACTCGCTCTCCGGGGTCTACCTCGACCGGGTCGGCGCCTACCTGTGCGACGCCGCGGTCCTCGTCGGCTTCGGCCTGCGCGCCTCCGACCTCTGGGGCAGCGGGCGGATCGACTGGCTGTGGGCCTTCCTGGGCACCCTGGCGGCGCTCGGCGCGATCCTGATCAAGGCCGAGACCGACCTGGTCGGCGTCGCCCGCCACCAGGCGGGGAAGCCCGTGGTCCAGGACGCTGCGGCCGAACCGCGTTCCTCCGGCATGGCGCTCGCCCGCCGGGCCGCGGCCGCGCTCAAGTTCCACCGCCTCGTCCTCGGCATCGAGGCGTCCCTGCTCATCCTGGTGCTGGCCGTCCTGGACCAGATGCGCGGCGACCTGTACTTCTCCCGGCTGGGCGTCGCCGTACTGGCCGGCATCGCGGTGCTGCAGACCGTGCTGCACCTCGTGTCCGTGCTGGCCTCCAGCAGGCTCAAGTGAGTGCCCCGATGCGGCTGGGCGCCGTGATCATCACCATGGGCAACCGGCCCGACGACCTCAAGGCGCTCATCGACTCGGTGGCCCGCCAGGACGGCGCCCCCGTCGAGGTCGTCGTGGTGGGCCAGGGCGTGGAGGTCACCGGGATGCCCGAGGGCGTCCGTACGGTGGCCCTGCCCGAGAACCTGGGCATCCCGGGAGGCCGCAACGTCGGCATCGAGGCCTTCGGCCCCGGCGGCCGCGACGTGGACGCCCTGCTGTTCCTGGACGACGACGGGCTGCTGGAGCGGACCGACACCGCCGAGCTGTGCCGCCAGGCCTTCACGGAGGACCCGGAGCTCGGGATCGTCAGCTTCCGGATCGCCGACCCCGAGACCGGCGTCACCCAGCGCCGGCACGTGCCGCGGCTGCGCGCCTCGGACCCGATGCGCTCCTCGCGCGTGACCACCTTCCTCGGCGGCGCCAACGCGGTCCGCACCACGGTGTTCGAGCAGGTCGGACCCCTTCCGGGGGAGTTCTTCTACGCGCACGAGGAGACGGACCTGGCCTGGCGGGCGCTCGACGCAGGGTGGCTGATCGACTACCGGGCGGACATGGTCCTGCTGCACCCCACCACGTCCCCCTCCCGGCACGCGGTCTACCACCGTATGGTTGCCCGTAACCGGGTGTGGCTCGCCCGCCGCAACCTGCCTGCCCCGCTGGTCCCCGTCTACCTGGGTGTCTGGCTCCTGCTGACCCTGGTCCGCAGGCCGTCGGCGCCCGCGCTGAAGGCCTGGTTCGGTGGATTCCGCGAGGGGTGGACCACTCCCTGCGGCCCCCGCCGGCCCATGCGGTGGCGGACGGTCTGGCGGTTGACCCGGTTGGGCCGACCACCTGTCATCTGACCCGATCGCGTCTGGGACCATGGCGCGATCACGGGCCTCGTGCCACCAGCCTGATGCCCATCCTTCCTGCCGCATCTTGAAGACGGAAAGTTTCAACTTGTGAGTGACACAACCCACGACGGCACCCTCGCCACGAGCAAGCCGCCGTCCCGAGACGCGGGGCTGAGCCCCGCGGAGCTCGCCAGGAAGTACGGCCTCTCCGTGAGCGGCGCCCGCCCCGGCCTGGGCGAGTACATCCGCCAGCTCTGGGGCCGGCGCCACTTCGTCCTGGCGTTCTCCCGGGCCAAGCTGGTCGCGCAGTACAGCCAGGCGAAGCTCGGCCAGGTCTGGCAGGTGGCGACCCCCCTGCTGAACGCGGCCGTCTACTGGCTGATCTTCGGCCTGATCCTCGGCGCGGGCAAGGAGATGCCCTCGGGCGTCTACGTCCCGTTCCTGATGATGGGCATCTTCGTCTTCACCTTCACCCAGAGCTCGCTCATGGCGGGCGTCCGGGCGATCTCCGGGAACCTCGGGCTGGTGCGGGCGCTGCACTTCCCGCGCGCCGCGCTCCCGGTGTCCTTCTCGCTCCAGCAGCTCCAGCAGCTGATGTACTCGATGATCGTCGTCTTCATCATCGCCATCAGCTTCGGCAACTACCCGCGGCTCTCCTGGCTGCTGGTGATCCCGACGCTGGCGCTCCAGTTCGTCTTCAACACCGGCCTCGCCATGATCTTCGCGCGCATGGGCTCCAAGACCCCCGACCTGGCGCAGCTGATGCCGTTCGTGATGCGTACCTGGATGTACGCCTCCGGCGTCATGTTCCCGATCGGCGTCTACCTCGCGGAGCAGCCGCAGTGGATCAGCGACGTGCTGCTGTGGAACCCGGTGGCGATCTACATGGACCTCATCCGGTTCGCGCTGATCGACGACTACGGCGCCAGCTACCTGCCGCCGCACGTCTGGGCCTTCGCCGTGGGCTGGGCCGTAGTGATCGGGCTCGGAGGCTTCGTGTACTTCTGGAAGGCTGAGGAGCGTTACGGCCGTGGCTGAGCAAACCGAGGGGCGCATCCCCACCGTGATCGCGGACGGCGTGCACATCGTCTACCGCGTCAACACCGGCGGAGCCGGCAAGGGCGCGGCCACCGCCGCGCTCAGCAAGATGGTCCGCCGGGGCAAGGGCAAGGGCGAGGAGCGAGGCGTCCGCCGGGTCCACGCCGTACGGGGGGTCTCCTTCACCTCGTACCGCGGCGAGGCCATCGGCCTCATCGGTTCCAACGGTTCCGGCAAGTCGACGCTGCTGCGCGCCATCGCGGGCCTGCTGCCCTGCGAGGAGGGCCGGGTCTACACCGACGGCCAGCCGTCGCTGCTGGGCGTCAACGCGGCGCTGATGAACGACTTGACTGGCGAGCGCAACATCGTCCTCGGCGGTCTCGCCATGGGCATGAGCCGCGAGCAGATCAAGGAGCGCTACCAGGGCATCGTCGACTTCTCGGGCATCAACGAGAAGGGCGACTTCATCTCCCTGCCGATGCGCACCTACTCCTCCGGAATGGCGGCGCGCCTGCGCTTCTCCATCGCGGCGGCCAAGGACCACGACGTCCTGATGATCGACGAGGCCCTCGCCACCGGTGACCGCAGCTTCCAGGTGCGCTCCGAGAACCGCATCCGCGAACTGCGGGAGAAGGCGGGCACCGTCTTCCTGGTGAGCCACAACAACAAGTCGATCCGCGACACATGTGACCGCGTGCTGTGGCTGGAGAAGGGCGAGCTCCTCATGGACGGGCCCACGGAGGAAGTCGTCTCGGCCTACGAGAAGGCGACCAACGGCTGACGTCCGCCCCCGGGCGGAACGACGAGGCCCCCGCCGCTCAGCGCGGCGGGGGCCTCGTGGTGTCCGGATGCCGAACCGGGCGGTATCCGGTGGATTTCCACGCCATTCGACGCTGTTCGACGGCATTCGGCGACATTCGACGGCGGACAGCGGCGACATTCGGTGCCGGAGCGAATACCCGAGCGGCCTTCGCGGCGTTGTACAGCGTAAGCTGAAGCGGTCCTGAATCGCGGCAAGAGGGGACGATTCACCGCAGGTGAACGGCCTTGAGGTACCCCGGGGAATCCGGGGCGGCGTGTCCGAAATAGGATGCATTGGGTCGGCAGTGTAGAACGGGAGATGTGACGGCAATGGCTACGGGAATTCTCCGGCCCCCAGGCACGACGGCCGTCCCCGCCCCGGGCGGCGGGCGGTGACCCCGGGGCACGACAACCGGCCCGGGTCCGACACGGCCCACGTGCGCGCCACCCTCGGCAAGGCCCGGACGGAGAACTTTCCCGTCGCACCCGTCTTCCTGCCGCGCGCCTGGCGCGACGGCCTGACGGCGGTCTACGGGTACGCCCGCCTCGTCGACGACATCGGCGACGGGGACCTCGCCCCCGGCGGCCGCGACGCGGTGCTCCTCGGCCTCGACCCGGCCGCCGCCGACGACCGGTCCGCGATGCTCGACGCCTTCGAGACCGACCTGCACCGGGTGTTCGGCGCCGCCGACGGTCTGCCGCGCCACCCGCTGCTGCTGGCCCTGCGGCCCGTCGTGCGCGCGCACGGACTCACCCCCGAGCCGTTCCTCGCGCTCATCGAGGCCAACCGCCAGGACCAGCGCGTCTCCCGCTACGCGACGTACGGCGAGCTCCTCGCCTACTGCGAGCTCTCCGCGAACCCGGTGGGCCGCCTCGTGCTCTCCCTCACCGGAACCGGCACCCCCGAGCGGATCCGCCGCTCCGACGCCGTCTGCACCGCCCTGCAGATCGCCGAACACCTCCAGGACGTCGCCGAGGACCTCGGCCGGGACCGGATCTACCTCCCCGGCGAGGACATGCAGCGCTTCCACGTCACGGAGGCCGACCTGAAGGCCCCGAGCGCTGGTGCGTCCGTACGCTCCCTGATCGCGTTCGAGAGCGAGCGCGCCGCCGCGCTGCTGGCCGAGGGCGCCCCGCTCGTGGGCAGCGTGCACGGCAGACTCCGGCTGCTGCTCGCGGGCTTCGTGGGAGGGGGCCGCGCGGCCCTGAGGGCCGTCACCGACGCCGGCTTCGACGTACTTCCCGGCCCGCCCAAGCCCACCAGGAGCGGCCTGCTCCGCGAGGTGGCCGCCGTCCTGCGCACAGCGCCGAGAAAGGGGTGAGCCCGAACGTGGAGGGCCCCACACAAGCGTCGTCACCGGCTGCGCCGTCCGCACCGGTCCTGGCGGCCTACAGCTACTGCGAGGCCGTCACCGGATCACAGGCGCGCAACTTCGCGTACGGCATCCGGCTGCTGCCCACCGACAAGCGGCATGCGATGTCCGCGCTGTACGCCTTCTCCCGCCGCGTCGACGACATCGGCGACGGCACGCTCGCGCCCGGCGCCAAGCTGTCCCGGCTGGCGGAGACCCGCGCCGTGCTCGGCCGGATCCGCGCCGAGGAGATCGACGAGGACGACACCGACCCGGTCGCCGTCGCCCTCGCGCACGCCGCGCGCCGGTTCCCCATCCCGCTCGGCGGACTCGACGAGCTCATCGACGGCGTCCTCATGGACGTCCGCGGGGAGACCTACGAGACCTGGGACGACCTCAGGGAGTACTGCCGGTGCGTCGCCGGCGCCATCGGGCGGCTCTCGCTCGGCGTGTTCGGCACCGTGGGCACCGGCGGACTCGGAGCGGCCGACGCGGCGCGCGCCGGGGAGTACGCCGACACCCTCGGCCTCGCCCTGCAACTCACCAACATCCTCCGGGACGTTCGCGAGGACGCGGCCAACGGCCGCACCTACCTCCCCGCCGAAGACCTCGCCAAGTTCGGCTGCTCGGACGGGTTCCGCAGCGAGCGGATGCCCGCCGGCTCCGACTTCGCGGGCCTGGTCCACCACGAAGTCCGGCGCGCCCGCGCCCTGTTCGTCGAGGGCTACCGGCTGCTGCCCCTGCTCGACCGGCGCAGCGGGGCCTGCGTCGCCGCCATGGCCGGGATCTACCGGCGCCTCCTCGACCGCATCGAGCGGGAGCCGGAGGCCGTGCTCCGCGGCCGCGTCTCGCTGCCCACGCACGAGAAGGCGTACGTCGCCGTCCGTGGCCTCTCCGGCCTCGACGCGCGCACCATCTCCCGCCAGAGCACCCGGAGGCGGATCTGATGAACCCGACCCGCTCCGCGCGGCCGGCGCGCCCCGGCCGCGCGTCGACACGTCCGGCGGTCCGCCGGCCCGCGCCCCGGCCCGCCCCCGCCGGCCCGGGCAGGGCCGCGGCGCAGGCAACCGGGACCCGGCCGGCCGCGTCTCTCCGTGCGGGCCGCGCGCGGCCCGCCGCGGCACGGGCCGCACGGGCCCGGCGGGCGACCGCCGCGGAGGGCAACCGCAGCACCCGGGAGGGCGTATGAGCGACAGCGACCGGCACGCCGTCGTCGTCGGCGGCGGACTCGCCGGGGTCACCGCCGCGCTCGAACTCGCCGACGCCGGACTCCGGGTCACGCTCCTGGAAGGCCGCCCGCGGCTCGGCGGGCTGGCCTTCTCGTTCAAGCGCGGCGACCTCACCGTCGACAACGGCCAGCACGTGTACCTGCGCTGCTGCACCGCCTACCGGTGGTTCCTGGACCGGGTGGACGGCGCCGCCCTCGCCCCGGTCCAGGACCGGCTCGACGTCCCCGTCCTCGACGTCGGCCGCCCCGGCCGCCCGCGACTGGGCCGGCTGCGCCGCAGCCGCCTGCCCGTCCCCCTGCACCTGGCCGGCTCCCTGGCCCGCTACCCGCACCTCTCCCTCGCCGAGCGGGCGTCCGTCGGCCGCGCCGCCCTCGCGCTGCGTCGGCTCGACCCCGCCGACCCGGCGCTGGACGGCCTGGACTTCGCGACCTGGCTCGGCCGCTACGGCCAGTCCGCCCGTACGATCGAGGCCCTGTGGGACCTCGTCGGCATCGCCACCCTCAACGCCACCGCCGAACAGTCCTCGCTGGGCCTGGCCGCCATGGTCTTCAAGACCGGCCTGCTCTCGGAGAACGGCGCCGCCGACATCGGCTGGGCCCGCGTACCGCTCGGCGACCTGCACGACACCCTCGCCCGCAAGGCGCTCGACGCGGCCGGCGTACGGACCGAACTGCGCACCCGGGTGACCTCCGTCTCCCGTACGCCCGAAGGGCATTGGCAGGTCGAAACCGAGGGCGAGTCCCTCGCCGCGGGCACCGTCGTCCTCGCCGTCCCGCAGCGCGAGGCGCACGGCCTGCTCCCGGCGGGCGCGCTCGCCGACCCGGACCGGCTCCTGGACATCGGCACCGCCCCGATCCTCAACGTCCACGTCGTCTACGACCGCAAGGTGCTCCGGCAGCCCTTCTTCGCCGCGCTCGGCTCCCCGGTCCAGTGGGTCTTCGACCGCACCGAGGCCTCCGGACTCCCCGACGGCGGCCAGTACCTGGCACTGTCCCAGTCCGTCGCGCAGGACGACATCGAGGAGCCCGTCTCGCTCCTGCGGGACAAGTACCTGCCCGAGCTGGAGAAGCTGCTGCCGGCCGCGCGCGGCGCCAAGGTACGGGACTTCTTCGTCACCCGGGAGCGGACGGCCACCTTCGCCCCCACCCCCGGCGTCGGCCGGCTGCGCCCCGGCGCGCGGACCGACACGCCGGGGCTCTACCTGGCCGGTGCGTGGACCGCCACCGGCTGGCCCGCGACCATGGAGAGCGCCGTACGGAGCGGGCTGGGCGCGGCACACGCCGCGCTCGCCGCACTCGGCCGCCACCGCGAACACCCTCTGCAGGAGGCGGCATGACGACGACCACCAGCACGACCGGCACCGCACATACAGGAACCAGAGGAGAACCAGTGAACCCGGGGAATCCGGCCGTCGAGAACACGGATGCCAGTGTGGGCACCGCCAGCGGGGAGAAGGCGGACACGCTCGCCCTCCTGGAGCGCGGCCGCACGCTGTCGACGCCCGTGCTCCGCGCCGCCGTCGACCGGCTCGCGGCGCCCATGGACACCGTCGCCGCCTACCACTTCGGCTGGATCGACGCCCAGGGCAACCCCGCGGACGGCGACGGCGGCAAGGCCGTGCGCCCCGCCCTCGCGCTGCTCTCCGCCGAGGCCGCGGGCGCCGCGGCCGAGGTCGGCGTCCCCGGAGCCGTCGCGGTCGAGCTCGTCCACAACTTCTCGCTGCTGCACGACGACCTGATGGACGGCGACGAGCAGCGCCGCCACCGCGACACGGTGTGGAAGGTGCACGGCCCGGCGCTGGCGATCCTGGTCGGCGACGCGCTGTTCGCCCTCGCCAACGAGGTGCTGCTGGAGCTGGGCACCGTCGAGGCGGGCCGCGCGGCCCGCCGGCTGACGACCGCCAGCCGCAAGCTCATCGACGGCCAGGCCCAGGACATCTCCTACGAGCACCGCGAGCGCGTCAGCGTCGAGGAGTGCCTGGAGATGGAGGGCAACAAGACCGGCGCCCTCCTGGCCTGCGCGGTCTCCATCGGCGCGGTGCTCGGCGGCGCGGACGACCGCACCGCCGACAAGCTGGAGGAGTACGGCTACCACCTGGGCCTCGCCTTCCAGGCCGTCGACGACCTGCTCGGCATCTGGGGCGACCCGGAGGCCACGGGCAAGCAGACCTGGAGCGACCTGCGCCAGCGCAAGAAGTCGCTGCCGGTCGTCGCGGCCCTCGCCGCGGGCGGGCCGGCCTGCGAGGAGCTCGCCGAGCTGCTCGCCGCCGACGCCAAGAGCAACGACTTCGAGAACTTCTCGGAGGAGGAGTTCGCGGCCCGGGCGGCGCTGATCGAGGCGGCCGGCGGCCGCCAGTGGACCGCCGACGAGGCGCGCCGCCAGCACGCCGTCGCGATCCGCGCCCTGGACGACGTGGACATGCCGCAGACGGTGCGCGAGCAACTGGTGGCCCTCGCCGACTTCGTCGTCGTGCGCAAGAGGTGATCGCCACCCGCAAGCTGATATGACGCCACGGTCGCCGGCCGGTGCCCGCCCCCCGCCGGGGCGGGCACCGGCCGACGGCAGACCCCAGCACAGCACAGGACACTGTTCTAAGGGGAAGCCATGACAGCGACGACCGACGGCGGCGCGGAGAGCGCCGGCGCTGGCAGCGGAATTGAAGCCGGCCCCAGGCCGGGACCCGACCCGGCCGTGCCGTCGGTGGGTCAGGCCCGGCCGGAGCCGGCCGTAGCGGATCCGCCCGAACCACCCGAACCGGGGCGGCGGACGCCCCAGGAGGCAGCGGCACGCGCGACGCGGCACCTCCTGGACCGCCAGGACCCCGAGGGGTGGTGGAAAGGCGACCTGGAGACCAACGTCACCATGGACGCCGAAGACCTGCTGCTGCGGCAGTTCCTCGGTATCCGGGACGAGGCCGTCACCACGGCCACCGCGCTCTTCATCCGGGGCGAGCAGCGGAGCGACGGCACCTGGGCCACCTTCCACGGCGGCCCGCCCGACCTCTCCGCCACCATCGAGGCGTACGTGGCCCTGCGCCTCGCCGGAGATGCCCCGGACTCCCCGCACATGGCCCGCGCCTCGGCCTGGATCCGGGCCCACGGGGGCATCGCCGCCGCCCGCGTCTTCACCCGGATCTGGCTCGCGCTGTTCGGCTGGTGGAACTGGGACCACCTGCCCGAACTCCCGCCCGAGCTGGTGTTCCTGCCGACCTGGGCCCCGCTGAACATCTACGACTTCGGCTGCTGGGCCCGCCAGACCATCGTCCCGCTCACCGTGGTCTCCGCGCTGCGACCGGTCCGCCCGGGGCCGTTCGCCCTGGACGAGCTGCACGCCGACGCCCGCGTACCGAACCCGCTCAAGCGGCTTGCCCCGCTGACCAGTTGGGACGGCGTCTTCCAGCGGATGGACAAGGCGCTGCACGTCTACCGGCGCTACGCCCCGCGCCGGCTGCGCAAGGCGGCGATGGACACCGCCGGCCGCTGGATCGTCGAACGCCAGGAGAACGACGGCTGCTGGGGCGGGATCCAGCCGCCCGCCGTGTACTCCGTCATCGCCCTGCACCTGCTCGGTTACGACCTCAAGCACCCGGTCATGCGCGCCGGGCTGGAATCCCTGGACCGGTTCGCGGTGTGGCGCGAGGACGGCGCCCGGATGATCGAGGCCTGCCAGTCGCCGGTCTGGGACACCTGCCTCGCCGCGATCGCGCTGGCCGACGCGGGCCTGCCGGCCGATCACCCGGCCCTCGTCAAGGCCGCCGACTGGATGCTGGGCGAGGAGATCGTGCGCAGCGGGGACTGGGCGGTGCGGCGGCCCGGGCTCGCACCCGGCGGATGGGCGTTCGAGTTCCACAACGACACCTACCCCGACATCGACGACACCGCCGAGGTCGTCCTCGCCCTGCGCCGCGTCCGGCACCCCGACCCCGCCCGGGTGGAGGGGGCCATCGGCCGCGGGGTGTCCTGGACCCTCGGCATGCAGTCCAAGAACGGGGCCTGGGGCGCCTTCGACGCAGACAACACCAGCCCCTTCCCGAACAAGCTGCCCTTCTGCGACTTCGGCGAGGTCATCGACCCGCCCTCGGCCGACGTCACCGCCCACGTGGTGGAGATGCTCGCCTTCGAGGGCCGGGCCGCGGACCCCCGGACCCGGCGCGGCATCGACTGGCTGCTCGCCGAACAGGAGCCGGAGGGGGGCTGGTTCGGCCGCTGGGGCACCAACTACGTCTACGGCACCGGGTCGGTGGTGCCGGCCCTCACCGCCGCCGGCCTCGCCCCGGCGCACCCGGCGATCCGGCGGGCGGTGCGCTGGCTGGAGTCCGTACAGAACGAGGACGGCGGGTGGGGCGAGGACCAGCGCTCCTACAAGGACCCGTCGTGGGCCGGGAAGGGCGCCTCCACCGCCTCGCAGACCGCGTGGGCGCTGATGGCCCTGCTGTCGGCCGGTGAGCGCGACGGCGGGTCCGTCGAGCGCGGCATCGCCTACCTGGTGCGCACGCAGGAGGAGGACGGCTCCTGGGACGAGCCGTACTTCACGGGGACCGGCTTCCCCTGGGACTTCTCCATCAACTACCACCTGTACCGACAGGTGTTCCCGCTCACCGCGCTCGGCCGCTACCTGCACGGAGAACCGTCCGCCCGCGCCGGGGAAGCGTGATGGCCGCGCGGCCGCAACGCCCCGGCGGCGATCCGTCGCCGCTGCTCGTCGCCTGCGCGCTGCGCATCGAGCGGGCGGCGCTGCGCGGCGCGGGCCGGGGCGCCCCCGAGCAGTACGCCGTGCTGCGCACCGGCATGGGGCCGCGCGCGGCCGAACGGGCCGTCGCCCGGGCCCTGGAACGGCCGGGCATGGACCGGGCCGCCGTCCTCGCCACCGGGTTCTGCGCCGGGCTCGTGGCCGGCATGCACCCCGGCGACCTGCTGGTGGCCGAGGAGACCCGGGACCCGCACGGGTCCGTCACCTGCACCGGCACGGCCCTGCTCGCCGAGGCACTGGCCCGGGCCGCGCCCGGCCGAACCGTGCACCTCGGCGCACTGACCGGATCCGACCACGTCGTCCGCGGCCAGGAACGCGCGCAGCTGCGCGCCACCGGCGCCGTCGCCGTCGACATGGAGTCCGCGGCCACGCTGTGGACCGCAAGCCGGGGAGGCGGGGCGGCCGCAGGACGTCGGGTTGCCGCCGTCCGGGTGATCGTGGACGCCCCGGAGCACGAGCTCGTCCGTATCGGCACCGTGCGCGGTGGAATATCGGCCTTCCGTGTATTGCGTGCCGTGCTGCCCGCTTTTTATGAATGGCACCGTTCTTCGCTGCTCCCCAGGAGGTGAGCCAGATGGCCATGCCGCTGCGCCAGTCCATCAGGGTCGGGACCTATCTTCTCGAACAGAAGCTCCGCAAGCGGGAGAAGTTCCCGCTGATCGTCGAGCTCGAACCGCTCTACGCCTGCAACCTGGCCTGTGAGGGATGCGGGAAGATCCAGCACCCGGCGGGGGTGCTCAAGCAGCGCATGCCGGTCGCCCAGGCGGTCGGCGCCGTGCTGGAGTCGGGCGCGCCCATGGTGTCCATCGCGGGCGGCGAGCCCCTGATGCACCCGCAGATGCACGAGATCGTCCGTCAGCTGGTGGCGAAGCGGAAATACGTCTTCCTCTGCACCAACGCGCTGCTGCTGCGCAAGAAGATCGAGAAGTTCACGCCGTCCCCCTACTTCGCCTTCGCCGTGCACATCGACGGGCTGCGCGAGCGCCACGACGAGTCGGTGGCCAAGGAGGGCGTCTTCGACGAGGCGGTCGCGGCCATCAAGGAGGCGAAGCGGCGCGGCTTCCGGGTCACCACGAACTCGACCTTCTTCAACACGGACACCCCGCAGACGATCATCGAGGTGCTGAACTACCTCAACGACGACCTCCAGGTGGACGAGATGATGATCTCGCCCGCCTACGCCTACGAGAAGGCCCCCGACCAGGAGCACTTCCTGGGCGTCGAGCAGACCCGGGAACTCTTCAAGAAGGCCTTCTCCGGAGGCAACCGGCGCCGCTGGCGGCTCAACCATTCGCCGCTCTTCCTGGATTTCCTGGAAGGGAAGGCGGACTTCCCCTGCACCGCCTGGGCCATTCCGAATTACTCGCTCTTCGGCTGGCAGCGGCCCTGCTACCTGATGAGCGACGGCTACGTGCCCACGTACCGCGAGCTCATCAACGACACCGACTGGAGCAAGTACGGCCGCGGGAAGGACCCGCGCTGCGCGAACTGCATGGCGCACTGCGGCTACGAGCCCACGGCCGTCCTCGCCACCATGGGATCCCTCAAGGAGTCCCTGCGGGCGGCCCGGGAGACGATCGGTGGGAACCGGGACAAGTCGGCATGAGCGCCGGTCCGCGGGAGGAGGGCGGCCGGGGCGGGGGCTTCGACCTCGGCGCCCTGCTGGCCGAGCGCGGCGCGGAGCGGTACGAGCTGCACGCCCGGTACCTCAACCACCAGCTGCCCCGGATGCTGCACACCATCGGCTTCGACAAGGTCTACGAGCGGGCCGAGGGCGCCCACTTCTGGGACGCCGAGGGCAACGACTACCTCGACATGCTGGCGGGCTTCGGGGTGATGGGCCTGGGCCGCAACCACCCCGTGGTCCGCCGGGCGCTGCACGACGTGCTCGACGCCCAGCTCGCCGACCTGACCCGCTTCGACTGCCAGCCGCTGCCCGGGCTGCTGGCCGAGAAGCTCCTCTCGTACAGCCCCCACCTGGACCGGGTCTTCTTCGGCAACAGCGGCACCGAGGCGGTGGAGACCGCCCTGAAGTTCGCCCGGTACGCCACCGGGCGGCCCAGGGTCCTCTACTGCGACCACGCCTTCCACGGGCTGACCGCGGGCTCGCTCTCGGTGAACGGGGAGGACGGCTTCAGGGACGGCTTCGCGCCGCTGCTGCCCGACACGAAGATCGCGCTCGGTGACCTGGCGGCCCTGGAGCGGGAGCTGCGGCGCGGGGACGTGGCCGCCCTCGTGGTGGAGCCGATCCAGGGCAAGGGGGTCCTCGCCGCCCCGCCCGGATTCCTGCTCGCCGCGCAGGAGCTGCTGCACCGGCACAAGGCGCTGCTGATCGCCGACGAGGTGCAGACGGGCCTGGGACGGACCGGTGACTTCTACGCGTACCAGCACGAGCCGGGCGTGGAGCCGGACCTCGTGTGCGTCGCCAAGGCGCTGTCCGGCGGCTACGTGCCGGTCGGCGCGACCCTGGGCAAGGACTGGATCTTCAGACGCGTCTACTCGTCCATGGACCGGGTGCTCGTCCACTCCGCGAGCTTCGGTTCCAACGCGCAGGCGATGGCGGCCGGGCTGGCGGTGCTCTGCGTCATGGAGGACGAGGAGGTCGTCGCGAACGCGCGGGCCATGGGCGACCTGCTGCGCGGCCGGCTCGCGGCCCTCGTGGACGAGTACGAGCTGCTGCACGAGGTGCGGGGGCGCGGGCTGATGATCGGCATCGAGTTCGGCCGGCCGTCGTCGCTGGGGCTGCGCAGCCGGTGGACGATGCTCCAGGCGGCCCGCAAGGGGCTCTTCGCGCAGATGGTCGTGGTGCCGCTGCTGCAGAGGCACCGCATCCTCACCCAGGTGTCCGGCGACCACCTGGAAGTGATCAAACTCATCCCGCCGCTCGTCGTGGACGAGGCCGATGTCGACCGGTTCGTCGGCGCCTTCCGCGAGGTGATGGACGAGGCGCACGCCGGGTCCGGGCTGATGTGGGACTTCGGCCGGACGCTGGTGAAGCAGGCCGTCGGCAACCGCTGACCGCCGACGGCCCGTCGCGGCGGGTCAGTCCAGCAGTCCCGCCCGGAGCCGGGCGAGGGTCTCGGGCGCCAGCCCGAGGCCCTCGGCCAGGTAGGGCTCCACCCCGCCCCAGGTCTCGTCGATGGTGTCGAAGGCCGCCGTCAGGTACGCGGCGCGGGCGTCGAACAGCGGGGACAGCAGCTCCATCACCTCGGGGGAGCGGGCCTCGGGGGCGTCGCTGCCGCGGCGCACCCGGTAGCGCCGGTGCGGGGCGTTGGACTCCAGGTAGTCCGCCACGATCGCCTCGCGCTCGACGCCCAGGGCGAGCAGGGTGACGGCGACGGACAGGCCGGCCCGGTCCTTGCCGGCCGCACAGTGCATGAGCGCGGGGACGCTGTCCCCGGCGAGCGCGTGCAGGACCAGGCTGTGCTCGGCGGTGCGGTTCGCGATGATCGAGCGGTACGAGTGCGCCATCCTGGCCGCACCCCTCCCGTCGCCCAGGAGCCCGCGGAGCTGTTCCAGATCGCCGTCGCGGACCATCTTCCAGAACTCCCGGCCGTCGGCCGGATCCGAGAGCGGGATGTTGACGTTCCGCACGCCGGGAAGCTCCACGTCCGGCCCTTCCAGGGCGTGGTCGGCGTCGTTGCGGAAGTCGAAGACGGTGTGGAGCCCGAGCGAGTTGAGGAACTCTGTGTCGGTTTCTGTGGCATGTGCGAGATGTCCGCTTCGGAAGAGTCGTCCCGGCCTGACCCTCCGTCCGTCCGCCGTCGGCAGGCCGCCCACGTCGCGGAAGTTCCGCACTCCGGTCAGGTCCGGCTCCGGCTGCGACCGCCCGGGCGGGGTCGGGGGTATCTGCTGGGTCACGTGAACTCCTCCGCGTCGTCGTAGGGTGTCCGAATTACACTACTTGGCAACAACTTGCCGCATCCGGGGGCGAGATCGGGCGCCTGCCCGTGAGCCAGATCATACGGTGACCGTGAGTGCCTGATCGCGAAAGCCGAATGGCCCAGCCAGACCGGATGTTGGCGGTCCGGAATGGACGCAGGGTGACGGGAATTCCGTCGATCCCTCACCTCTGGGATTCCGTCAGGTAATTCGCGGCTTGTTCCTTGTGGCCGGACTCGATTACCTTCGCGATCGATCCGGGCGGACCGCCGAATCCTGCCGCCACCCGGAAAACCGCACCCGACTATTCACGCGCGGCAGGAGCGGGGGAACCAGGTAAGCCGCCGTCCCGAGTCTTCATATCGGGACGGCTTGGGGTGAAGCCGTACATGTGCCCATACGTGTGCGGCCGGACATCTCCAGTCCGAACCCGACAGCTCACCTCGCAGGCGACGGAGAGGAAACCGCCATGCCCGCAAAAGGTAAGCACCGCCGTCCCAAGTCCCTTTCCATCTCCCGCGGTTTCGCCGTCGCCGGCACCGGCGGAGCGGCCCTCGCGCTGCCGCTGATGGGCGCCGCCGGCGCCCAGGCGGCCGGAGCCCCGGCCGCCGCGCCGGCCACCGTGCCCGCCGTGGCCCCGCAGCTGCCGGTCGCGCTGCAGACCGCACCGGTCGCCGCCCCCGCCGCGGCCCCGGCCGCCGCGCCGACCGTGTACACGGTCGTGTCCGGCGACTACCTCTCCAAGATCGCCGCACAGCGCGACCTGTCCGGCGGCTGGGAGCAGTTGTACGCCGACAACCGCGAGGCCGTCGGCGCCGACCCCTCGCTGATCCACCCGGGCCTCAAGCTGACGCTCGGTGCGAAGGGCGCCTCCGCCCCGAGCGCCGCCGCGCCGGCTCCGGCCCCGGCTCCGGCGGAGAAGCCGGTCCAGAAGAAGCAGAAGCCGGCCGAGGCCCCGGTCTCCGGGAAGGCCTCCTCGGGGGACCAGGACGCCCCCGCCCGGAAGCCGCAGCCCAAGGCCCAGCAGAAGGCGCAGGGCGGCGAGACCTCCACCGGCGCGGCGGCCCCCTCCGGCGCCGGCTTCGTGGCCCCCGTCGGCGGCGGGGTCTCCACCCAGTACAGGGCGAGCGGCGCCATGTGGTCCTCGGGTTACCACACCGGAGTCGACTTCATCGCGAGCTCCGGCACCACCGTCAAGGCCGTCGGCGCGGGCACCGTCGTCTCCGCGGGCTGGGGCGGCTCGTACGGCAACGAGGTCGTCATCCGGCACGCGGACGGCAAGTACTCCCAGTACGGCCACCTCTCCTCGCTGTCCGTCTCGGCCGGCCAGAGCGTGACCGCCGGACAGCGCATCGGCCTCTCCGGTTCCACCGGCAACTCCTCCGGCCCGCACCTCCACTTCGAGATCCGCACGGGCCCGTCCTACGGCTCCGACATCAACCCGCTGGCCTACCTCCGCTCGAAGGGCGCCACCGTCTGACGGTGAGCGTCCGACGGCATCCGCCGCGGGAAGGGACACGCGTCAGGCCGGGACCCCGAGGGGTCCCGGCCTGACGCGTACTTATTCCTTATATCGCGCGTGGTACAGATCACGGTCCGTTAACCCCTGCTTACGTTGGCGTAGGTCGCCCGCAGGGGTGAAGGATGGTGCTTCGTGGCAGCGACGACGACGACACTCAAGACCATCGGCTCGTACGCGGCGATCGGGGACAGCTTCACCGAGGGTGTGGGGGACCCGGGACCGGGGGGATCGTTTCTCGGCTGGGCGGACCGGCTCGCCGTGCTCCTGGCCGATCGACGTGACGAGCACGACTTCCGATACGCGAACCTGGCCGTACGCGGCAGGCTCCTCGACCAGATCGTGGCCGAGCAGGTCCCGCGGGCCAAGGCGCTCGCGCCGGACCTCGTGACCTTCTGCGCGGGCGGCAACGACATCATCCGGCCCGGCAGCGACCCCGACGACGTGGCGGAGCGGTTCGAGGCCGCCGTGGCCGACCTCGCCGGATCCGTGGGCCAGGTCATGATCACCACCGGCTTCGACACCCGGGGCGTGCCGGTCCTGCGGCACCTCCGCGGCAAGGTGGCGACGTACAGCGCCCACGTGCGCTCCATCGCCGACCGGTACGACTGCCCGGTGCTCGACCTCTGGTCCCTCAGGTCCGTACAGGACCGGCGGGCCTGGGACGGCGACCGGCTGCACCTCTCGCCCGAGGGACATACGCGCGTGGCCCTGCGCGCCGCGCAGGTGCTGGGGATCCAGGTGCCGGCCGACCCCGACCAGCCGTGGCCGCCGCAGCGGCCGCGCGGCTCGGTGGACACCACCCGGGACAACATCCAGTGGGCCCGCGAGCACCTCGTCCCCTGGATCGGGCGCCGGCTGCGCGGGGAGTCCTCCGGGGACCACGTCGCGGCGAAGCGGCCGGACCTGCTGCCGCTGTAGGCGGTCGGCGGCGCGGCGGGGGCCGCGGGGCGGGGGCAGGGGGGCGGGGGCAGGGGGGCCGCGGGGGCCGCGGGAGCGTAGGGGAGAGGGGCGGGGGGCCGGGGCGCGTGCGACACGGGGATCACCCGGCCGGGAGTGGAATCCTTCGGGGCCCGTGTGCGTTGGGATGGGGGTAGACGTCCACGAACCGCGTGACCCATCCTCCCAGGAGGCGCTTTGACCGGCTCCCGTCCCCTGCGTCCACGGCTGCGCGCCCTGCGGCCCGAAGCCTTCGGCGCGGACCCGTCCGGCGCCCGGCTGGAGCGCATCCGCCGCTCGCCGAACTTCGCCGACGGCGTCTTCCAGAACCCGCTCGGCGCCCGGACCAGGCCGTCCGGGTCGATGCGGGAGTTCGCCAAGATCTACTTCCACAAGGAGCAGCGGCTGCGCCGCAACCCCGGCGCGCCGATCCCCGTGTACCCGACCACCCTCGCGGAGCTGGCCAAGCCGCCCGCGAGCGGCCTGCGCGTGACCTGGATGGGCCATTCCAGCGTGCTCGCCGAGATCGACGGCCGCCGGGTGCTGTTCGACCCGGTCTGGGGCGACCGGTGCTCCCCCTTCCCGTTCGCCGGGCCCAAGCGGCTGCACCCGGTACCGGTGCCGCTGGCCTCGCTGGGCGACGTGGACGTCGTGGTGATCTCGCACGACCACTACGACCACCTCGACCTCCCGACGATCAAGAGCCTGGCCGGTACGGACACGGTCTTCGCGGTTCCGCTGGGCGTCGGCGCGCACCTGGAGCGCTGGGGCGTCCCGGCCGACCGGCTGCGCGAACTCGACTGGAACGAGAGCGCGGAGGTCGCCGGGCTCACGCTCACGGCGACCCCGGCCCGGCACTTCTGCGGGCGCGGCCTGCGCAACCAGCAGCACACCCTGTGGGCCTCCTGGGTGGTCGCGGGCGACGACCACCGGATCTACCACAGCGGTGACACCGGGTACTTCCCCGGCTTCCGGGAGATCGGCGCCGCGCACGGGCCCTTCGACGCCACGATGATCCAGATCGGGGCCTACTCGGAGTACTGGCCGGACATCCACATGACACCCGAGGAGGGCATGCAGGCCCACCTCGACCTCCAGGGCGGCGTCCCGCACGGCACGATGCTGCCGATCCACTGGGGCACCTTCAACCTGGCCCCGCACCCGTGGGACGAGCCGGGCGAGGGCACCGTCGCCGCAGCGGCGAAGGCGGGAGCCGCCATCGCCCTCCCCATCCCGGGCGAGCCCTTCGAGCCCGGCGCGGCCGGCGCCCCCTCCGCACCCTGGTGGAGGCCGTTCGTCGTGCAGGGGCTGACGGCCGGTCCCGTCGACGGCCCGTCCTCCGTGCCTCCGTCGGAGGCGGGAGGCGCGGCCGGGGAAGCGGCGCGGATGGAAACCGCGGCTGCGGGCGGGCAGGAGAAGCAGGAGCCGGTGGGGACGTAGCGAGCGGGGTCGAGCGAGAGGCCACGGGCCGCCCCGGCCCCCGCCGGGGCGGCCCGTGGCCCTCGGCTCGCGGGTCGGGGTGGCGTCACGGCGACGGCCGGAGGGCGGATGCGGGGTGGGGCGGGTGCCCGGCGCGGGTCGGCCGCGGGGTCACGTGGGGCGACCCCGCGGATTCGGGCGGGCGTACGAGCGCTCCACCGGGAGCGGGAAGCACCCCGCCCAAGTTCCCCAACTCGCCGTCCGGGGTGTGACGGTGCGGTCTAGCGTGGGTAACCGGTGATCAACACCGGGCCCCGGGAACGCTGGGGGCCGGGCCCCACGTACCGAGGACCCAGATGTCCGGACTCCGCGCCGCCCGTCACTCCCCGTCGAGACAAGCCGTCACCGGTCCGGCACGGCAGATAAGGCCCCAGCTGGTCCGCGCCGCCCTCCTGCCCGCGCTCGCCGCCGGGCTCAGCGGCGCCGCCGCGGTGATCTTCACCCTCCAGCTCGGCGGGGGAACGGGCGAGCGGGACGCGCGGCTGTGGCCCGTACTGACCGGGTGTGCGCTGCTCGTCGTCGGCGCCCTCGCCGCGGCCATGCTCGGCGCCCATCGCTCCGCCAAGGCGGTCCGGGACCGGTGCGAGGCGCTGCGCCGCTCCAGCGTGCGCGGCCGGCAGGAACTGCGGGCGGCCGCCGACCGGCTGGAGCGCGGCGAGGTCCCGGCGCGCCCGGTGCGCGGCGGCCCCGCCGGACCGCCGCCCGGCGGCGATCCGGCGGGGGTGGACGAGTTCTGGCTGCTCTCGCAGGAGCTGCGCGGCGCCCGCGAACAGGCGCACAGCACACTCGTACGGCTGGCCGGACCGGTTCCCCCGTCCGACAGCGAGCGGAAGGTGGAGGTCTTCGTCAACCTCGCCCGCCGGCTGCAGTCCCTCGTCCACCGGGAGATCTCACTGCTGGACGACCTGGAGGACACGGTCGAGGACCCGGACCTGCTCAAAGAGCTCTTCCACGTCGACCACCTCGCCACCCGCATCCGCCGCCACGCCGAGAACCTGGCCGTCCTCGGCGGCGCCGCCTCACGCCGCCAGTGGACCCGGCCCATCGACCTGAGCGAGGTCCTCCGCTCCTCCGTGGCGGAGGTCGAGCAGTACACCCGGGTGAAGGTGGTGCCGCCCGCGGGCGGCAGCGTACGCGGCCACGCCGTCGCCGACGTGGTGCACCTGCTGGCCGAACTGGTCGAGAACGCCACCGTGTTCTCCGCCCCCGACACCGACGTGGTCCTGCGGGCCGAGCGGGTCACCGCCGGGATCGCGGTCGAGGTGGAGGACCGGGGCCTCGGCCTGCCGGCCGCGGAGCAGCACCGGATGAACGCCCTGCTCGGCGACCCCGACCAGATCAGCGTCCGGAACCTGCTCGCCGACGGCCGGATCGGCCTGTTCGTCGTCGCGGCCCTGGCCCGGCGGCACGGAATCGCCGTCGAGCTCAAGTCCAACATCTACGGCGGCGTGCTCGCCGTCCTGGTGCTGCCGCAGGAGCTGCTGGGCGCGGAGGCGCCGAGCGCCGCCGACGCGGCGGGCGGCTCCTGCGCCACCTCATGGGGGACCGGCGAGGGTACGGGGATGCCGCCCCTGGAGCCCGTACGGGTGAGGCCGCCGCGCGGGCGGCATCCGGACGCGGTTCGGGCGGAACCGGTGCGGGAGGCCGAGCCGCCGGGTGCGGTCGAGCCCGAGCGGTGGGCCGCGGCCGCGCCGGAGCCGTGGGAGGCGGACCGGGGCGGGGCGTGGGGCGCTGCCGGACCGGACCCGGGGGAAGCGGAGCAGCCGGCGCCGTGGGGCGCGGCCGACCCCGCGCCGTGGGAGCCCGGCCCCGTGCCGTGGGCCCCCGGCCCCGCGGGGTCGGACCCGGCGGGGTCGCGCTCGCCGGGCGCGCCCCTCGCCGGGGTCGCGGCCCAAGCGCCCTACGGGCGGGCCGAGGAGGCGGGAGCGTACGTACCCGTGCCGCTCCCCGAGCCGCCGTACGTGCCCGCCGCGCCGCCGGAGGCGACCGGCGTGCCGGGCGTACGGACCGTGCCGGGCGCGCAGACCGTGCCCGCCGCGCGCGACGGGGGCGACCGGCCGTCGCTGCCCCGGCGCCGCGCCCAGCAGCACCTCGCCCCCCAGCTGCGCGAGGCCCCGGCCGCGCGCCGGGACGAGGCCACCGAACAGCCCTTGCACGACCCCGGCCTGATGGCCGCCTTCCAACGGGGCTTCGGCCAGGCCCAATCGGAGAACCAGGCATGATCCCGACCCCTCACCCCAGCAAGGAGCGCACCCCCATGGGAGGCGAAGTGGCGACGCAGACCGGCGGCCGGCTCTCGGACCTGGACTGGCTGCTCAGCGGCCTCGTGCAGCGCGTGCCCTACACGCGCAGCGCCGTGCTGCTCACCGCCGACGGGCTCGTGAGCTGCGTACACGGCCTCGACCCCGACAGCGCCGACCACATGGCCGCGCTCGCGTCCGGGCTGTACTCGCTGGGCCGCAGCGCCGGTTCCCGCTTCGGGGACGGCGCGGAGGTCCGGCAGGTGGTGGTCGAGCTCGACACCGCGCTCGTCTTCGTGTCGGCGGCCGGCGCGGGCACCTGCCTGGCGGTGCTCGCCGACCGCGAGGCCGACGCGGGGGTGCTCGGCTACGAGATGGCGATGCTGGTCAAGAGCGTACGGCCGTACCTGGCGGTCCCGCCCCGGCGGCCCACCGCCGACCCGGCGCGATGAGTGCCCGCACGGCGGGGGCGTACGCGCCGGGGCGCCCGTACGGCAGTGGCGCCGGGCGCGACGCACCCTGGCTCGACGACTCGGCGGGCCGGGTGATGCGCCCGTACACCGCCAGCGGCGGGCGGACCAGGCCCGGCACCGCGCTCGACCTGCTGTCGCTGGTCACGGCGACCGGCGTGCGCCCGCGCATTCCGCTCGGGCCCGAACACGCCCTCGCGCTGCGGCTGTGCGCGGGCGCCGCCGCGGTCACGGTCGCCGAGGTGGCGGGACAACTGCGGCTGCCGGCGGTGGTCGTGAAGGTGCTCCTGTCCGACCTGATGCACCACGGCGCCCTCGTGGCCCGGGCGCCCCGCTTCCCGGGCCGCGACGGCCCGCTCGCCTCCGACGACCAGTCCCTTCTGCGAGCGGTGCTCGATGGCCTGCGCACGCGTCTGTGACACCGTCCCTCCCGCTCCCGCCCCCGCGACCCTGAAGATCCTGGTCGCGGGGGGCGTCGGGGCGGGCAAGACCACCTTCGTGGGTGCGGTGAGCGAGATCGAGCCGTTGAGCACGGAAGAACTGCTCAGCGACCATGGCGAGTTGGCCGACCCGCTGGACGGGGTCGAGACGAAGACGACGACGACCGTCGCGCTGGACTTCGGCCGGATCACCCTCGACGGGGGCAACGTCCTCTACCTCTTCGGCACCCCCGGGCAGCAGCGCTTCTGGTTCCTGTGGGAGGAACTGTGCGCGGGCGCCCTCGGGGCGGTGGTGCTCGCCGACACCCGCCGCCTCGCCGACTGCTTCCCGGCCGTGGACTTCTTCGAGCGGCGGGGCATCGGCTTCGTCGTCGCCGTCAACGAGTTCGACGGCGGGTACCGCTACGTGCCGCACGAGGTGCGCGAAGCCGTGGGGCTCGGGTCCGACGTGCCCGTCGTGCGCTGCGACGCCCGGCTGACGAGCTCCGGGACGGGGACGCTGGCCGCCCTCGTCCGCCACCTCCTGTGCACGTCCACGGCCAGATCATCGTCTTCGGAGTCGGGGGAACCGCCATGACGTACTACGAATCGACCGGACACCTGCTGCTCACACCCGTGGACCGGGAGGCGCCCGCGCGCGCCGTCCGGCTGCGCGAACTGGGCCTGGGGGAGCGGACGGACGCCGAACTGGACGCCTTCGCCCGGCGCGTCGCCGGCCTCTTGGACGTGCCGTTCGCCGGGGTCAACTTCGTCGGTGAGGAACGGCAGTTCTTCGCCGGCCTGCACCACGCGCCCGACGCCCCGCAGAGCGGCTACCCCGCGCGCGTCCTCGCCCGCGACCAGGGCTACTGCCCGCACGTGGTGGTGCGCCGCCGCGCGCTGGTGCTGGAGGACGTACGGGACTTCGCGCGCTTCGCGGGCAACGCGGTCGTCGACGAGAGCGGGGTGCGCACCTACCTGGGCGCGCCGCTGACCGACCGGCGCGGGATCGTGCTCGGCACGGTCTGCGCGGTGGATGTGGTGCCGCGAAGGTGGGGGACCGAGGGACTCGCCGCCGCCAAGGAGCTGGCGGCCGAGCTGGTGGCGCTGGTGCACGAGCGGGAGGACCGGCGGGTCTGAGGCGCGCGACGCGGGCCGTTGTCAGTGCCGGGGCCTACGGTCGGTGGACCGGGTTCCAACCCGATGCCGGACTCCCTGGCTCCAGGCGGCTCCGAAGCGGCTGGCCGCGGTCCATCCGGAGCTGCGCGGGGGCGGGGGCTGAGGCGCCGGCCCGCCCGCGCGCGCCTGCGTCGCCGTACACGCTGCGCGCGTCGGGCCGCCCGTACGCGACGCGCGGGCTAGCGCACCGCTGCGGCCGGCGTCAGGAACGCGCTGATCCGCTCGCGCAGGGCGTACGGGTCCAGCCCGTGGGCGGCGGTGTGCTCCTCCATCGTGCCGTAGCGCCGCAGCTCCGCCCGGCCCACGCCCAGCGCCAGCACCCGGTGGGGCACGTCGGCCAGGGCGCCGCCCGCGGCGGCCGCGGAGGTGCCGGCGAGGTAGGGCTCGACGAGGACCACGGCGGGCGCGGCCCGCCCGACGGCCTCCCGCAGCGCCGCGTCGTCGAAGGGACGGACCGTGGCCGTGTACAGCACGGTCAGGTCGAGCCCCTCGGTGGCGGCCAGCACGTTGTCGAGCAGCGGCCCCACGGCGACCACCACGCCCGCGCGGCCCTCCCGTACGGTCCGCAGGCCCAGGCCGTCCACCGGTCGGGGCGCCGCGTTCGACTGCTGCGACAGGCGTACGTACACCTTGTCGTCCCCGGCGGCGTAGGCGTGGCGCAGCAGCGCCTCGGCCTCGTCGGGGTGGCCCGGGACGTGGACCGTCCACCCGTCCAGGGTGTCGAGCAGCGCCACGTCGCCCGGCGCCATGTGGGTGAACCCGCCGGCGGGCCAGTCGTAGCTGGCGCTCGCGCTGACCAGGACGCCACCGGTGCCCTGGTGTCCGAAGTCCAGCTTGACCTGCTCGAAGGGCCGCTCCACGAGGAAGCTGGCAAAGGTGTGCAGGACGGGCCGCAGCCCCGTCAGGGCCAGCCCGCCGCCGACGCCGACCAGGAGCTGTTCCCTGATGCCGACGTTGATCACCCGGTCCGGGTGGCGGCGCTGGGCGGGCCGGAACCCGTCCATGGTGATCTCGGCCAGCACGACGGCCAGCCGGGGGTCCTCGTCGAGCAGGCGCGACGTGACCGAGATGAAGCGTTCCCGCATGGTGTCCATGGTTGTCCCTACCCCTTGGCGCTGCCGCCTGGTTGTGCCGGCCGGATCCCCGGCCGTGCCACTGCTCCCGCTGTCACCGCTCCCGCCGCTACTGCTTCTTCTCGACGCGGGCAACCACGACGTGCGGCCGCCCGGGGTGCGACGCGGTGAAGGCCGCCAGCAGGGCCGCGTGGTCCCGCCCGTCCACGGTCGCCGCGGACCAGCCGGCCGCCTCGAAGCGGGCGGCGATGCCGCCGGGCCAGCCGTGGGTGGCGGAGTCGTTGTCGATCACCACGGTGTGCAGCCGCTCCAGACCTGCCGAGCCGGCGTACGCGAGCGCCTCGTGGTTGCTGCCCTCGTCCAGCTCCGCGTCCCCGATCAGCACCCACACGGCCGGCTCGTCGAGCCCCTGCGCGCGCAGCCCGAGCGCGCTGCCCACGGCGAGGGGCAGGCCGTGCCCGAGCGAGCCGCTGCCGATCTCCACGCCGGGAACCAGGGTGCGGTCCGGGTGGTGGCCGAGGGGGGAGTCGTAGGAGCCGAAGCCGTCGAGCCAGCCGACGGGGAAGAACCCCTTGGCGGCGAGCACGGCGTAGTACGCCATGGGTCCGTGGCCCTTGGACAGCAGGAACCGGTCCCGCCCGGCGTCCTCGGCGGTGCCGGGCGTGACCCGCAGCACGCGTTCGTACAGCAGCCACAGCACGTCGAGCGTGGAGGTGGCGGCGGGCCCGTGCTTCTCGGCCCCGGTCATGAGGCCGATCAGCCGGCCCAGGTCCTCGTGGCGGAACTCCGTGTCCGCGGTCGCCTGTGTCATGCACCGATCGTGCAACCTCAAGCCAACTTGAGGTCAAGCCCGCCCCTCCGGGACGGCGGGAAGGGCAAAGGCGCGCGCGACCACCCCGTGATGTGCGGTATTGTTCTCCTGCACGTTCAATCAGGGGAAAACCCCAGGTCAACGGGCATCGGGACGTGGCGCAGCTTGGTAGCGCACTTGACTGGGGGTCAAGGGGTCGCAGGTTCAAATCCTGTCGTCCCGACTCGAAAGAGTCGCAGATCAGGGGCCGTTTCAGAGCAATCTGAAACGGCCCCTCGATCGTTTCCGGGGACCATTTGGGGACCAACGCGCCCTGACCGCGCCAGCGGACGGCGCCGATCTGCGCCGGTATCGACCGAGGCGCCCGCAACACGCTCAGGTGGGCCGAGAGTGCGGCGTCGGCGGCTGTGCATGTCCGGGTGTAATGGTGGGGTCGGGTATTGGAACTCTCGGAATGGGTGGGCTACCCGTCGAGGTATCGGTGTCTGGTGTCGGCTGGCGAGGTGAAGAGCTGGCCATCGCGGACCTGCCATTCGCTCGTGCCATCGCCTTCGTGGCTGACGAGGAACAGTCCTTGGACGAGGTCTCCGTCGTCGTCGGAAGCGGGGATCCGAGCAATCTCCTTGATCTGATCAATGACGGGGCGATGCACCGCCGCACCGGCTCCACCTGCGGCTGGTACGGCGGTCAGGGCCTCGGTCGCATGTCTCCGCCGTACGTGGTGCGGTAGTCCGGGACGACGATCCGGCTCGTCGGAGACTCCTGGTGGACCTGGGCGATGAACGCGTTCAGGTCCATCACCGGGTCGCGGCGCGGGGGCTCGCTCAGCGGTTCCTCGAAATTGTCCCAGTGGACGGGCACGACGACGCCGGGCCCTCCCAGTGCCCGCAGCAGCCGGGGCACATAGCGGGACGTGGATGCACTGGACGGCACCGCGACCATCGCGAGATCGGGGCTCAGACCCTGCACGGCCCGCTCGGAGAAGTCGCTGGCGCCCATCAGGAACGCCGACGGGCCGCCGCTCCCGGCCGTCACCTGGAAGGCGAGCGTGTCGCCCTCCGGCAGGTCGGAGATGGTCCTCGGCGCCGCTGCGGGCTGCGCGTTCAGCGTGCCCGGGGCGAAATAGGAGTGCCGCTTGTTGCGGCTGTGCAGGCTCGACACGACCTCGACGGTGAGCCCGCCGAAGTCCAGCACCTCGCCGCCCTTCACCACCGAGATCTGGTCCGGGTCGACGCCGAAGGCGACCAGCAGATGAAACGTGGTCTCGGTGCCGACGACCCGGGCGCCGGTGGACTTGGCGATGTGGGGGACGTCTGCGATGTGGTCCCAGTGGGAGTGGCTGACCAGGACGATCTCGGGGCGGCCGATGTGTTCCCGTATCAGCTCGGGGTCCGAGCTCAGCTTCGTACCCGGCTTGAAGCCCCCGTCGAACAGGCCGGTCTTGAACCGGGTGATGTACGGGTCGAAGAGTACGGTCCGCCCGCCGACGTCGATGCGCCAGCCGGAGGTGCCCAGCCAGCGGAAGGACGCCGAACCGGCCGCCGGGCCGTTGCGGGTCGTTGCCGCGGAGGCGGTGGTCGCGGAGGCGGAGGCGCGGGGGGTGGAAAGCAGGGGGACGGTCGCGCCGAGCGCGGCGCCGCGCAGCACTGTACGCCGGCCGAATCCCTGGATGCGCCGCTTGGGGCGTTGTGCGTCTGTGTCGTCGCTCATGGCGCCAGGAGATCAGGACGCGGCCCCCGCTGTCCAAGATCAAAATTCTGTCTTCCTCATATGCGGAAAGATATGAGGGCTGGTCAGACGCCTCTGTCGCGAAGGAAATCGACGGCGATCCGTGCTGCGGCCCCTATCGCGGCGTCCACCGCCGGACGCGAGGCGGCCAGCTCCCGCGTCCGGGCGAAGACGGAGACCGCGTAGCGCCTGCCGTCGGGATACCGGACGACCCCCGCCTCCATGTGCAGCCCGGGCAGGGTTCCGGTCTTCGCCGCGACCGTCACCTCGTCGGGAAACCCCGACGCCAGCCGGTGCCGGAAAGCCTGACGTGCCATCAGCTCACGTACCTGGGTGCACGCCTCAGGCGGGCCCGCCTCGTCACGCCAGACGAGACGCAGCAACTGGGTGATCTCACGGGGCGTGCTGGCGTTGGTCCGCAGCGGATCCAGCACGCTCAGCCGTCTCTTGCGATCGTCCGGCAGAGCCGGGTAACGGAGGGCGAACTCCGCCTCGTCGCGGGCACCGACCTCGGCGAGCATCGACTCCAGTACGTCACGGGGACCGCCCACGATCCGGGTCCCGTCGAGCCCGAGTTCCCCGGCGAGAAGCCGCACCGTGTCCAGGCCGACCCGTGCCAGCAGCAGATCCGCCGCCGAGTTGTCGCTCACCGAGATCGCGAAGAACGCCAGATCGCGCAGCGACAGCTCGACGTCGTCCGCACAGCCTGCCGTGCCCCAGCCGCCGAGCCGGTCGGCCGCCGTCACCCGCACCCGCTCCCGGGGGTCGAGCTGGCCGGCGGCCACCTGCCGGGCGAACTCCAGGACCAGCAGCACCTTGAAGACCGAGGCGATCACGACCGGCTCGTCCGCGCCGACCGCCACCTCCTCGGCGCCCGGCTCCGTGCCGACGGGGACCGCATGCAGCAACCCCTCGGCACCCGCCCCCGCGAAGACCTCGCGGATCCGTTCATCGACCATCGGTTCGCCCCTCACGTAATGTCCCTGGCTGTGGATCTCTTGCGCCACCTGCGTATCTTCGTCGCCGTCGCCGACGAGCTGCACTTCAGCCGGGCCGCCGACCAGCTTGGCATGGCCCAGCCACCCCTCAGCCAGGCGGTACGCAGACTGGAGAAGGACCTCGGCGCCGAACTGTTCGACCGATCGCACCGCCAGGTCCGGCTGACCGCCGCCGGCATGGTGCTGCTGGACGAGGCCCGCGAACTCCTGGCCCGCGAGGAGCGGTTACGGACACTGGCCCGCCGCGCCGGGGACGGCGACCTGGGCACCCTGCGCGCGGGCGTGCCCCCCGACACCACGGTCGCCATGCTCTCCACGCTGCTCGCGGCCTGCGCGGAGCACTCCCCCGGCCTGTCCGTCGATCTCCAGGAGATCACCACCGAGGAGCAGCTGCGGCTGCTCGCCTCCGGTGGGCTCGACGTCGGCCTCGTCCACCAACCCGTGGACGCCACCGAACTCCGCCTCGGCGCGGAGGTGTGCGTGGAACTCGGCGTCGTCCTGCCCCGCACCTCACCGCTGGCCCGGCTCCCCGAGGTCGCGCTCGCCGAACTGTCCGGCCACGACCTGGTGCTCTTCCCCCGCGCCCAGGCCCCCGGCTGGTACGACCGGATCCTCGACACCTGCCGCGCCGAGGGCTTCGTGCCCGGCCGCCTCCGGCACGCCTCCAACCCCGAGTTCCTGCTGGCCCTCGTCCACGCGGGCCACGGCATCGCCTTCGACCAGGGGCCGGTGGCCCGCAAGGAGCCCCGCGTCGTCTGGCGGCCGCTGGCCGGCCGCCCCCTCACCCAGCGGACCACCGGGGCCTGGCCGGCCGGCCGGTCCGCCCACCCGGCCGCCCCTCACTTCGCGGAGCTCGCGGCGGGCGTGCTCGCCCGCGACCGTACGGCAGCAGCCCTGCGCCGCCACGACGGCCCGAGCCCGCCGGACGGGCCGCCCCGCCCGTGGTCGGTGGTGTACGACGAGTCGAGCTGACGCCGCGCCGACCGGCCGCCCGCGCGAGACAGGCCGTGCCTCTGGGTACACGTATCCGCCGCGCCGGGCAGGCGCTCGCGGAGCTGCGTCTGGACCCGGACGACGTCGTCGATGTGCAGTCGGGTTGCCGTCGGATGGTGCCGGTTCACGCTCCCCTTCGGTCTGCCCGTGTATGACCCCGCCGGACGCGAGGTGTCCCGGTCCATGGCCGGGGGACCGCGCGTGTTCCGATCGGCGGCGCACCCTCTAGGCTGTGCGCCGGTCGGCCCCAGGCGCGGGGTCCCAGGGGGCGGGGAACAGGATGTCCGTAGAACGTCACATAGCGGGGATGCTCCAGCAGATCGCCCGTCAGCAGGACATCGTCGAGATCGCCCCCCAGGGCTCCACGCCGAAGGCGGCTGCCCTGGCGCACGTGGCGGAGCAGTACGGCTACACGTACGGCATGGCGTACAAGACCGGATTCAAGAACTCGCTCGTCCAGGTCCGGATGTACCGGGACCCGCAGCCCGACGCGCGCGTCCGCGAGGCGGCCACCATCACCGCCCATCCGCAGGCGGGCAACGGCGGGACGGTGCCGGGGCTGGAGCAGGGCTCGCTGAAGCCGCTCCCCGAAGCGGTCGGTGCCGTGGCCGTGCTGAAGGACCTCATCACCTTCGACGTCATGGCCCAGTACGTCGCCGACCGGAGCCAGAAGACGAAGGGCTACCTCGCCTGCGCGGTCCTGACCGTCCTCCTGCTCATCGACAGGTCGCCGGTCGAAGCGGTCGCCTCCGGCGGGGTGGTCGCGCTGCTCTTCACCGTGGCGTTCAAGGTGGGCGCTGTCCGCCGCCGGAAGATCGCACAGCGGCTGACGGACGCCGGGTTCCTCGCGGTGCGCGACGAACAGGGCGGCCAGCGGTTCCTGCGCCCGGGGCAGCAGTTGCCCGGCCACACCAACCCGTTCGCCGCCTGAGGCCCTGGCCTGCGGCGCAGGCAGGACTAGGGTCTGTCGTCAAAGTGATCTTTGTGGAGCGCTGGTCTGCCGCCTGCCCGCAACCGCGCCCGCAGCATCCCGGTCCGGGCATACACGAATGCCTTTCCCGCAGAGCCAACTTGCCTGGCGAGCCCTGAAACGGACCAGATCGCATGTCCGGATCATCCCGGTGACCCGCACTCCTGGGGGTCAAGGGGTCGCAGGTTCAAGTCCTGTCGTCCCGACTCGAGAGGCGCAGATCAGGCGCCGTTGTGATGGAGGGCGGGGCCTGGGCCCGGCTGTTACTTCGCGGGCACCAGCGGCTTGTGGCCCGGGTACACGTGGTCGGGGGAGACGATGCTCGTGACCGCCTCGCCGAAGAGGGTGCTGGGCTCCTGGCCCTCGTGCTGGGTGTCGGTGTTGAGGAGGATGACCATGGTCGCCTGCGCCTGCGGGAGGTAGACGGGCAGGACCTCGTAGCCGGGGAGCGAGCCGTTGTGGCCGATCCAGCCCTGCACGTCGAAGATGCCCAGGCCGTAGCCCGCCCCCGGGATGTTCATCGGGGTGGTCTTCAGGCGCTCGGCCTGGGTCGCGGGCGTCAGCAGCGTGCCGGTGGCGAGGGTGCGGGCCCAGCTGCGCAGGTCCTGGAGGTCGGAGATCATCGCTCCGGCGGCCCAGGCCCAGGAGGGGTTCCAGTGGGTCGCGTCCTCGGTCCTGCCGGAGGCCGTCTGGTCCGTGTAGCCCCGGGCGTACGGGGCGGGCAGTTCCGGGCCCCTGGGGAAGACCGTGCCGCGGAGCCCGGCGCGCTCCACGACGTCGCGTGTGACGACCTCGTGGAGCGGCCGGCCGGTGACCTTCTCGACCACCAGGCCGAGCAGGATCAGGTTGGTGTTGGAGTAGTCGAACTCCGCTCCCGGCTGGAACTGCACGGGGTGCTTGAAGGAGTAGTCGAGCAACTGCTGCGGTACGAAGGTCTGTTCCGGATCGGCCTCGAACTTCTTGATGAACGCGTCGTCCAGGCTGTAGTTGAAGAGGCCGCTGCGCATGCCCGCCAGCTGCCGCAGGGTGATGCGGTCCCCGTTCGGAACTCCCGTGACGTACCGGCCGACCGGGTCGTCCAGGCCGACCCTTCCCTGGTCCACGAGCTGGAGCAGGGCGGTGACCGTGAACGTCTTGGTCTCGCTGCCGATGCGCACGTGGAGCGCGGTCGTCATCGGGGCGCCGGTCGCCATGTCCGCCACGCCGAAGGCCTTCACGTAACTCCCCTTGCCGGGGGCCCACAGCCCCACGGTCACGCCCGGGACCCGCGCCTCGCGCATGACGCGGAGCACGGCCGCGTCCAGGCGCGCCGCGACGGCCGGCGTCAGCTGCACGAAGTCGGTGTCGGCCGCCGGGGAGGGCGTGGCGGCCGGGGAGGGTGTGGTGGACGCGGGAGCGGACAGCGTCGGGGAGGACGTTCCGTACGCGGAACCCGCGATCGCGGGGGCGAGGAGTGCGCCTGCTGCGGCAGCGGCCGCACAGGCCCGGCGCAGTCGGAGGGGGGCTGACTTCACGGCATGGCCTCCTGTGGTCCGCGGACCCGGGCAACGGCAATCAGCGTAGGCCCGTGGGGCCCCGGCCGCGAGGCGGGCCGTCCGGTTGCGGGGACACGCTCCGTGCGCGGGGGACGGCGCGCACTTCCGCAGGCTGCTCAACGACGAGGGCGCAATGCGTTGAGGGTTTGGCGGCATCCAGCTGGGAAGTACTGGCTAAAGTCTCCAGCCATGGATCACCTGCGCCCCGTAGACCTCGCCCGTGAGCACGGCATCTCGACCCAGGCGGTCCGCAACTACGAGCAGGCCGGGTGCATCCCGCCCGCCGAGCGCACCCCTTCCGGCTACCGGACCTACACGGCCGCGCACGCGGCGGCCCTGCGCGCCTACCTGGCGCTCATTCCCGGCCACGGCCACGCGCTGAGCGGGCAGATCATGACGGCGCTCCACGCGGGGGAGGTCGATGGCGCGCTGACGGCCGTCGACCGCAGCCACGCCCAGCTCCTGCGCGACCGGGAGACGCTGGACGTGGTCGGGCGGGCCCTGGAGAACCTGGCGGCCGGCCCGGCCGCCACCGCGGCCGCTCCGGCGGGCGCCAAGGCGCTCAGCATCGGAGAACTCGCCCGGCGCCTGCGCGTCACCCCGGCGACCCTCCGCAACTGGGAGGAGGCGGGCATTCTCGTCCCCGCACGGACGCCGGTCACCGCGCACCGCACGTTCGGCGCCGAGGACGTCCGCGACGCCGAGCTCGCCCACCTCCTGCGGCGCGGCGGCTACCCGCTGTCCCACATCGCCACCGTCGTCCAGCAGATCCGTACCGCCGGCGGTACGGAGGCGCTGTCCGCGGCCCTGGACGACTGGCGGCACCGGCTCACCGCGCGGGGGCTCGCGATGCTGCACGCGGCCGGACTCTGCGCCCGGTACATGGCCGTGCTCGATCCCGGCACCACGCCGCCCGGGCCGCGGGCCCCCGCACCGGGCCGGACCGCCGCTCGTTGATCGACGGTTTGAGACTTACCAGCCTCCTGGACCGCCTCGGCGGCCGAAAGTCTCAACTGTTCTTTCAATGGTTCAATTGAGACACATGAGACAGGACATTCACGGCCTCGCCACGGCCTCATGCGGCGTACTGGCACTCGGCGAGCCGACGCACCAGGAACCCGCCTTCGGATGGGTCCGCAACGAACTGCTCGTCCAACTGGCCGCCCGCGGCTTCCGGTCGGTCGCCCTGGAAACCGACCGCGTGGCCGCGCTCGGTGTGAACGACTTCGTGCAGGGCGCGGCCGGCAGCCTCGACGCGGTGATGAGCGAGGGCTTCTCCCACGACTTCGGCGACCTGGAGCACAACCGGCAGCTGATCACCTGGATGCGCGCCTACAACCAGGACCGGCCGCCGGCGGAGCGGCTGGCCTTCCACGGCTTCGACACCCCGACCGAGAGCGTCAGCGCACCCAGCCCGCGGCGCTATCTCGAACACGCCCGCGACTACCTGCGGCTCGACCTCGACCTCCGGTCCCTCCTCGGCGACGACGAGCGCTGGAGCCGGCCGGAAGCGGTGATGGACCCGAGCGCGTCGATCGGGGCCACGGCCGAGGCCGACAAGCTGCGGAAGATCGCCGACGACATGGTGACCCTGCTCCACGCGCGCGCACCGGAGCCGGCCCCGGCCACCCCGCCCGCGCAGTGGCTCCGGGCCAAGACGCACCTGTACGCCGGCCTCGGCCTGCTGCGCTACCACCAGCAGTCGGCGGAACGCCTCGACCCCAGCGCGCGGCTCTCCCGCCTGCTCGGCGTACGGGACGCCCTCATGGCCGAGAACCTGCTCGACATCCGCAGCACCGAGGGGCGGCGGGGCGCGACCCTGGTCTTCGCCCACAACCTCCACCTCCAGCACAACCGGAGCTCCTGGAGCCAGGGGGACATGGACGTCAACTGGTCGGGCGCGGGCACCATCGTGGGGTCCCTCCTGGGCGACCAGTACACGTTCGTCGCCGGCAGCCTCGGCCGCAGCGGGGCCCTCGGGCTCCGGGACCCCGCGCCGGACACGTACGAGGGCTCGCTCCAGAGCCGTACCGACACCTGGGGGCTGACCACGGACGTCGCGTCCGCCGCCCCCGCCCGTACGCGGACCGACACCGATCCGCGGCAGGGCTACTTCCCGCTCGACCGCTCGACGCTCGACACGGCCGACGCGGTCCTGCACGTCAGTGACGGCACGGCCGTCGCCGCGCAGGTGCGGGACGGGTTCCGCGAGCCCGTGCTCGAAGGCGTCGGGTGAACGGCGGCAGGGGCCGACGGCGCGCGCCGCGCGACCCGCGCCCGACGGGGTGACGGGCCGTCAACCATGAGGCACATGAGTGCTCTGTCGATATTTCTTCACTACTACACACCAGTCTTCCGATTTGTGGCCGAAACAGATCGGGGCGAACGGAGGCGGGGTAGCCGGATGCCGACGGCCGTGCTGCGACGGCCGGGGACGGGCCGCGCCGTGGCCGGACTCCGGCTAGACGACCGCGTTCTCCAGCACGTAGCCGCGGCCCCACGCCGTACGGACGACCAGGTCGATGGGGGACAGACGGCGCCGGAGCCGCATGATGTGGAGGTCGAGCGAGTTCCTGGTCGGTCTCGGAACCCGCTCCGCGAGGCGCTGCGTGAGTTCGTTCCGGTAGACCACCTCGCCGAAGTGCTCGATGAACAGTTCCATCAATTCGGTCTGGACATTCGAGATGGTGATGGAATGGGGGCCGAAACACAGCGTCCCGGCCGAATCGAGGGTCGGAACCTGGTGGCTGTCGAGCCGGTTCTGTAACGCTCGGACGCGAGCGTCCAAATCATCGCGGGATATGGGTGCGCGAACCCAGTCTTCGAATGGATCGTTGCAGACCGGAGGTCGTGCACCTCCTTCCACGACCAGGAGACGGGGCACCCCGTCTCTCCTACATCGATTCCGAAGGTCCGTTTGTGCCGGCCATCGGACGAACATGACATCGCTGTTTGCGTCTCCCACAGCACAAGCCTCCCCCGTTTGACACTCATGGATGGTTGCCTATGTGTCGCTGAATTGCGCCGCTCCTCATCTGTCTGTGCATGCGCGAACAGTCTCAAACGATGGTAGGACGATCGGCCTGCGGCCAGGCGTCAGGACCGACGGGTTCCGGACGCCTGGCACCGCGCTGCCGCCGCCTACCCGTTCATCGCCTCCCGAAGGCTGCGGGGCCGCATGTCGACCCAGTTCTCCTCCACGTACGCGAGGCTCTGCGCCCGGCCGGCGGGACCGAAGGCACTCCTCCAGCCGGCCGGCACCTCGCAGAACGCGGGCCAGAGCGAGTGCTGGCCCTCGTCGTTGACCAGCACGTGGAACTCGCCACTCTCGTCGTCGAACGGGTTGATGCTCACCGGAATCCTCCAGATCTCGTGCCACCGGTCGGGGTGGGGGCCGGGCTCGGAGCCGGGCCCCGGCGGGGAAGAGGGGCGGAGGTCCGGCGGGCGGGGCTCACTGCGCCGCCCGCAGGATCCGGTTCAGGACCCGGCTGATCTCCGCCGCGTTCCGCGGCCAGTACATCTCGTTGTGGGCGCAGGCGATGTCGGTGCGCAGCAGCCGCCCGTCGATGTGGTCCTGCCACAGCACGTCGAGCTCCACCTCCAGCTGCCGCTTGTCGTGGGTCTCCGGGTCCAGGAGCGCGTTGAAGAAGACGACGTCGCCCCGGTACCGAGGCGAGGTGAACCGCCGCATCTGCTCCATCTGCTGGACGAAGATCGACGATGCGGTGCCCACCAGGGCCGGGTACTCCTCCATCCCCGCCAGGTGCCCCATGTAGTTGCCGAGGAACGTGCGCACCATCGCCTCGTCGACCGGCTCCAGCTCCGCGAAGTGTCCGGCTGGCGCGGCGTCCAGCAGCGCCAGCAGCGCCACCTCGTGCCCGCGCGCCTGCAGTTCCGCCGCCATGGCGTGGGCCAGCGTGCCGCCGAAGGACCAGCCCAGCAGGCGGTACGGGCCGCTCGGCTGGACCTCCAGCACCTGCTGGAGGTAGTCGTCGACCATCTCGTCGATGGAGGCGGCCGACGGCGTGGTGCCGTCGAAGCCGCGCGCCTGGATGCCGTACAGCGGCCAGGAGGCGTCCAGGTGCCGTGCGAAGCCCATGTAGGGCCAGCTCAGTCCGCCGCCCGGGTGGAGCCACCACAGGGGCGGGTTGTCGCCCTCGGTGCGGATCGGCAGCAGCCCGGCGAACGGGTCCTCGAAGCCCACCTGGGTGTCCGCCGACAGCTGGTTCGCGAGCTCGGCCACCGTGGGGTACTGGAACACGGTCCGGATCGGCACGTCCAGGCCGAGCTTCTCGTGGATGCGCCAGACGAGGCGGGTCAGCCGCAGCGAGTGCCCGCCGGAGGCGAAGAAGTCGTCGTCGATGCCGACCCGGTCCACGCCCAGCACCTCGGCGAACAGCGCGACCAGGTCCTCCTCGCGCGGCGTGCGCGGCGCGCGGTACTCGCCGCCCGTCGGGTCGGGCTCGGGCAGCGCGGCGCGGTCGACCTTCCCGTTCTCGGTCAGCGGCAGCCGGTCGAGGACCATGATCTCGGCGGGCATCATGAACTCCGGCAACCGCACCCCGAGTTCCTCACGCAGCCGCGACGGCAGCCGCGACACGCGGCGGGACACCGCGGGGACGTTCACCAGCCGCGCCGGGGGAGTGCCGGCCGGCCGGTACACGCCGTCGAGGCGGGCCGCGTCGACGTCGGGCACCACGGCCGCCTCGAAGCAGTCGGCCGCCTCCGCCGACCAGGTGCAGTACACCGCGAGCCCCCGCGCGGTTCCCCACGCCTCCAGTACGGCGGGGTCGACCAGCCCCCGGGACTCGGCGGGAGCGCCCCGTTCACCGGCCTCCCCGGCCAGCCTGGCGTTGGGGATCCGGGTCAGGCGCAGGTGGCCGCCGTGCCGGGCCAGCGCCGCTTCCACGTCCGCCGGCTCCCGTACGTCCGTACCCCACACCACCACCGGCAGGTCCGCCAGGCGCAGCGCCCGGCCGGGCTCCTTGTGCAGCACCACCTCGTAGCGGTGGCGGGTGAGTTCGTTGTGGTCCGCGCCACCCTTGAGCCGGATGTCGGCGGCGACCGCGTCCGGGCGTCCCTCGGCCCACCGCGTGAAGTACCCCGGATCGACGAGCAGTTCCTTCTCGCCCAGCACCGCCCGCTCGACCGCCGCCCGCACGGCGGCCGGGCCGTCGTCGGGCTGCCGTGCACGGTGGACCGCCGCGCTGAACGGGCGCAGGGTCCGGTAGTTGCGGACGTCGCCGATCACGATGCGGCCGCCGGGCGCCAGCCGGTCCATCGCGAGGTCGAGCACCCGGGTGAGGTAGCCGGCGTCCGGGAAGTACTGCACGACCGAGTTGAGGATCACCGTGTCGAAGAAGCCCGTCGGCAGTCCGTCCTGGTCGTCGGCGGGCCGGCAGTGCAGGAACACCTTGTCCGACAGGCGCGGGTCGGCCGCGACCTGGGCGAGCAGCCGCTCGATGACGGGCGCCGAGAAGTCGGTGCCCCAGTACTCCCCGACCTCGCAGGCCAGCGGTCCGAGCAGCAGGCCGGAGCCGACGCCGATCTCCAGCACCCGCTCCGGGCGCAGCGCGCGCACCCGCCCCAGCACGGCCTCGCGCCACGCCCGCATCTCGGGCAGCGGGATGGCCCCGCCGGTGTAGGAGCTGTTCCAGCCGGTGAAGTCCTCGCCGACCCCGCTCCGGTCGACCGCGGTCCCGCCGTACATGTCGTCGTAGATCCCGCGCCACTCGCCGACGTGGTCGACGGCGTCGCCCTCGCCGGGCGCCGACGCGTCGGGCACCACGTACGCGACCAGGCTGCGCTCACCGAGCCGGTCCCGGCGCGGGACCACGACGGCGTGCGCCACGCCGTCCCGCTCGCGCAGCACCGCCTCGATCTCGCCCGGCTCCACGCGGAAGCCGCGGAGCTTGACCTGGTCGTCGGCCCGGCTCACGTACTGCAGGCGCCCGGTCGACTCCCAGCGCACCAGGTCGCCCGTACGGTACATCCGCGCCCCCGGCCGCCCCGACGGGTCGGCGACGAACCGCTCGGCGGTCAGGCCGGGACGTCCCGCGTACCCGCGGGCCACGCCGTCGCCCCCGACGTACAGCTCGCCCACCACACCGGGCGGCACCGGCCGCAGCCGGTCGTCCAGGACCAGCAGCCGGGTGCCGTCCATGGGCCCGCCGATCGGCAGCGGGTCGGCGCACAGGTCCGCCGTGGGCATCCGGTACCGCGCGGCGAACGTGGTGGTCTCCGTCGGACCGTAGCCGTTCACCACGGTGAGGCCCGGGCAGGCGTCGAGGACCCGGCGGACGGCGACCGGGGACAGCACGTCGCCGCCCGCCCACACCTCGGCGACGCCGGTGAAGCACTCCGCGTGCTGCTCGGCCATCACGGCGAAGAGCCCGGCGGTCAGCCACAGCCCGGTCACCTCGCGCTCGGCGACGACCTTGGCCAGATCCGCCGTGTCGAGCCTGCCCGCGCGCGCCACCACCGCCGTGCCGCCGCCGAGCAGCGGCGCCCACAGCTCGTACGTCGACGCGTCGAACGTGTGCGGCGAGTGGACCAGGACGCGCCGGTGGGCACCGCCGGCCCAGCAGCCGTCGAGCGCGAGGTCGACCACGTTGCGGTGGGTCACCTCGACCCCCTTGGGGCGGCCGGTGGAGCCCGACGTGTACATCACGTACGCGACGCCCCGCTCCCCGACGCCGCCGTCCCCGGGCGGCGTGTCCGGGCAGTCCGCGAGGTCCTCCCCGGCGAAGGCGGCGTCCACGACGACGGCGGGATCCAGGTCCGCGAGGACGAAGTCGAGGCGCTCGCGCGGGTGTCCGGGGTCGACCGGCACGTAGGCGGCCCCCGTCTTCAGCACGCCGAGGATCGCCGCGACCAGCAGCGGCGAACGCTCCAGCACGAGCGCCACCCGGCTGCCCGGGACCGCGCCGCGGTCCCGCAGGCGGTGGGCGATGCGGTTGGCCCAGCGGTCCAGGTCGGCATAGGTCCAGCTCTGCTCCCCGTCCGCGGAGAGCAGCGCGGTCGCGTCCGGACGCGCGGCGGCGGCGTCGGCGAACCGCTGGTGGACCGTGCCCGCCGCGAAGCCGGCGCCGCGGCCCTCCCCGCCCCACCGGGCCAGCGCCGCGCGCTGGTCGTCGGAGAGGATGTCGACCGCCCCGATCGGCGTGTCGGGCGCGGCGACCACCCGGCGCATGAAGTGCAGCCAGCGCTCCATCAGCGTGCTGACCGTCGCGGCGTCGAACAGCTCCGTCGCGTACTCCGCGGACCCGGTGATCCGCGCCGCCCCGCCCTCGTCGTCCACCTCGCGGAGGCTGACGAACAGGTCGAACCGCGAGGCGCCCATGGCGAACGGCTCCTCGGTCACCGCCAGGCCCGGCAGCGCGAACTCCGGCCGGGCGTTGTTCTGCAGTGCCAGGCACACCTGGAAGAGCGGGTGGTGCGCGGAGGACCGCACCGGGTTCAGCACCTCCACCAGGTGCTCGAACGGGATGTCCTGGTTGTCGTACGCGGCGAGGCTCGACTCCCGGACCCGGCCGACGAGTTCCGTGAAGCCGGGATTCCCGGAGGTGTCCGCCCGCAGCACCCACGTGTTGACGAAGAACCCGACCAGGCGGTTCAGCGCCTCGTCGGTGCGCCCCGCGATGGGCGAGCCGATCGGCACGTCCGTACCCGCGCCCAGCCGGGTGAGCATGGCGGCCATGCCCGCCTGGAGCACCATCGCCACCGTGGCGCCGGTCTCCCGGGCCACCCGCCGGACGCCCTCGGTGAGCCGCTCGTCGAGGACGAGCGGCAGCACGGCGCCGGCGTACGAGGCCACCGCGGGCCGCGGCCGGTCCGCGGGCAGGCCGACGGTCTCCGGCAGCCCGGCCAGGCGGGTCGTCCAGTAGTCCAGCTGGCGCCGGTACAGGCTGCCCGGGTCTCCGCTGTCCCCCAGCAGCCGCCGCTGCCACAGGGTGTAGTCCGCGTACTGGACCGGGAGCGGCTCCCACTGCGGCGCCCGGCCGGCGCGGCGCGCCTCGTACGCCGTGGTCAGGTCCTCCGCGAGGGGGAGCAGCGACCAGCCGTCCGAGACGATGTGGTGCGCGCCGATCATGAAGACCGACTCCTGCTCACCGATCCGGAACAGCCAGGCGCGGAGCGGTATCTCGTCGGCCAGGTCGTACGGCCGTCGCGCCGCCTCGTGCAGGGCGCCGTGCAGTCCGTCCTCCGTGACCGCGGCCTCCTGCCAGGGGACCCGCACCACGGCCGGTGCGAGGACCTGCTGGTACGGCTGTCCGTCCGCCTCGCCGAACACGGTCCGCAGCGCCTCGTGCCGCACCACGACGTCGTGCACGGCGCGGCGCAGCGCCGCCGCGTCCAGCTCACCGCGCATCCGCAGGGCCAGCGCGATGTTGTAGGTCGCCGACGGGCCCTCGAAGCGGTGGATGAACCACAGCCGTTGCTGCGCGAAGGACAGCGGCAGCCGTTCGGGCCGGTCCTGGGGCCGCAGCGGCGGGCGTACGTCGCTTCCGGCCGTCAGGTGCGCGGCCAGTGCGGCGGCGGTGGGCTCCTGGAAGACGACCCGGATCGGGATCTCCACGCCGTGCACGGCGCGGATGCGGCTGACCAGCCTGGTGGCCAGCAGCGAGTGCCCGCCGATGGAGAAGAAGTTGTCGTCCACGCCGACCCGGTCGAGCCCGAGCACCGCCGCGAACAGCGCGCACAGCGACTCCTCCTCGGGCGTGGACGGGGCCCGGCCGGCGCCGGCGGCCGAGTAGTCCGGCACGGGCAGGGCGCGCCGGTCCGGCTTGCCGTTGTCCGTCAGCGGCACGCCGGCGATCGGCACGATCGCGGCGGGGACCATGTACTCCGGCAGCGCGTCCCGCAGGTACGCGCGCAGGACGGGCAGCAGCGCCGTGACGGCGCCGCCCGCCGCGGGGTCGTTGACCAGCGGGCGCTCCCCGGCCGCCGGCCGGTAGGTGCCGGTGGTGATCAGGCCGGTCTGCGGGGCGGCCCGGTGGAGGACCACCTCGAACCGGTCGACCGCCTCCGCCGACCAGGTCGCCACGGCGTCCCAGCCGTGCCCCGCGGCCCACGCCCGGAGCGCGCCCGGGTCGAGCGCCGCCGTCCCGGGTGCGGCGGAGTCCTCGCCGTCCGGCTCGCACGCCGCCGCGGCCTCTCCCGTCAGGCGGGCGTTCGGCACGCCGACGACGCGCACGACGGGCTCCCCGTGGTCGCGCACCCGGTCGGCGAGGGCGTCCAGGTCCCCGTCCCACGGCAGGCACGGCACCGCGTCCAGCCGCCGCACCGCGCCGGGCGCCCCGGCGGCCGGCTTGTGCAGCACGACCTCGTACCGGTGGCGGGTGAGCTCGTTGCGGGCCGTGCCGTCCTTGATCCGGACGTCGACGCCGACGGGACCTGCGCCGCCCGTACCGCCGCCGGTCCGCTCCGCCCAGCGCAGGAACCACTCGGGGTCGACGACCAGTTCCTTCTCCAGCAGGACGGCCTGGTCGACCGCGCTGCGCAGCACGGCCGGCGCCGCGTCGGGGTGCTTCGCCCGCTGGACGGCCGTCTGCAGCAGGCGCAGCGAGCCCGCCCGCCGGATGTCGCCGAGCACGATCCTGCCGCCCGGCGCGAGCAGTTCCCAGGCGCCGTCCAGGACCTGCCGCAGGTAGTGCTCGTCGGGGAAGTACTGCACGACCGAGTTGAGCACCACCGTGTCGAACGTGCCGCGCGGCAGGCCGGAGAGGTCGTCGGCGGCCTGACACCGCAGCTCGACGCGGTCGCCGAGGCCGGCCTCCGCGACCTGCCGCCGCAGGCGCCCGATCACCGAGGGCGAGAAGTCGGTGCCCCAGTACGACTCGACCCGGCCCGCGATACGGGCGAGCAGCAGCCCGGAGCCGACGCCCAGTTCGAGGACGCGGCCCGGCGACCAGCACAGGACGCGCTCCACCGCCGCGTCCCGCCAGGCCCGCATCTCGTCGAGCGGGATCGGCTCGCCGGTGTAGGAGCTGGTCCAGCCGGTGAAGTCCTCGCCGAGCTCCGCGCCGGCCGCGTCCAGGTACGCCTGGTCGTAGACCTCCTGCCACGCGCCGACCTGGTCGCCGGCCTCGCGCACGCCGTCCGCGGCCCCGGGGTCCGCGACGACGTAGGCGACGAGCCGCTGGTCCCCGGGCTGGTCCTCGCGGGCGGTCACGATGGCCTGGCGGACGGCCGGGTGACGGGCCAGGGTGTGCTCGATCTCGCCCAGCTCGATGCGGAACCCGCGCAGCTTCACCTGGTTGTCCGCGCGGCCGAGGAAGCAGATGTTCCCGTCGGGGAAGAAGCAGGCGCGGTCGCCGGTCCGGTAGAGCCGGTCGCCCTCCCGGTCGCCGAACGGATCGCGGACGAAGCGCTCGGCGGTCAGCTCGGGCCGGTTGACGTAGCCGGTGCAGAGGCAGTCCCCGCCGATGTAGAGGTCGCCCTCGACACCGACCGGTACCGGTTCCATGGCGTCGTCGAGCACGTAGTAGCGGGCGTTGTCGATGGGCCGGCCGTACGGGATGCTGCGCCACTGCGGGTCGATGTCGCGGATGCGGAAGTAGTTGGACCACACCGTGGCCTCGGTCGCTCCGCCGAGGCTGATCATTTCGAGGTTGCGGAACACCCGGCGGATCTCGTCCGGCAGTGACAGCGGGGTGAAGTCGCCGGAGAGGAAGGCCAGACGGAGGCTGCCCGTACCCCGGCTCCCCGGTTCCACGGACCGCGCGGCGAGCAGGGGGGGCAGCTGGTTGAGGGTGGTCGGCACCGAGTTCCAGAAGGTGATCGGCTCCGTGAGCAGCAGGTCGAGCAGTACGTCCGGGTCGCGCTGCTGGGCCGCGTCCGCGATGTACAGGCCGCCGCCGCAGCCGAGCAGGCCGAAGATGTCGAAGGTGGAGAGGTCGAACCCCAGCGAGGTGACGCACAGGCCGACGTCCTTGGGTCCGAACCCGAAGGTGCGGTAAGCCCAGTTGAGCAGGTTGTGCACCGGGCGGTGGGTGACCGAGACGCCCTTGGGCTTCCCGGTGCTGCCCGAGGTGAAGATGATGTACGCGGTGCTGTCCGGCCCGGCGACCGGCTCCGGGTTGCGCGCGGAGCCGGGGGAGTGGGCCGCCGACGACGCCTCGAACCGGTCCACCTCGACGAGCCCGACCCCGTCCGGGACGTCCCAGTGCTCGGTGTCCGACGTGGACAGTACGAGCTCCGCCCCGGCGTCGGCCAGCATGCCGGCGACGCGGTCGGCGGGCAGCGACGGCTCCAGCGGTAGGAACGCCCCGCCCGCCTTGAGCACGCCGAAAGCGGCGGCGATCATGACCGGGCCGCGGCGGACGCCGATCCCGACGACGGTCTCCGGGCCGACGCCCCGTTCCTTGAGGTCCCAGGCGATCCGGTTGGCCCGCTCGTTCAACTCGCCGTACGTCATGGTGCCTTCGGCCCAGCGCAGGGCGATCGCCTCGGGGCGGCAGCCGGCCTGCTCCTCGAAGAGCAGGTGCATCGGACCCGGACAGGGGAAGTCGCGGGCCGTGTCGTTCCACTCGACGAGGATCTTCCGGCGCTCGTCGGCGTCGAGCACGGCGCCGTCCGCCCGGGCGGCGGCCGTTTCCGCGGCCGCGTCCGCGGTGTCGTCCGCGGTGTCGTCCGGGCGGTGCCCGCGCGCGGCCCCGGACGGCGGGCCGCCGGCCTCGCCGACGGTGGTCGCCGGGTCGGCCACCACCTGTTCCACCAGGCTGACGAACCGCGCCGCCATCCCCTCCACCGTTTCGGGGTCGAAGAGGTCGGTGGCGTACTCGATCTGCCCCGTGGCCGATCCGTCCGACTCGTCCGGCGCCAGGTTGAAGAAGAGGTCGAACTTCGCCGTGCCCGTCGGGATGGGCTCCATCGACACGGTCAGGCCCGGCAGGTCCAGGACCGGCGCCACGTTGTTCTGCCACGCGAACACGACCTGGAACAGCGGATGGTGGGCGGTCGACCGCTCGGGCCGCAGCAGTTCCACCAGCCGCTCGAACGGCACGTCCTGGTTGTCGTACGCCGCGAGGGCCTTCTGCCGCACCTGGCCCAGCACCCACTCGAACGTCCGCTCCGGCGTCAACGGCACGCGCAGGACCCACGAGTTGACGAAGAATCCCACCAGGTCGTTCAGCGCCTCGTCGGTGCGGCCCGCGATCGGCGATCCGACCGTCACGTCCTCGCCGCCGCCCAGCCGGTGCATCAGTACGGCCACGGCGGCTTGGAGCACCATCGACACCGTCACCCCGCGGGCCCGGGCCAGCTCCTCGACCCGCGCCAGCAGTTCGCTCGACAGGCCGAGGTCCACCGAACCGCCGCGGTAGCTCGCCACCGCGGCGCGGGGGCGGTCCAGGGGCAGCGGGAGCGGCTTCGAGATCCCCGCCAGCTCCCGGCGCCAGTACGCCGTCTGCACCGACAGGACGCTCCCCGGGTCGGACTCGTCCCCGAGCAGCTCCTGCTGCCACAGCGCGTAGTCCGAGTACTGCACGGGCAGTTCCGTCCAGTCCGGCGCCCGGCCGGCCACCCGGGCCCGGTAGGCCTGAGACACGTCCCGCGCCAGCGGCGCGAGCGATCCGCCGTCCCCGGCGATGTGGTGGATCACCAGGACCAGCAGGTGCTCGTCCTCACCGCTCTGGACGACGCAGCCCCGCAGCGGCACGTCGGCCGACAGGTCGAACCAGCTGCCCGTCACCGACGACACCACGCGCGGCACCCGGTCGGGGGCGACCCGGCCCCAGTCCTTCCACGGCAGCTCGAACGCGCCGGGGGCGAGGATCCGCTGGAACGGCCGGCCGTCCACCTCCCCGAACACGGTCCGCAGGACCTCGTGGCGCGTCATCACGTCCAGGAACGCCGCACGCAGCGCACCGGTGTCCAGGGCGCCGGTGAACCGCAGGAGCAGGGGGATGTTGTAGGTCGAGGACGTGCCCTCGAAGCGGTTGATGAACCACATCCGCCGCTGGGCGTACGAGAGGGGAATCATGGTGTTTCTACCTTTCGCTCATCCTGCGCAGCGGCTTTCGGGAAGAGGCCGACATGTCAGTCCAACGGTCGGTCAGCTCGGCGACGGTGGGGGCGGTGAACAGGGTCCCGATCGGGACCTCCACGCCCAGCTCCGCGCGCACCCGCGCCACCAGGCGGGTGGCGAGCAGCGAGTGCCCGCCCAGGACGAAGAAGTCGTCGTCGATGCCGACCCGCTCCACGCCGAGCACCTCGCTGTACAGGCGGCACAGGGCTGCCTCCCGCGGCGACCGCGGGGCCCGGTAGTCGTCCCCGTCGAACTCGGGCGCGGGCAGGGCCGACCGGTCCAGCTTCCCGTTCGGCGTCAACGGCAGTTCCGCGAGCACCGTGAACGCGGCCGGGACCATGTACGCCGGCAGCCGCTCCCCGACGAGCTCCCGCAACCGCTCCACCGGGGGCACCCCGCCCCCGGCCTCCGGCACCAGGTACGCCACCAGCCGGCGCTCGCCCGGCCGGTCCTCGCGGGCGATGACGGTGGCGTGGCGGACGGCCGGGTGCCGGGTCAGGACGTGCTCGATCTCGGCGGGTTCGATGCGGAACCCCCGCAGCTTGATCTGGTGGTCGGAGCGGCCGAGGTACTCCACCTCGCCCGTGCGGGTCCAGCGGGCCAGGTCCCCGCTGCGGTACATGCGCGTGCCCGCCGGGCCGAACGGGTTCGCCACGAACCGCTCCGCCGTCAGGTCCGGCCGGCCGTGGTAGCCGCGGGCCAGGCCGTGCCCGGCGATCCACAGGTCACCGGTCACCCCCGGCGGCACGGGACGCAGGGTGCGGTCGAGGACGAGGATCCGGCCGTTGGCGACGGGCCCGCCGATGGAGGGGGGCATGCCGGCCGACCCCGGACCGAGCCGGGCCGCCGTGGAGTAGACGGTGGCCTCGGTGGGCCCGTAGAGGTTGGTGACCTCGGCGGCGCGCTCGCACAGGGCGGCCGCCAGCGACGGGGGCAGGGCCTCACCGCTGGTGATCACGCGCAGCCCGGTCAGGCAGGCCGGGGCGTGGCCGACCAGCACCTGCCAGAGGGCCGGGGTGGCCTGCATGACGGTGATCCCGGCACGGTCCACGAGCTCGTGCAGCGCGTCGGGCCGGGTGAGGAGGTCCTTGCCGGCCAGCACGGTCCGCCCCCCGGTCAGCAGGGGCAGGAACAGCTCCAGGACCGCGATGTCGAACGCGACGGTGGCGACGGCCAGCATCCGGTCGTCCGGCGACAGCCGGAACCGTTCCTGCATGCCGGTCAGCAGGTTCGCCAGGGAACCGTGCTCGATGACCACGCCCTTGGGCTTCCCCGTGGAGCCGGAGGTGTAGATGGTGTAAGCGGCGTGGCCCGGACCGGCCGTGGTCCGCGGGGCGTGCCCGGGCAGGGCGGACAGGTCCGCGCCGGCCAGCCGTTCCGGGTCCAGCACCAGCACCGCCGCACTGTCCTCGACCACGGACCGCACCCGGGCGGCCGGATACTCCGGGTCCACCGGCACGTACGAGCCTCCGGCCTTCCACACCGCCAGCAGCGCCACGACCAGGTCGGGCGAGCGGGGCAGCAGCACCACCACGCGCGACTCGGGCCCCACCCCCTGCCCGATCAGCCAGTGCGCCAGCCGGTTGGCCCGCCCGTCCAGCTCCCCGTACGTCAGCACCTGCCCGTCCGATGCGACCGCGACCGCGTCCGGAGCCTCCGCCGCCCGTGCGGCGAACAGCTCCGGAACGGTCGCCGCGGGGAGCGCGGCCGCCGTGTCGTTCCAGCGGTGCAGGACCTGTTCCCGCTCCTCGTCGGTCAGTACGCCGATCGCCGCGACGACGGCCCCGGGACGGGCGGCGAACTGCCGCAGCACCCGGGTCAGCCGGTCGGCGATCACCTCCACCTCGGCGTGCCGGAAGACGCCGCGCCGGTACTGGAAGGAGATGCGCAGCAGCGGATCGGCCGCCGCGATGACGGTCAGCGGGTAGTGCGGCGGGGCGTACGGGCGGATGCCGGTCACCGCCAGGTCCGCCGGCGCGGCCGCCGCCGCGGGGCCGGTCCGGTCCACGGGGAACGACTCGAACACCACCAGCGTGTCGAACAGGGAGGTCAGCCCGGTGGACCGCTGGATGTCGGCGAGCCCGAGGTGGTGGTGGTCCAGGAGCCTGGCCTGGGCGTCCTGCACCTGCCCGAGCAGCTCCGCGACGGTGTCGGTCGGCGTGCACCGCACCCGTACCGGCACCGTGTTGATGAACAGGCCGATCGTCGAGTCCACCCCCGGCAGCTCCGCCGACCGGCCGGAGACCGTCGTACCGAACAGCACGTCGTCGCCCCCGGTCAGCCCGGCCAGTACGACGGCCCAGGCGGCCTGCACCAGGGTGTTCGGGGTGACCCCCCACTCGGCGGCGCGCCGCGCCAGCCGGGCGGCGTCCTCGCGGGTCAGGGCCGCGTCGACCTGCCCGTTGCCGCCGCCGGTCCCGGTCGCGGGCGCCGCGGGCGCCAGGACGGTCGGCCCGGTCACACCGGCCAGCTCCCCGGCCCACGCCCGGGCCGACCGCTCCCGGTCCTGCCGCGACAGCCACCCCAGGAAGTCCCGGTAGCCGTGCGGGCGCGCCGGATCGGCGGCGCCGCCGCCCACCGCGTACAGGTGCATCAGGTCCCGCTCGATCAGCGGGACCGACCAGCCGTCGAACAGCACGTGGTGGGCGGTGAGGGCGAGCTCGGCCCGGTCCGGCCCCAGCGTGACGAGGGTGAGCCGGAGGAGCGGCGGGCTGTCGGGGCGGAAGCGGGCGTCCCGCTCCTCGGCGAGGACGCGCTCCAGCCGCTCCGGCGCCCCGGGGACCCCGGTGAGGTCCACGTGCCGCCAGGGCAGCGGGACGCCGTCCACCACGACCTGTACGGGGTCACCCGACGCGCCGGGCAGGAACGCCGCCCGCAGGTTCGGATGGCGGTCCAGCAGCGCCTGGCCCGCGGCCCGCAGCCGGTCCGCGTCCACCGGACCGGCGAGCCGGAACACGAACTGCGTGCGGTAGCCCTCGGAGGTGTCCCCCAGCATCGTGTGGAACAGCAGACCCGCCTGGAGCGGGGTGAGCGGCCACACGTCGGCCACCCGTCCGAAGCGCCGCTTCCAGGTGTCCAGTTCGGCCTGGCCGACGTCCACCAGCGCGACGTCCGACGGCGTCATCCCGGTCCCTCCCGCTGTCACCAGGGCCCGCAGGCCGCGCAGGGCCGCGCACCAGGTCCCGGACAGCTCGCGGACCTCGTCGGCGGACAGCACACCGGTGGGGAAGGAGAACAGGGCCGTCAGCCGCGCCCCGTCCCCGGTGTCGGTGACCAGCGCGTTGAGCTCCAGGGCGCTCGGCGCCGGCATGTCGGGGCCCGGCGCCGCGACGAGTTCGGGGCACTCCGGGGCCGGCGTCCACCCGGCGCCGCGCCCCGCCCGGGGGCCGTCGAAGGAGAAGCGGCCCAGGAAGTTGAAGCCGATCTCGTCCGCCGGGTACGGGCGCAGCACCGGCGCCGTGCGGTCGTTGAGGTGGCGCAGCAGGGTGTAGCCGATGCCGTGGTCGGGAATCGCGCGCCGCTGCTCCTTCACCCGCCCCAGCGCCTCGCCCGCGGCCGCCCCGCCGGCGATCGCCTCGTCGACGTCGATCCCCGAGAGGTCGAAGCGGACGGGGTGCGCGGTGGTGAACCAGCCGACGGTACGGGACAGGTCCGCGCCCGGGAGCAGCTCGTCCTGCCGGCCGTGCCCCTCCAGCCGGACGACGGCCGCGCCGTCCGTCACGCCCCGCCGGTGACGGGCCAGCGCCAGCACCAGGGCCGTGAGCAGGACGTCGTCCGCGCCGCTGCGGTACGCGGCCGGCACCGACGCCAGCACGGCGTCGGTGAGGTCGGCCGGGAGTTCCACCCGTACGGTCTCCACCGTCGAGGCGACGTCCACGGCCGGGTCGAGCGGCCGGGACCCGACCGGCGCGACGGGGGCGGCGAGCAGATCGCGCCAGAGCCCGAGCTCCGCCTCCCGTCCGGGCCGCACCGCCTCGTCGGCCAGCGCGCCCAGCCACCGCCGCAGCGAGGTCCCCACCGCCGGCAGGGCCGGGGCCGTACCGGCGCGGACCTGCCGCCACGCCTCGGCGAGGTCGGGGAGCAGCACCCGCCACGACACCCCGTCGACGACCAGGTGGTGGGCCGCGACCAGCAGCCTTCCGGGGCCCGCGGTCACCGGCTCGAACCACACCAGCCGCAGCATCCGGCCCTCCGAGGCCCGGATGTGGTCCGCCGCCTCCGCCGCCTCGGCGCGCAGCAGCGTCTGCCACGCGGCACCGCGCCAGTCGCCCGGACAGCGCACCCGCTTGACGAGGCCGGCGGCGTCGGGGGAGCCGGGCGGGTGCACCAGCAGCCCGTCGCCGGTCAGGCGCGAGCGCAGCGCGTCGTGCCGGTCCAGGACGGCGCGCACGGTCGCGGTGAGGCCGTCGAGGTCGATGCCGTCCGGCAGTTCCAGCACCAGCCACTGGGCGAGCCGGTCCAGCCCGGGGCCGTGCTCGGCGACGATGCGTGCCATCGGCGGCAGGGGCAGCAGACCGACGCCGCCGCCCTCGGGTTCGACGGGCGGCGGCGGCGTGGTGTCCCGCGTGGCGGCCGCGGCCAGCGCGGCGACGGTACGACACTCGAACACGGTGCGCGGGCTGAACGCCAGGCCGGCCGCGCGGGCGCGGGCCACGACCTGGATGGCCCGGATGCTGTCGCCGCCGAGCGTGAAGAAGTCGTCGTCCACCCCGATCCGGTCCATCCCGAGCACCTCGGCGAACGCGGCCGCCAGTACGCGCTCTTCGGCGGTGCGGGCCGGCCGGTGGGCCCGGCCGGCGTACTCCGGCTCGGGCAGCGCCGCCCGGTCCAGCTTGCCGTTCGCGGTCAGGGGCAGCCGGTCCAGTACGACGAACGCGGCGGGCACCAGGTGCGCGGGCAGCCGGGCCGCGACGAAGCCCCGCAGTCCGGCCGCGTCCAGCCCGGCGTGCAGGTCCCAGTCCGCGCCGGCCCCGCCGGGTCCGGCGCAGGCCGTGGGCACGACGTACGCGAAGAGCTGGACGGCACCGTCGGCGCCGCGGCCCGGCCGGGCCAGGACCGCCGCCCGGGACACCCCCGGGTGCGCGGCCAGCGCGGCCTCGATCTCGGCGGGCTCGACGCGGAAGCCTCGCACCTTCACCTGCTGGTCGGCGCGGCCGGTGAACTCCAGCTCGCCGTCGGCGTTCCAGCGCGCCAGGTCGCCCGTACGGTACATGCGTCGGCCGGCCGGGCCGAACGGGCAGGCGACGAAACGCTCCGCGCTCAGGCCCGCGCGGCCGTGATAGCCGCGGGCGAGCCCCTCGCCCGCGATGTACAGGTCGCCGGGCACCCCGGGCGGGACCAACCGCAGCCGGCTGTCGAGCACGTACAGCGCGGTGTTGCGGATCGGCGTCCCGATCGGGACGGTCGGCGCCCCGGGCCGGTACTGCCAGGCGGTGACGTCGACCGCGGCCTCGGTGGGCCCGTACAGGTTGTGCAGGGGCGCCCCGACCACCCGGTGGAACTCCGCCGCGAGTTCGGCCGGCAGGGCTTCGCCGCTGCAGATGACGCGGCGCAGGCCGGTACAGCCGGCCGCGGCCGCCTCCGCCGTGAACTCGGCGAGCATCGAGGGGACGAAGTGGAGGGTGGTGACGCCGGACCGCCGGACCAGCTCCGCGAGGTAGGCGGGATCGCGGTGCCCGTCCGGCCGTGCCACCACCAGGGTGGCGCCGGTGATCAGCGGCCAGAAGAACTCCCACACCGACACGTCGAAGGACGCCGAGGTCTTCTGGAGCACCCGGTCGGAGGCGTCCAGCCGGTAGCGGTCCTGCATCCAGAGCAGCCGGTTGACGATCGCGCCGTGCGTGACGACGACGCCCTTGGGCCAGCCGGTCGACCCCGAGGTGTAGATCATGTACGCCGGGTGCCCGACGGACCGGGCCACGACCGGGTCGGGGCCGTCGGCGGGCGGGGTCTCGTCGACCGTGATCACGGGGATGCCGGTCCGGGGCAGCAGGTCCGCCGTGCCCTTGACGGTCACGAGCATCGCCGGCGCCGCGTCGGAGAGCATGAACTCCACGCGGTCGCGCGGGTAGTCGGGGTCGACCGGAACGTAGGCGGCCCCCGCCCTGAGCACGGCGACCAGGGCGACGACGAGCTCCGGCGAGCGGGGGATCGCGACCGCGACGAACCGCTCGGGCCCGGCGCCGCCCTCGGCCAGGACGCGGGCCAGGCGCTCGGACCGTTCGGCCAGTTCGCGGTACGTCAGGGAGGTGTCCTCGTACCTCACCGCGATCGCGTCGGGGGTGGCATCGGCCTGCCGTTCCAGCAGCTCCGCCAGGGTCGTGTCCGCCGGGGCGGCCGCGGGGCCGGCGCATCCGGCGAGCAGCGCGCGGCGCTCCCCGGCGCCGAGCAGGCCCAACGCGGCGACGGGCGTGCCGGGTTCGGCCATGGCCGCGCGGACGAAGGCCGTGAACCTGGACGCCAGGCCGGCGACGTCCCGGGCGTCGTACAGCGACCGGGGGGCGTCGAAGCGGACGAACAGGTCGCTGTCGGCCCGGCCGTCGGTGTACGCGCAGACCATGACCTCGTCGACCAGGCCGAACGTGCCGCCCGCGAAGCGCGCCGTGCTGCCCGCGAGGTCGAGCGTCTCGACGAAGGGAATCACGTTGACGATGGCGCCGAACGGGCCGCGCGTCCCGCCCACGTGCCCCGCCGCCCGCTTGATCAGGGCGAGTTCGTGCCGGGCGTGCCGCAGCACCCGCCGCCGTTCCCGGCCGACCGCGTCGGCCAGCTCCGCCAGGTCCGCCGCGGGCGCCACCTCCACCTGGAGGGGCAGCCGGTTCGAGAGCATGCCGAGCGCGCGGCGGGTGGCGCCGGTGCGGTGGTTCACCGTGATCGTCAGCAGCGGCCTGGGCAGATCGCACACCCGGTGCAGGAACGCCGTGGCCGCCGCGGCGAGCAGGTCCGGGACGCTCGTGCCCAGCGGCTCGGCGGCGCGGGCCCAGGCGGCGTGCTCGGCGGCCGGCACGGTGGCGGTGAAGGTGGTCATGCCCAGCGGCTCGGTGAGCCCGTCCCAGTACCGGGCCGCGGCCCCCGGGCCGGCGGAGGGGGAGGCGGAGGGGGCCGAGGCGTCGGCGGGAGCGCCGGCCGACCCGCCCGCAGGGCTGCCGGCGGGCCGGACCCCGGCGGGGAGCCGCGCCGGGGTCGGCTCGCCCGCCAGGTAGTCCCGCCAGAACCGTTCGGCGTCGGCGAACCGCCCGGACGCCCGGTACGCGGCGTCCTTCGACGCCGCGTCGGCCGGCGAGCTCGCGGGCGCCGGCGGTACGGCGGAACCCGCGTGCAGCGCCCGGTACACCTCGGCGATCCGCTGGGACAGCACGGTGAGGACGCCGAACGCGTCGGTGAGGATGTGGTGGAAGACGATCACCACGAGGTGGCGGGCCGGTCCCAGCCGGATCGAGCCGAACCGGAACAGCGCGTCGCCGGCGAGGTCGAAGGGACGCCGTACGGACTCGGCCACCAGGGCGCGGGCCGCGTCGTCGGGGTCCTCCGCGCCGCTCACGTCCAGGGCGAACGGCTCCCAGCCCCCGGGGTTCCGGGAGACCTGTCGCAGCGCGTCCCCGTCCCGGCGGAAGTTCACGGTCAGCGCCCCGGACTCGGCCGCGGCGGCCCGCAGCGCCGCACCGAAGAGGGAGACGTCCAGATCGCCGTCGACCTCCCACAGGGTCACCACGTTGTTCGGGATGTCAGGGGCGAGCTCCTGCGCGAGCCACATGGCCTCCTGCGCGGACGTAACGCCGGTGTGAGCCATTCCTGACTTCCCTCCCGCAACGTGGTTCCGGATCACGGCCACTCGTCGTGCCCGATCGTTGTCGCGGCTCAGGAGGCGATCAACCTGCGTGAAAGATGTCCGCCAGAGATGAAAGAGAATCGGCAAGATACCGAAAGAGATCCGGCCGTTCGGCTCACAACTGGTTAGATCGTTCGGGGCAACGCCGAGAGGCCGGATGAACAGGCGTGCCGTGTCGAGGAGATGGAGAGAACATGAGCATCGGGACGGGGACAGGCGAACAGCCGTCCGCGCTGCAACCAGCCGACAGCCACGGTCTGATCCGCGTGCACGGAGCGCGGGAGAACAATCTCAAGAATGTCAGCATCGAAATCCCGAAACGCCGGCTCACGGTGTTCACCGGTGTGTCCGGCTCGGGCAAGAGTTCCCTGGTGTTCAACACGATCGCCGCGGAGTCGCAGCGGTTGATCAACGAGACCTACAGCGCCTTCATCCAGGGATTCATGCCGACGCTGTCGCGACCGGAAGTGGACTTACTCGACGGTCTCACGACCGCGATCATCGTCGACCAGCAGCGGATGGGCGCGCACTCCCGCTCCACGGTCGGCACCGCCACCGACTCGGGCGCGCTGCTGCGCATCCTGTTCAGCCGGCTCGCCACGCCGCACATCGGCACGCAGAAGGCGTTCGCCTTCAACGTGGCCTCGGCCGACGCGTCGGGAACGCTGGTGGTCGGCGGGAAGAAGATCGAGAAGGGCTTCAGCGTCGTGGGCGGGATGTGCCTGCCCTGCGAGGGCATGGGCAGCGTCTCCGACGTCGACCCCGCCGAGCTCTACGACGACTCCAAGTCGCTCGCCGACGGCGCGATCACGATACCCGGCTGGAAGCCGGACGGCTGGGTGGTGCAGTCGTTCATCGAGTCCGGCTTCCTCGACCCCGCCAAGCCGGTCCGCGACTACACCGCCGAGGAGCTGCACGACTTCCTGCACCGCGATCCCGTCAAGGTCAAGGTGAAGGGGATCAACACCACCTACGAGGGTCTGATCGGCCGGGTGCACAAATCCTTCCTGTCCAAGGACAAGGAGACGCTGCAACCCCACATCCGGGCCTTCGTGGACCGGGCGGTGACCTTCGCCGTCTGTCCCGCGTGTCACGGCACCCGCCTCAGCGACACCGCCCGCTCCGCGAAGATCAAGGGCATCAACATCGCCGACGCGTGCGCGATGCAGATCAGCGACCTCGCCGCCTGGGTCCACGCCCTCGACGAACCCTCGGTCGGCACGCTGCTGACCGTGCTCGGTGAGAGCCTCGACTCGTTCGTCGAGATCGGCCTGGGCTACCTCTCCCTCGACCGGTCGTCGAGCACGCTGTCGGGCGGCGAGGCACAGCGCACCAAGATGATCCGCCACCTCGGCTCCGCGCTCACCGACGTCACGTACGTCTTCGACGAGCCCACGGTCGGCCTGCACCCGCACGACATCCAGCGGATGAACGACCTGCTGCTCCAGCTGCGCGACAAGGGCAACACCGTCCTGGTCGTGGAGCACAAGCCCGAGACGATCGCGATCGCCGACCACGTCGTCGACATCGGTCCGCACGCCGGCACGGCCGGCGGCGAGGTCGTCTTCGAGGGCACCGTCGAGGCGCTGCGCGCCAGCGGCACGGTCACCGGACGGCACCTGGACGACCGCGCCTCGGTGAAGCCCTCGGTACGCAAGCCGTCCGGCGTGCTGGAGGTCCGCGGCGCGACCGAGCACAACCTGCGCGACGTCGACGTCGACATCCCGCTGGGAGTGCTCACCGTGCTCACCGGGGTCGCCGGCTCCGGCAAGAGCTCGCTGATCCACGGGTCGGTGGCCGGCCGGGACGGCGTGGTCACGGTCGACCAAGGGGTCATCAAGGGCTCCCGGCGCAGCAACCCCGCGACGTACACCGGACTGCTGGAGCCGATCCGCAAGACGTTCGCCAAGGTCAACGGGGTGAAGCCGGCACTCTTCAGCGCCAACTCCGAAGGTGCCTGCCCCGGTTGCAACGGCGCCGGCGTCATCTACACCGACCTCGCGATCATGGCCGGCGTCGCCACCACCTGCGAGGACTGCGAGGGCAGGAGGTTCCAGGCCTCGGTACTGGAGTACCGGCTCGGCGGCCGCGACATCAGCGAGGTGTTCGCGATGTCGGTGACCGACGCCGTCGAGTTCTTCGCGTCCGGCGAGGCGCGCACCCCGGCCGCGCACACCATCCTTCGCCGGCTCGCCGACGTCGGGCTGGGCTACCTCAGCCTCGGCCAGCCGCTCACCACCCTGTCCGGCGGCGAGCGCCAGCGCCTCAAGCTGGCCACCAACATGGCCGGAACGGGGAGCATCTACATCCTCGACGAGCCGACCAGCGGCCTGCACCTCGCCGACGTCGAGCAGCTCCTCGGCCTGCTCGACCGGCTCGTCGACTCCGGCAAGTCGGTCATCGTCGTCGAACACCACCAGGCCGTCATGGCCCACGCCGACTGGATCATCGACCTCGGCCCCGGCGCCGGCCACGACGGCGGCCGGATCGTCTTCGAGGGCACCCCCGCCGACCTCGTCGCCGACCGCTCCACCCTCACGGGGCAGCACCTCGCGGCGTACGTCGGCGCCTGAGGAAGCGCGGACCGTACGCGGCGCGGCGCCCGGGCGAGGAGGCCCGGGCGCCGCGTCCGCGGACCGGCCCGCGGGCAAGCCCTACGCCGACGCGTCCGACGGCGTCACCGACGGGGCGGCGACGTGGCTCGAACTGCGGATCACCTCGGCGACCTGCAACTCGTACGAGGAGTACCACTGTTCGCGGCCCAGCGCCTGCGCCACCAGGTGCTCGGGGTCGTGGCGCCACTTGTCGAGGGTCTCGGCGTTGCGCCACATGACCACGGCGAGGCGCTCGCCGTCCTCGCCCGTGTACTGCTTGACGTCCACGAGGTCGTCGCCGGCGATGGCGCGGACCCGCTCCCGCATCACGTCCTCCATGGCGTAGTAGTCCTCGCCCGCCTGCTCGGAGAGGCGTGACTTGAACAGGATCACGAACATCCGGAGTCCTCCAGGGTGACTGTGTCGGTGTCGACGGGCACGCAGGCGCGCAGCCGGCTGTCGGGCGCCGTGACGAGATCCGTCCCGTACCGGCGGAGCAGGTCCTCCACGAGCCGGTCGAGGCGCCGATCGCTCCTCAGGATCGAGGCGTAGCCCTCCTCGGTGAAGGCGCACTGCTCGTAGAGGGGCACGAACCGGTCGGGGAAGAGGTCGCCGAGCCGCTTGCGCAGGATCCCCCCGGCGTGGGAGGTCTCGTCCTGCGGCGGGTTGGCCATGGTGTAGTAGTGCTGGTAGGAGAGGTGCGCGATCGCGTCCGCGTCCTCGGTCCGGGCCTTCTCGTAGGCGGCGAGCGCCGCCGTCCAGTCGCCGGCCCGCTCCAGGCAGTCGACGAGCGTACGGGCGTCCTCGAAGCCGCAGTTCATCCCGTGCCCCATGAACGGGGCCATCGCGTGGCACGCGTCCCCGAGCAGCGCGAACGTGTCCCGCCAGACCCACCGGTCGCAGGTGACGAGCGAGATGGTGGAGACGGACTTGGCGGCGAGCTGCCCGGCCAGGTCCGGGATGTTGGCGGTCGGCTCGGGGAAGCGGTCGGCGAACACCTCTGCCAGTTCGGCCCCGTTCGCCACCGAGGCGTACGAGGGCGCCGGCCCGTCGAGGCGCATGAACAGGGAGCCGGCGAACTCCCCCGACGGCATCGGGAACGCGGCGAACATGGCGTCGCCGGTGGGCCAGTAGTGCATGGTGGAGCGGTCGAGCCAGCCCCCCGGCACCTGGATCTCCTGGTAGGCCAGTTCCAGGTTCCGCACCTCGGAGCGAACGTCGCGGGCGGCCAGGGCGCCCCGGGCCGTGGAATGGGCGCCGTCGCAGCCCAGCACGCGGCGGCACGACACACGGCGCCGGCCCGCCCCGTCCTCCACGAGCACCGCCGGTTCCTCCAGGTCCACGGCGTGCACCCGCTGCCCGAAGCGGATCCGTACGCCGGGAGTGGCCTCCGCGGCGTCCAGCAGGAGACGGTGCAGCCGTTCGCGCTCCACCGACCAGATCGGCCGCCGGTCCCGGCTGTACGGGGTCACGTGGGAACTGCCGTCGGCCAGGTGCGCGCAGCGTCCGTGCAGCGGAACGCTGATCGCGCGCACCGCCTCCTCCAGACCGAGGTCCGCCAGGACGCGCCAACCGCGCGCGGACAGCATGACGGTGATGGAGCGTCCGTTGCGGCCCGGGCCGCGCCGCGGGTCGGCCCGCTTCTCCAGCATCGTGACCGGCCCCGACCGGGGGGCCAGGTACATGGCCGCGACCGTGCCCACCAGGCCGGCTCCGACGATGACCACCTCCGGGTCCCCGTCGGAGCGACCTCCGTCATGTCCCCGCGTGCGCATGGCCGTTCTCCCGTCCGGCAGTCGGTCCGCCGGGCTGCCGCAGTTCGGCCAGAACCGCGGCGCCCGCCTCCTTCGTACTCAGGGAACCGCCGAGGTCGCGGGTGACCCGCCCGGCGTCGACGGCGGCCCCGACCGCGCGGCGGACGGCCTCGGCCTCGCGGGCGTGGCCCAGGTGCTCGACCAGCAGCGCAGCGGACAGGATCGCGCCGAGGGGGTTGGCGACCCCGGTCCCCGCGATGTCGGGCGCGCTGCCGTGCACCGGCTCGAAGAGACCCTGCCCGGTGACCGCGTTGACGTTGGCCGACGCGGCCACGCCGATCCCGCCCGCGAGGGCGGCGGTCAGATCGCTCAGGATGTCGCCGTAGGAGTTGTTCGTGACGATGACGTCGAAGACGGTCGGGTCGGTCGCCAGGTTCATCGCCGCGGTGTCGACATACAGGTGGGAGGTGGCGACCCCGGGGTGCCGCTCCCGCGCCTCCTGCCAGCAGCGCTGCCACAACCGGCCGCCGTTGCGCACGGCGTTGGCCTTGTCCACCAGGCAGACCGAGCGCCGGGCCGCGGAGAACGCGAAGTCCATGATCCGCGACACCCCGTGGTGGGTGCTGAGGTCCACGTCGACGGCGATCTCCTGCGGCGACCCCGTGCGGACGCCGCCGCCCACGCCGCTGTACAGCCCCTCGGTGTTCTCCCGGACGATCACGCAGTCGATCGCGCGCCGGGTCTCGTCGCGCAGCGGACTCAGCCGGTCGTGCCACAGCCGCGCGGGGCGGTAGTTGGCGTAGAGGTCGAGCTCGGTGCGGAGCGTGGACAGCACGCTCCGTACGTAGTCGGTGGCGCCGAGCCGGGGGTCCCCGACCGCGCCGAGCAGGGTCGCCCGGCCGGTCCGGATCCGGTCGAGGTCGGCCCCGGTCAGCGCGGTACCCGTCCGCAGGTACGTCTCCGCGTTCACGTGGTCGAGGACGTCCACCCGCAGGCCCAGCGCGAGGGCCTCGACGACCTCCAGCGCCGGCCCGGTGACCTCCGGTCCGATGCCGTCACCGGGTATCACGGTGATCGTGTTCACAGCGGCAGCCCCTTCACCGGCGCACGGCGTCCGCGACGAGTTCCGCGACGTCGGTCGTCACGTGGAAGTGCCCGCCGGGCCGCACGCGCAGGGTGAACTCGCCGGTGGTGACCTCCGCCCACGCCTTCAGCCCCGGCTCGTCCACCAGCGGGTCGCCCTCGCCGTGGTAGCAGCTGACCGGGCAGGACAGCGGCCGGACCCCGGGGCGGGGCCGGTAGGCCGCGTGGGTCCGCAGGTCCGAGCGGAGCGTCGGCAGGAGGAGCTCGCGCAGTTCGGCGTGCTCGGCGATCCCGGGCTCGATGCCGCCCAGCTCGCACAGCGTCGCCCAGAACTCGTCGTCGGGCACCAGGTGCAGGGTTCCGCCGCCCGACAGCGCGGGCGCCGCCGTGGCGGACGCGCAGAGCCGGCGCGGCTCCCTGCCCGCGTCCCGCAGCACCAGAGCGGTCTCGTACGCCACCAGCGCCCCCAGGCTGTGCCCGAACAGCACGACGTCGGCCGGGGGGAGCCGCAGCAGTTCCGCCGCGGCCCGCTCAGCCATCGCGGGCAGGTCGTCCATGCACGGTTCCCCGAACCGGTCACCGCGGCCCGGGTACTGGACTGCCAGGAGCTCCGCGCCGGGCGGCATCGCGTCCGCCCACGGGCCGAAGGACGCCGCAGACCCCCCGGAGTGCGGGAAGCACACCACACGAACGTCGGGACCTTCGACGGCCGCCAGCGACCGCACCCAACCCCGTTCCCGTATCCGCTTCATACTCCGCCCTTCTCGTAGGCTCTCGCAGGCCCGTCCGGCCCATGGTTTCCGCGCCGCGCCGGGTCCCGGGAAGATCGCGACAGATATCGGCAAGACCCCGGGCACGCCGCGCGCCCGGCCCGGTTCAGCTCAGGGCGGCGCGCTGGACCTCCGCCACGTGGATGGCGTCGGCGACCGCCGCGCCCGCGGCGACCGAAGCGGTGACCGACTGCTTCCACCGGCTGGTCAGGTCCCCGGCCGCGTACAGGCCCGGGACGCTCGTGCACCGGTCGGCGTCGACGCCGACGAAGCCGTCGGCGTCGACCGCCACCCCCAGCTCCTCGATCGCGCGCGCGACGACGGGTTGCTGCCGCTGCCGGGGCGTCCACACCAGCGTGTCCCGCTCCAGGACGCGGCCGTCGTCGAACTCGACCGCGTACAGCGATCCCCGCCGGTGGTGCAGGCGGCTGATCGTGCCCGTGACGAGGTCGCCGCCCCTGGCCCGGGCCGCCGTACGGGCGCCGTCGACGCCGGGCATCGACGCGGGGCAGACGGCGACGGTGTCGCCGGTCCACGCCCGGAACGCCACCGGCGAGAGCGCGGCGAGGTCGGCGTTGTCGACGACGATGCCCCAGCGCCGGTCGGCGTTCTCCTCGCCGAGGCAGAACGGGCAGTGGATCACGGAGCGGCCCCAGCAGGCCGAGAACCCCTCCACGTGCGCCGGATGGACGTCGATGACACCGGTGGCGAGCACGACGGCCGACGCGTCGACGGTGTCTCCGCCGTCGAGGACGACCCGGAACCGGCCGCCGTCCGCGGCGCGGACGCTGTCGGCGTGCGCCTCCCGGAGCTCCACGGTCGCGTACCGGGACAGTTCCTTCCCGGCGAGCGCCCGCATGTCGGCGGGAGTGGCGGCGTCCATCCCGATGTGTCCGTGGGCGCCCTGCGACGCGCTGTTGCGCGGCGCGTGGTGACTGTCCACGACGATCACCCGGTGGCGGTACCGGGCCAGGGCGAGCGCCGCCGTGAGCCCGGCGGGGCCGGCCCCCACGATGACGGTCTCGGTCTCGGTGTGCGAGGACATGCTTCGGTACCTTCCGTCGGGCGGTGTCGGCGCGATCCCCGCGGGAACGGGTCCGGCCGCCGGCTACCGCAGGGAGGAGCTCTCCTGCACCCAGTGGAAGCCGCGGCCGACGAGGGGGAACGAGCCGGGATCCACCCGGTGCAGGCGCAGGCGCAGGTGCCTGTCGTCCACGTCGCCCTCCAGGACCAGCGAGCCGTCCGCGGGCCGCTCCACCTTCAGGACCGCGTTCCACCCGGGATCGGTCGTCTTGAGCAGGGTCACCGAACCGGCGGACGGGTCGACCGCCGCGAGGTAGCCGTCGAGCGAGTCGTCCATGCGCTGGACGGTCACGGCATCGGCGGACTCGAACACGACGCGCCGCCACCGCTCGGTGTCGGTCACCAGCGGCGGGTGCTGCCGGCCGTCGGCCGAGAACTCGTCCACGTCCCAGATGCCGTACAGCTCGGGCTTCTCCCGCCCGCCGCCGTACGTCTTCCAGAACGTCCAGTCGTTGCGCAGCTGCGCGCGCAGCATCCACAGCCCGGCGGCGACCTGAACGGCCGCGGCGGCACGGTTCGCACCGCGCGAGCGGAACAGCTCCGGCAGCGTCGACGGGCGGACCGCCGTGTCCGAGAGGAGGACCGAGGCCAGGCGCCCCGACTCCGGCGCCAGCAGGACGAGGCTCAGCAGGAGCAGGTGGAACGAGTGGATCTTCACGGGCACGTCGAACGTCATGTTCAGCAGGAACACCTGGGCCAGTTCCACCGCGCACAGCAGCGCGCCCGCCGTGGTCGTCCCGGGATGGATCAGCAGCAGTCCGCCGGCGATCTCCGCGCAGCCGAGCAGGATCTGGTACGCCTCCGAGGAGGCCGACTGCGCCCACAGCGCGCTCATCGGGCTGAAGTGGCCGAACGGCTCGACGAGCTTGGACAGCGGCAGCTGGAACTGCAGCGGGACGGCCTTGGCCGCGCCGTAGTGGAACATCTGCCCCGCGAGGCAGAGCCGCACCGCCATCCGGAACCACGGGTTCGACGTCGCGTACCGTGTCGGACGCCGGTCCAGCGCCGACCAGACGGGGGTCACGGCGGCGGCCGCCGCCAGCCAGCAGAACTGTCCGACCCAGGCGTGCCGGTCGTCGCCGCCGTCGAAGCGCTCGCCCAGCTCGGTGCCGAACACGTGCGAGGCCACCCAGTTCCGTACCGGCCGGATCTCCCAGCGCTTCGCCCAGGAGTCGGCCGCCGCCTGGAGGTGGCCGAGCCCGCCGCCCCGCAGGGCCAGGTAGATCTGGGGCGTCGTCAGGCAGTAGATCCCCGAGTAGGCCGCGCCGAACCGGCAGGCGACCCGGACGGCCGCCCTTCCGGCCGGCGAGGCCGGCGCGCCGCCCGCCAGGAGGCTGATCCGCCTGACGGCGCGGCTCCGCAGGGAGGGCGCCGCTGCCCGCAGCCAGGCGCCCGCTCGTACTCTCACGTTCCCTCACCTTCACGCGCGCCGGATGCGCGCTTCGGACCTGCGTGGGACCCCGGTCAGATGCGGCGGAACCGGCCGAGCCAGGCGTGCGCCTCATGGGGTTCCGCCGTCGTCGGCAGCACCCCGCCGATCCGGGAGTCGGTGACGGCCTCGACGGCCCAGCCGTCGGCGAAGCCGTCGCGCAGGTGGTCGGCTGACCGCTGGGCGCCGCGCGGCCCGGAGTCCCCGTCGGGCCGGTGCGCCGGGATGCCCTCGATCGCCGCGGAGAGCAGCGCCTGCGTCTCCTCGGCCCCGCGATCGCTGATCGCGAGTACGTGCACGAGCGCCCCCGGGCGGCAGGCGCGGTGCAGCGCCGCCGCGTACGCCCGCAGGCCGTCGGCGTCGAACGTGTGGGCCAGGCCGGAGTCGATCACCGTGTCGAAGCGGCCCTCGTAGCCCGGGAGCTCCAGGGCGTTGGCGACCTCGAAGGTGGCGTCGAGCCCGCGCTCCGCCGCCTTCTGCCGGGCCAGGGAGATCGCCGTCGGGGACAGGTCGAGTCCGGTCACCGCGTAGCCCCTGCCCGCCAGGTAGAGCGCGTCCTCGCCGGTGCCGCAGCCCGGGTCGAGCACCGCCCCGCTGACGAGCCCCGCCGCCTCGACCGCGACGTGCGCGGGCTGCGGGGCGCCGATGTCCCAGGGCGGACGGGTGCCGAAGGGGCTCTCGCCGCGGTACACGGCGTCGAAGACATCGGTCAGCGCGTCGATTCCGGAGGGTCGGGAAACGGCATCAGTCATGCTTCCATGATTGTGTCGTCCCCGTTTCCGCCTTCGATCTCTTGCCCATTTCTGTCACGGCCGCCCCGCCCGGCCCGCCCCGCCCGGCCCGCCGGACCGTTCACCGCTTGCTTCACCCGCTTGTGCTGTACCCGTAGGAAATCAGGACGTTGAACACCACCAGAACCCTCTGCTTCGTCATCGCGGCACTCTCGTCGTACGCCGCACTCGCCTACCGGCTGTGCCAGGGACGGCGCAGCTGGCGGGAGATCGGCTACCGCACCCTGATGACGACCCTGCTGTTCCAGTGCCTCACCTTCACGATGGGCGCCGTCGCGATGGAGCACGCGGGCTTCTTCGGCGTCGGGAACCTCGCCATCCTCCTCATGCACCTCTCGGCGGTCGCCTTCTGCGTCAGTGCGCAGATCATCCTGCTGAGGTGGGCGGCGGTCGGTGAGGAGGCGGTGCGCAAGACGCGGTTCTGGGTGGTCACGGGCATCGCCCTCGACGTGCTCCTGACGACCCTGTTCTTCCTGGCCGACGGTCCCCGCCGGGCCCCGCTGGACTTCGACGGCAGCGGCGATCCGCTGCTCCTCGCGTACCTCCTGGCCTTCATCGCCTCCCAGGCCATCCCGTGCGTCACGATGTTCCGCCAGTGCGGCCCCTACATCCCGATGACCGCCAACGCCTCGCTGCGGCGGGCCCTGCGCGTGCTGTCCCTCGCGGCGGCGATCCTGCTCCTGTACGGCGTGGTCAGGACGGTCAACGTGCTCACCATCGCCGCCGGGGTCGAGATCGGGGCGAGCAAGGAGACCGTCGCCTCGGTCCTCAACGCGCTGGGCATCGTCACCCTCTCGCTGAGCCTGGCCATGCCGTCCTGGGCCCCGTCGGCCGCCCGGCTCCTGGGGTGGTTCCGCACGTACCGGTCCTACCGGGCGCTCTATCCGCTGTGGCGGGATCTGTACGAGTCCTGCCCGGACATCGCCCTGGAGCCGCCGGGCGCCTCGTTCTCCGACCTCGACTACCGGCTCCACCGGCGGATCGTCGAGATACGGGACGGCTGGCGGGACCTGCGCCCGTACATCGACCGCACGGCCGAGGGCGTCGGCGCGGGCGGCGGAACCGGCGGCGCGCCCGGCCGGGAGCCGAGCGGGGAGTCGCGGCAGGCGTTCACGGAAGCGGCCCAGATCAAACGGGCCCTGGTCGCCAAACGGACCGGCCGGGTCGCGAACGACAGCAAGGACGCCGGTGACTTCAGCGACCGAGATACGGACAATTTCACCGCGGAAGTCGCCTGGCTCACCCAAGTGGCGACCGCCTACAGTAAGCTCCACAGCGCGAGTTGAGAGCTCCCGCCCGGTTTGCATCCCCCGTCAAACCGGGCGGGCATCGCCCTGTGTGACGGGCCCCGCCCGCGGCACATTTTGAGAACCTGTTCACGTCGGTTCCCCCTTCCCTCTTCCTGTTTCGCTCGCGTCTGCCCCTCCCGAGACGCCACCCGTCCCAGGTGAGCCGCGTCTCACCGGGGCGGCCGCACTTGTTTATGCACCGAGTTGCATAGAAGGATCGGGGCATGGCGATTGAGCACGCGATCCTCGTCTCCCTGCTGGAGAAGCCGGGCTCCGGCTACGAGCTGGCCCGCCGGTTCGACCGGTCCATCGGCTACTTCTGGACCGCCACCCACCAGCAGATCTACCGCGTGCTCAAGCGCATGGAGGCCGACGGCTGGGTCGAGGTCCGCGAGGTGGCGCAGCAGGCGCGGCCGGACAAGCGGGAGCACTCCGTCACCGAGGCCGGCCGGGCCGCCCTCTCCGCCTGGCTCCACGAGCCGATCCAGCCCGACAGCGTTCGGCACGAGCTCGCCGTGAAGATCCGCGGCGCCGCCTTCGACGATCCGGCGGCGCTGATCCGCGAGGTCGAACGGCACCACCGGGCCCACGCCGACCGGCTCACGCACTACCTCGCGGGGGAGCTGCGCGACTTCACCGGCCCGGACGCGCCCGCGGCACCCGACGCCGGGCAGGAGCTCCAGCACGTGGTGCTCCGCGGCGGCATCGCCTACGAGCGGATGACGCTGGCCTGGCTCCAGGACGTACTCGACACGCTCCACCGCCTCGCCGGGCGCTGAACCGCCGCCGGCAGCCGGAGACGGCAGCCGGCCCGGGCCCGGGGCCCGACCCGGGCACCCGCACCCGGCCCGGGCCCACCACCCGCACGGCAACCCCACGGCCACCCGCGCCACCCGAACCACCCGCGCTATCCGCACCACCATGCGCACCCGCACCACCCTTCGCACCCCCGCCCGCCCTCCGGCGCCACTCGGCACCCTCCCGGCCCCGACCCGAAAGGCGAACGCCCATGACCGACGCCCTGCTGTTCAACCCGCGCACCTACGACCCCGCCCACTTCGACCCCGAGACCCGCAGGCTGCTGCGCGCCACCGTCGACTGGTTCGAGGGCCGCGGCAAGCGCAGGCTGATCGAGGACTACCGCTCCCGCGCCTGGCTGGCCGACTTCCTCGCGTTCTCGGCGAAGGAGGGCCTCTTCGCCACGTTCCTGACCCCGGCGGCCGCCGCAGGCGAGGACGAGCCGGACAAGCGCTGGGACACCGCGCGGATCGCCGCCCTGAACGAGATCTTCGGCTTCTACGGCCTCGACTACTGGTACGCCTGGCAGGTCACCATCCTCGGCCTCGGCCCGGTCTGGCAGAGCGACAACGCCGCCGCCCGCGACCGCGCCGCCGAACTCCTGTCCCAGGGAGGGGTGTTCGCCTTCGGCCTGTCCGAGAAGACCCACGGCGCCGACATCTACTCCACCGACATGCTGCTGGAGCCCGACGCCGCCGGCGGCTTCCGCGCCAGCGGCTCCAAGTACTACATCGGCAACGGCAACGCCGCCGGCCTGGTCTCCGTCTTCGGCCGCCGCACCGACGTCGAGGGCCCCGACGGCTACGTCTTCTTCGCCGCCGACAGCCGCCACCCGGCGTACCGGCTCGTGCAGAACGTCGTCGACTCCTCCAAGTACGTCAGCGAGTTCCGCCTCGACGACTACCCGGTCGGTCCCGACGACGTCCTGCACACCGGCCGCGCCGCCTTCGACGCCGCCCTCAACACCGTCAACGTCGGCAAGTTCAACCTCTGCACCGCCTCGATCGGCATCTGCGAGCACGCGATGTACGAGGCCGTCACCCACGCCCACGGCCGCATCCTCTACGGCCGCCCCGTGACCGCCTTCCCGCACGTGCGCCGCGAGCTGGCCGACGCGTACGTCCGCCTCGTCGGGATGAAGCTGTTCAGCGACCGCGCCGTCGACTACTTCCGTTCCGCCGGACCCGACGACCGCCGCTACCTGCTGTTCAACCCGATGACGAAGATGAAGGTGACCACGGAGGGCGAGAAGGTCATCGACCTCCTGTGGGACGTCATCGCGGCCAAGGGCTTCGAGAAGGACACCTACTTCGCGCAGGCGGCCGTAGAGATCCGCGGACTGCCGAAGCTGGAGGGCACGGTCCACGTCAACCTCGCGCTGATCCTCAAGTTCATGCGCAACCACCTCCTGGACCCGGCGGACTACGCCCCCGTGCCGACCCGCCTCGACGCGGCCGACGACGCCTTCCTCTTCCGCCAGGGCCCGGCCCGGGGTCTCGGCTCCGTACGCTTCCACGACTGGCGCCCCGCCTTTGACGCGTACGCCTCCCTCCCCAACGTCGGCCGCTTCCGCGAGCAGGCCGACGCCCTGTGCGCGTTCGTCACCACCGCCGCCCCCGACGAGGAGCAGAGCCGCGACCTCGACCTGCTCCTCGCCGTGGGCCAGCTCTTCGCACTCGTCGTCCACGGCCAGCTGATCCTGGAGCAGGCCCGCCTGACGGGCCTGGACGAGGACGTGCTCGACGAGCTGTTCGCCGTCCTCGTACGCGACTTCTCGGCGCACGCGGTCGAGCTCCACGGCAAGGACTCCGCCACCGCGGACCAGCAGACGTGGGCGCTCGGCGCGGTCCGGCGCCCGGTCGTCGACGCCGACCGCTCGGCCCGCGTCTGGGACCGCGTACAGGCCCTGGCCGGCACGTACGAGATGGCTCCCTGACCCCGAAAGCCCCGTCACCCCCACGCACTAGGACGGCTCCCCCCACGGGGGGCCGTCCGTGCGGCCGTCCGTCGCCGGGGTCCTACTCCTCGCCGGCCGTTTGCCGGGCGGTCGACTCCTGGAGGTGGGCGGCGATCAGGGCCAGGTCGTTGGCGATGGCCAGGACGCCGGCCGTGTCGGCCGTCGGGGTGGAGGCGCCGTTGACGCCGATGTAGAACGCGTCGTGGCGGCCATCGCCCCGGTCCAGGTAGCCGGCGAGGGTCATGGCGCCCGCGCCCAGGCGGTCGTTGAGGGCGTCCAGTCCGACGGCGGCGCCGGTCTTGGCGAACACCTTGCCGCGGGCCGGGCAGTCGCGGCAGTTGTCGGCCAGCAGGCCGTCGACGCCGAGGATCGGCAGTGCCTCGCGGAAGCGCTCCGCCTCGGACGTGCGCGTCCAGTACGTCAGCAACTGCACCTCGGCCTGCGGCGTGGCCCGGTCGACGGGGTTGCCGCCCCGGCCGTCCAGGAGCTCCACCTGCTTGCGGTCGACGCCCGCGCCGTCCAGGAAGCCGGCCAGTACCGGGAAGCCGTCCATGCACTGCTTGCCGCCCGCCTCGACCGCCATCAGGCAGATGCCGAGGTTGGCCCCCAGGTTGTGGCTGACCTTGAAGATGAGCTCGGCGTACTCGGCGTACGGCGGGGAGGTGTACACGGCCACGCGGTCGTCGTCCCCGTACGAACGGGGCAGCCCCGCGACCGGGTTGGGGCCCGCCGGCTCCGCGGTGACCTCGACCCCGGCCCGTTCGAGCGCCTCGATCAGGGCGGTGCGCCCGAAGGCCGCCGGGTCGGCGATCGGGGACACGCGCAGCAGGGGGGCGGAGTCCGCCGCGATCGTGCCGGTCAGGCTGATCCGGGTGCCGTCGGCCGACGCCGCCACCTCGATGGCGGTCGGCTTCCCCGCCGCCACGGTCTTGACGCTGGAAGTGACCTGGTACGGGGCGACCTTCGGCCGCCAGTCCAGCCGCACGGGCGCTCCGGCGCGGTCGCCCGGCGTCGTCATCAGGTCGATGAGGTTGTCGTTGATGATCAGCGGGGTCGGGGTGGGGTCGAGGACCGGCTCGGGCTGGAAGAGCCGGTCGTCCACGATCACGTCGCCGTCGACGCGGGTGATGCCGGATCGCCTCACCTGTTGGGCGATCAGATCGATCCCGGCCAGCGGGTTCTCCGGGGTCAGCGTGGCGCCCGGGAAGTCGTTGGCGTAGGTGTGGTCGAGGTCGGTGAAGGCGACCGTGCCGTCGGGGCGGGTGCGGCCGCCCAGGGTGAGGTCGCCCTGCGCGACCAGGGCGAGGTCGCCGTCCAGGGTGCTCCCGCTGCGCTCTCCCACCGCGAAGACCGGCGTTTCGAAGCGGTGGCCGCCGCCGAGGGTCTTCCACGTCCCGGACACGCTGAACAGCTTGGCCGTCGAGCCGGGGATGAAGAACTGCTCCGGGAAGCGGCTGTGGGTCACCCGCCCGTTCGCCGGGTCGCTCTGGAGCAGGCCCCACTGGGCATTGCGGTACTCCGGCTTCCGCATGATCTCCGTGATCCGCGGGTCGAGCCCGCCGGATCCGGCTTCGTCGGCGGGTGACGGCGTAGCGCCGACGGCCGTACCCGGCGTTAGCGCCAGGGTCACGAGCAGCAGGGCGCAGAGGGCTCCGGCCAGGCGGAGCCGGAGGGACCCGGAATCGGAATCCGGGGAATCCGGGGCCGAACGCTCATCTCGCACCACGGCACGCCCCGTTCTCCCGGCGATCCCCTGTGTGCCGCCCGGTCGGGGCGCGCCGCTCGGCGGTCGCCGTATCCGGGCCGGTTCCAGTCGCGTCCACGCGCCCACGCCTCCACGCCTTCGCGTGTCACGCGTTCGGACCAGCGTGACACGTCCGTACGGGGCGCGCACGTCGCCCCGGGGCTTAGGCCCGGCTTAGGCCAGGTCATGCGGTGGGGCTCCCGGGGGCGCGGAGGGTGCGGACTCCTCCTCCTCGTTCCGGGCCGGGCGTCCCGCGTGCAGTTCGAGGGGCCCCGAGCCCGCCTTGCGCGCGGCGAGGCAGGCCTTGATCTGGCGGCGCAGCGAGGGGGCTACCAGGTCGCGCAGCTCCGCCGGGGCGGCCGTGCGCCAGTCGAGGAGTTCGGCGGGGGGCAGCCGGATGCGGTCGAGGACGGGAGCGCTGAGGACGCCGCCGTCGTACAGGAACCGGATGCGGGCCGGACGGCCCGCCTTGTGCGACCAGTTGACGGCTAGGAGGCGGCCGGGGGCGAGGTCCAGGCCGAGTTCCTCCAGGACCTCCCGCCGGGCCGCGGCGCGCGGGGTCTCGCCGAGGTCGCTGTCGACCCCGCCGCCCGGCAGCTGGTGCCGGCCGGGCCTGCCGTACGCGGGCCGTACGAGCAGCACCCCGCCGTCCGGGCCGGTGAACAGGACGCTCGCCGCGGTGAGGGCCTTCGGGCGGTTGGCCCGGTGGCTGGCGGAGTCGAGCGAGCCGGAGTGTTCCAGGGCCGCGCGCCGGTCCGGGTCCAGGCCGGCCGGGGAGCCGGGCTGGGCAACGCCGTCGGCGAGGTGTGCGAAGGACCCGGTGTACAGGGCGGCCAGCCCGGCGCGCAGCCGGGACGTGCTCCGGGTGGGGAGCACCCCGTACGCCTCGTCCGGCGCCAGCCACCGGGCCCGGACGGGCCCTCCGGCCGCGACCGGGAGCGCCGCCGCCTCCTCGGCGCCGAGCGGGCCGACGAGGTGGACGTGGACGACGAGGGAGCAGGCGTCCGGGCCGCCGGGCCGGGAGTCGACGGCCAGCAGCCGGCCGACCGGCGCGCGCAGGCCCAGCTCCCGCGCCAGGTGCCGGGCCAGCCCCTCCTCGGGCGTCTCGCGCTCGCCGACCGGTCCGCCCGGCAGCACCGGGCCCCCTTCCGACGGGTCCGCGGCGGACGGTACGAGGACCCGCCCGCGCGCGTCCAGCACGACGGCGGCCGCGGTCACGAGCGGCGCCGGCCGGGCGCCGTGGTCCGCGCGCACCGCGTCGGGGGAGGGGAGGAAGGGGCCGGAGGGGCCGGAGGGGCCGGAGGGACTGGACGGGCGGTCGGGCGTGGTGGTCACGGGGCTCCTATGGGGGTGGGCAGGCCAGCACTATGCCCCGCACGCGGCCCGCCCACCGGCGCTGACACGCCCCGCGCGCCGCTCAGGCGCGGGCCAGGAGGAGTCCGCCCATGGTGACCATCATCGCCGCGACGAGGCCGTCCAGCACCCGCCAGGCCGCGGGGCGGGACAGCAGCCCGCTGAGGAGCCGGGCCCCGTACCCCAGGGCGGCGAACCAGGCCAGGCTGGCCACGACGGCCCCGACGCCGAACGCCCAGCGCAGGTCACCCCGGTCGGCCGCGAGGGAGCCCACGAGCAGCACGGTGTCCAGGTACACGTGCGGGTTGAGCCAGGTCATGGCCAGGCAGGTCAGCACGGCGCGGCGCACGGAGCCGGGAGCGGGGGCGGCCCCGTCGGCGGTCAGGGCGGCGCCCGGGACGGGCCGCACGACGCGGCGGGCGGCGAGGACCCCGTACCCGACGAGGAACGTTCCGCCGGCCAGGCCCACGACGGTCAGCGCGGCGGGCCAGGCGGCCACGAAGGCACCGACGCCGGCGACGCCGAGGGTGATCAGCAGGGCGTCGGAGACCGCGCAGATGGCGACCACCGCGAGCACCGCGTGGCGGCGGGCCCCCTGGCGGAGGACGAACGCGTTCTGGGCGCCGATGGCCACGATGAGGGAGAGTCCGGTGCCGAAGCCGGCGAGGACCGCCGTGGTGATGCCGTATGTCATGACACCGACCGTAGGCAGCGGTTCCATTTCAGTACAGCTAAAGATTTTTACGTACCCTTAGCGTTCGTGATGGAAGAACTACCCCTGGACCAGGTCCGGACGCTGCTCGCCGTCGTGGACGAGGGCACCTTCGACGCGGCGGCGGCCGCCCTGCACGTGACGCCTTCGGCAGTGAGCCAGCGGGTCAAGGCGCTGGAGCAGCGGACGGGGCGCGTGCTGCTGATGCGGACGAAGCCGGTGCGGGCGACGGAGTCCGGGGAGGTGGTCGTCCGCTTCGCGCGGCAGCTGTCCCGGCTGGAGCGGGACGCGCGGGCCGAGCTGGGCATGCCCGACGGGACGGGCCCGGTCCGGCTGCCGATCGCGGTGAACGCGGACTCCCTCTCCACCTGGTTCCTGCCCGCCCTCGCCCGGGTCCCGCAGGACCCGCCGGTCTGCTTCGAGCTGCACCGCGAGGACGAGTCGCACACGACGGCCCTGTTGCGGGAGGGGCAGGTGATGGCGGCGGTGACCTCTTCGCCGGACCCGGTGGCGGGATGCACCGTGCGGCGGCTGGGTCAGGCGAGGTACCTCCCGGTGGCGGGCCCGGGGTTCGCGGCCCGGTACCTGACGGGGGCGCTCGGCCGGGACCTGCGGGAGGCACCGACGATCGTCTTCGACCGGAAGGACGACCTCCAGGACGCGTTCGTACGGTCGCTCACCGGGGACGCGGCGGCCGGAGCGGGTCACGTACGGCACTACATGCCGACGTCGGAGGGGTTCCGCGACGCCGTCGTCGCCGGGCTCGGGTGGGGGGTGGTTCCGGAGACACAGGCGCGGCCGCTGGTACGGACGGGGCAGCTGGTGCTGCTGGCGCCGGGCCGGCCGATGGACGTGCCGCTGTACTGGCAGCAGTGGAAACTCGACTCGCCGGTGCTGTCGATGGTGGCCGAAGTGATCGCGCAAGCGGCGGCCGAGGCGCTGCGGGGGCCCTCGCCTGACAAGACCTAAGCTGCGGGCCATGGAGTCCTACACGATCGGTCAGGCGGCGCGGCTGCTCGGTGTGAGCGTCGACACGGCGCGGCGCTGGGCGGACGCGGAACGGTTCCCGACCCGCCGTGAGGGGACCCGCAGGATGGTGGAGGGGCCGGACCTGGCGGCGTTCTGCGTGGAGGTCGCGCAGGAGGGCGCCGACGGCGCAGACGAAGCCCCCTACACCTCGGCGCGCAACGCCTTCCCGGGGATCGTCACCGGGGTGAAGCTCGGGACGGTCGACGCACAGGTCGAGATCCAGGCGGGACCGCACCGGGTCGTGTCGCTGCTGACCCGGGAGGCGGTGGAGGAGCTCGGGCTGGAGGTCGGCGCGCGGGCCACGGCCCGCGTGAAGTCCACGAGCGTCTTCATCGACCGGTCGTAGTCCCCTTCGCCCCCGCCACACGCCCCGGCCCCGGGGACGCCACCGCCACCTGCCCCGGCGCCACCGCCCGCCAGGCTCCCCGGTCGCGGAGGACGGGCTCGCCGAGGCAGGTTCCGGTGTCCCGGACGGTGATCCGACCGGCGTCGGCGGAGACCTCGAAGGGCTCTTCCCCGGAGGACGCGTCCGGCCCGGCCGCTGCGACGACGGTGAACCGCTTCCCGGGCGGCAGCCGGTAGCCGGTGACCCACGGCTCGATCCAGACGCAGGGCGTCCCTCCCGTGCCGTTGTCCACCGTGACGTCGGGCACGAGCGCGGTGCAGGGCGTCCCGTGCCGGGCAGCTCGGGCGAGGCCGGGCCGCCCCCCGGCCGGGAACCCCGGCCGCGGTGGCCGGAAGGGGGCGGCCGCGGTGGCACACTTGCCGGTGTTCCGCCGAAGGGGAGAAAGCCGTTGTCCATGTTCAGCAGCCTGCGCCGGGCCGTTCGCCGCGGCTACCGGCGGGCCGTCGACCTCAGCCACCCCGCCCGCTCCCCGCTCGGCAGCGCGGTCGTCAACTGCGTCGTCTACCAGGACGGCGTACGCCAGGACGGCTGCTCGGAGGCCGAGGAGGCACTGCGCCGGGTCCGCAAGGCGGGCCACGGCTTCGTGTGGATCGGCCTGCACGAGCCGGCGCAGGAGGAGCTCACGGGGCTCGCGGAGCTGTTCGGCCTGCACCCGCTCGCGGTCGAGGACGCCGTCAACGCCCACCAGCGCCCCAAGGTCGAGCGGTACGACGACACCCTGTTCTCCGTCTTCAAGACCGTGCGCTACGTCGAGCACGAGGAACTGACGTCCACCAGCGAGGTGGTGGAGACCGGCGAGCTGATGGCGTTCACCGGCGACGACTTCGTCATCACCATCCGGCACGGCGGCAGCGGCACCCTCGGCCCGGTCCGCGAGGAGCTGGAAGCCTCCCCGGAACTGCTCTCCAAGGGGCCGGCGGCCGTCCTGCACGCCATGGCCGACCACGTCGTCGACGACTACCTGGCCGTGACGGACGCCGTGCAGAACGACATCGACGCCGTCGAGACCGCCGTGTTCAGCGAGTACGGGGGCCGGGGCGACGCCGGCCGGATCTACCAGCTCAAGCGCGAACTGCTGGAGCTGCGACGGGCGGTGGCGCCGCTCGGCCGCCCGCTCACCCAGCTGGCCACGCAGCCGATACCGGTCATCCCGGCGGAGGTCCGCACGTACTTCCGGGACGTGGCCGACCACCTGACCCGGGCCACCGAGCAGATCGGCGCGTACGACAACCTGCTCGACTCCATCCTCCAGGCACACCTCGCGCAGGTGACCGTCGCGCAGAACGAGGACATGCGAAAGATCACGGCGTGGGCGGCGATCGTGGCCGTGCCGACCATGGTCTGCGGGGTCTACGGCATGAACTTCGACCACATGCCGGAGCTGCGCTGGACCTACGGGTACCCGCTCGTCCTCGGGGTCATGGCGCTCGCCTGCTTCGCCATCCACCGGGGCTTCCGGCGCAACGGCTGGCTCTGACCCCCGGCGGGCGGCGCGCCCCAACGCGCCGCCCGCCCCGTCAGGCGGTCAGGGCCGCCGGCCGTCGACCGGCCGGCGCCGTCAGGCGGTGATGGCCATCAGCATCACCGGAGCCGTCGTCGGCTGCGCCGATCCGCCCGCCGGCTCCAGCGTCAGGCCGACCGCCGACGCCCGGCCGGGGGAGCCGGTCATCAGGGTGCCGCCGTCCCCGGCGAGCAGCCCGGCCGGCCGCATCACGGAGCCGTCCGCGAACCACAGCTGGTACGTCTTGCCCTCCGGCGCGGGCGGCAGCCCCGAACCGAGGAACACGGCCCGGTCCTGCCGTGCGGAGAGCACCACCGTCGCCGTCGCGCCGCCCGGTGACCGGCCCGACACCGTACGGGCGTCGGGAGCCGTGATCACCGCCGCCAGGTCCTGGAGGGCCCGGTCCGGCTGCGGGGACTCCTCGCCGGACCACAGCGCCGCGCCGCCCAGGGCGAGGCCGCCGGCCAGTCCGCCGGCCAGGCACGCCGCGAGGGCCAGCGGGAGCGCCCGCCGCCGCAGTGCGACCATGCCGCGCCGGGGCGGCGCAAGCTGGCGCACCGTGTCGATGCGGGCCAGCACCTCGGTCCGCATCGCCGGCGGCGGGGCCAGCGCGACCGCCGATCCCAGGCGGGCCGCGGTCGCGGAGAACTCCCGTACGTCCTGCTCGCACGCGGGACACCGCGTCAGGTGGTGGGCGAACGCGTCCCGCTCGCCGGGTTCCAGCGCGTTCACGGCGTACGCGCCCGACAGGGCGTGGAGATGGTCGGAGTCGGTCGTCATGCGGTCACCCCCATGCAGTCGCGCAGCCGGATGAGTCCGTCGCGCAGGCGTGTCTTGATCGTGGGCAACGGGGTGTCCAGGGTCTCGGCGACCTCGCGGTAGGTGAGGCCGCCGTAGTAGGCGAGGGTGACGGCCTGGCGCTGCAGCTCGGTGAGGCCGCGCACGCAGCGGCGCACCTGCTCGCTCTCCAGCCGGATCTCGACCTGCTCGCTGACCTCGTCGTACGGGCGCTTGTGCTCGCGGGCGGCGGTGTCCTGCTCGCGGGCCGCGGCGGCCTGGGCCGAGCGGACCCGGTCCACGGCGCGGCGGTGGGCGATGGTCATCACCCAGGTCATGACGGAGCCCTTGTCGGACCGGTAGCGCGGTGCTTGGCGCCACACGTCGATCATGACCTCCTGGGCGACCTCCTCCGACTGGGCCCGGTCCCGCAGGACCTTGACGGCGATGCCGAAGACGGGGCCCGCGACCACGTCGTAGAGCGCGGCGAAGGCGTCCTCGTCGCCGCGGGCGACGCGTTCCATGAGCGCGGGGAGGTCGGGGGCGCCGGAGCGGTCCGGCGCACCGAAGGCCTTCTGCTGCCTCACGCCGCCGTCCCCGGGCCGGCCGGCGGGCGGATACGCGTATGCGTCATGGCTGTTCCTTCACTGCGGGCGGTGCTGCGGACGGGCGGCCGAGCGGACGGACGGACAGGCGGGCGGACGGACGAGCGGTCCGACGGGTGCGGGCGCGCGCGACGGACACCCCTTGCTTCGGAGCCCGCGCCACGGCGGATTGGTCGTCGGCGGAAAGGAATCGGCGGAAGTGATTCCGGAGGCCTTGAGGAGCCGGCCGATCTGGTAGTAAAGTTTCCTAACACAACCGCGACCGCCTCAACTACCGTATGGAGGACTTGTGTTCACCCCCCAGCGCACATCACTGGCGATCGCTGTCGTCCTCGGCAGCACGCTCCTCGCCGTACCGGTCACCGCGCACGCCACCGCCCCCGCACCCGCGCCGGCCGCCTCCGGGTCGCCGGTCGCGACGGCCGCGGCCGTCGGGCTCGACGATCCGGCGAAGAAGGACATCGCCATGCAGATCGTCTCCAGCGCGGAGAACTCCACCCTGGACTGGAAGGCGCAGTACAAGTACATAGAGGACATCGGTGACGGCCGCGGCTACACGGCCGGGATCATCGGCTTCTGTTCCGGCACCGGCGACATGCTCGACCTCGTCGAGCACTACACCCAGGTCAAGCCGGGGAACGTGCTCGCCAAGTACCTCCCCGCCCTGCGCCGGGTCGACGGCAGCGACTCGCACGCCGGCCTCGACCCGAACTTCACCCGGGACTGGGCGAAGGCGGCCCAGGACACCGCGTTCAAGAAGGCCCAGGACCACGAGCGCGACCGGGTCTACTTCAACCCCTCGGTCCAGCAGGGCAAGTCCGACGGCGTCGGCACGCTCGGCCAGTTCATCTACTACGACGCCATCGTCATGCACGGCGACGGCACCGACTCCACCAGTTTCCGCAACATCCGGGGGCGCGCCCTCGCGAAGGCCAGGCCCCCGGCCCAGGGCGGCAACGAGACCGCCTGGCTGAACGCCTTCCTCGACGCCCGTGTCTGGGCGATGAAGCAGGAGGAGGCGCACAGCGACACCAGCCGCGTCGACACCGCCCAGCGGGTCTTCCTGAAGAAGGGCAACCTGAATCTCAACACCCCGCTCGACTGGAAGGTCTACGGGGACCCGTTCCGCATCGGCTGACCCGCGAAGGCGCGCCGCGGCCCGGGTTCCCCCCTTCCGGATCCGGCCCGCGGTGTCGCGGCGCGATAACGATGCGGCCAACGATCGGTGCTGCTCAGGAAGTCGGCGGGGGGTGCGGGCGGTGGACTTTCCGGACTTCCGCGGACACAGCGGCACTTCAGTCCCCTGCGTTTCTCGTCCGCTGTCGGAAATCGGGGCCTGTGGGCGAATTGGCGCCCTCCCGAACTGGCTTGACCGCGTTGTAAGTGGAGCATAAGTTCTGCCCCGGCTTGCTCCAGCTGGACGGGCCCGAACCACCGTCCTCTGGGGGGACTCATGAACTACTACATCGACGTTCTGAAGAAGTACGCCGTGTTCTCGGGCCGCGCCCGCCGCAAGGAGTACTGGATGTACGCCCTCTTCAACGTGGGCATCATCATCGTCCTCTCGATCCTCGACGCCGTGATCGGCACGTCCCCGATCCTCGTCGGCATCTACGCCCTCGGCGTCTTCCTGCCGGGCCTGGCGGTCACCGTCCGCCGACTGCACGACATCGGCAAGTCCGGCGCCTGGTTCCTCATCGCCCTGGTCCCGCTCATCGGCGGCATCTGGCTGCTCGTCCTGACGGCCACCGAGGGACAGCCCCAGGCGAACGAGTACGGCGAGAACCCGAAGGCCGTCCACGCCTGACCCACCCGGCCCGCGGGCCGTCGTGCCTGAGCGCCGCCGTGGCCGGAGACAGCCGCGGCGGCGCTCTCGCCGTTCCGGGGCCCGCGTGACGCGCGTCTCCCACGCTTCACGGCAGGGGGCTGTCCGCACCGGTCCGATCACGAGATATCTTGATGTCGAGCAATGTTGCAGACGAGAGACGCAGACTGTGGAGCGGAGCATCCGGTGACTGACTCGACCATCATCTACACGCACACCGACGAGGCCCCGGCCCTGGCGACGCATTCGTTCCTGCCTGTGATCCAGGCGTACGCGTCGACGGCCGGAGTGAGCGTCGAGACCCGTGACATCTCCCTGGCCGGTCGGATCATCGCCAGCTTCCCCGAGCACCTGGAAGAGGGCCAGCGCATCGCCGACGCCCTCGCCGAGCTCGGCGAGCTGGCGAAGACCCCGGGCGCGAACATCATCAAGCTGCCCAACGTCTCGGCCTCGATCCCGCAGCTCAAGGCCGCGGTCGCCGAGCTCCAGGGCCAGGGATACGCGCTTCCGGACTACCCGGACGACCCGAAGACCGACGAGGAGCGCGAGACCCGCGCCCGCTACGACAAGATCAAGGGCAGCGCCGTCAACCCGGTCCTGCGCGAGGGCAACTCCGACCGCCGCGCCCCCGCCTCGGTCAAGAACTACGCGAAGGCCCACCCGCACCGCATGGGTGCCTGGACCGCCGAGTCGAAGACCAACGTGGCCACCATGGGCGCGGACGACTTCCGCTCCACCGAGAAGTCCACCGTGATCGCCGAGGCCGGCACGCTGCGCATCGAGCACGTCGCGGCCGACGGCTCCACCACCGTCCTGCGCGAGTCCGTACCGGTCCTCGCCGGCGAGGTCGTGGACGCCTCCGTGCTGCACGTGGACGCGCTGCGCACCTTCCTGAACGACCAGATCGAGCGCGCCAAGGCCGAGGACATCCTGTTCTCCGTGCACCTCAAGGCCACGATGATGAAGGTCTCCGACCCCATCGTCTTCGGCCACGTGGTCCGCGCCTTCTTCCCTAAGACCTTCGCCCGCTACGGCGAGACCCTGGCCGCCGCCGGCCTGTCCCCGAACGACGGCCTCGGCACCATCCTGAACGGCCTGGGCGCGCTGCCCGACGCCGACGCGATCAAGGCCTCCTTCGACGCCGAGATCGCCGAGGGCCCGGCCCTCGCGATGGTCGACTCGGACAAGGGCATCACCAACCTGCACGTCCCGAGCGACGTCATCGTCGACGCCTCCATGCCGGCCATGATCCGCACCTCCGGTCACATGTGGGGCCCGGACGGCGCCGAGGCCGACACCCTGGCCGTCCTGCCGGACAGCAGCTACGCCGGTGTCTACCAGGTCGTCATCGACGACTGCCGCGCGCACGGCGCCTTCGACCCGTCCACCATGGGCTCGGTGCCGAACGTCGGCCTCATGGCCCAGAAGGCCGAGGAGTACGGCAGCCACGACAAGACCTTCGAGATCGCCGCCGCGGGCACCGTCCGCCTCGTCGACGCCGAGGGCACCACGGTCCTGGAGCAGGAGGTCGCCGCCGGCGACATCTTCCGCGCCTGCCAGACCAAGGACGCGCCGATCCAGGACTGGGTCAAGCTCGCCGTCACCCGTGCCCGCGCCACCGGCGACCCGGCCGTCTTCTGGCTCGACGAGGACCGCGCGCACGACGCGCAGCTGATCGCCAAGGTCAAGACGTACCTCGCCGACCACGACACCGAGGGCCTGACCCTCAAGATCCTCTCCCCGGTCGAGGCCACCGCCTTCTCCCTGGAGCGCATCCGCCGTGGCGAGGACACCATCTCGGTGACCGGCAACGTGCTCCGCGACTACCTCACCGACCTGTTCCCGATCCTGGAGCTGGGCACCAGCGCCAAGATGCTGTCGGTGGTCCCGCTCATGAACGGCGGCGGCCTCTTCGAGACCGGCGCCGGCGGCTCCGCGCCCAAGCACGTGCAGCAGCTCGTCAAGGAGAACTACCTGCGCTGGGACTCGCTCGGCGAGTTCCTCGCGCTGGCCGTCTCCTTCGAGCACCTCGCGACCACCACCGGCAACGCCCGCGCCCAGGTGCTGGCCGACACCCTGGACCGCGCGACCGGCACCTTCCTGGGCGAGGACAAGTCGCCGAGCCGCAAGCTCGGCGGCATCGACAACCGCGGCAGCCACTTCTACCTCGCCCTGTACTGGGCGCAGGAGCTGTCCCGGCAGATCGACGACCCGAAGCTGGCCGCCGCCTTCGACCCGCTCGCCAAGACGCTCGCCGAGTCGGAGCAGACCATCGTCGACGAGCTGAACGCGGTACAGGGCTCGCCGGCCGACATCGGCGGCTACTACCAGCCCGACGCCGCCAAGGCCGCGAAGGTCATGCGCCCCTCCGCGACCTTCAACCGGGCCATCGCCACCCTCGGCTGAAGCCGGTAGCCGTGCCCGCACGGCAGTGACGCGCTCCGCCCCGGCCGGCCCCGTGCCCGGCCGGGGCGGACGCGCGTCCCCACCGTGCGCGGCCTGCCGCCTCCAGGTGGAGACCCTCGCCGACCACCCCGATGATCCGCGCGGCGCGCTCCGCCGGCTTCGCCGTCGAGGGCACCCTGCGCCGCTCGGCCTGGGTGTACGGGGCCTTCGTCGACGAGGTAGTCCAGGGACTGCTGGCCGAGGACTGGACCGTGCGCTAGCGTTCGCCACCGGTGATCCAGGGGGGTTCTGTGGCACGCGGTTCCAACACGTCCTGCGCGGGCAACGGCTGCGCGGGTTTCCTGCTGCTGGCGGTGGTCGTGCCGACCATCGGGTACCTGCTCGCGCTCCCGCTGGTCCTGCCCGACCTGCTGGCCGAGCAGACGCCGCCGCAGCGTCTGCACGGCTTCGGCCCGTACCTGGTCGTCTACGCGTTCCCGGTCGTCACCGCCCTCGCCCTCGCGCTGTACGCGGGCCGCAGCCGGGGCCGGAGCCGCGGCCGCGGCCGCCGGTCCGTGTGGTGGCCGGCCCCGGCGCGGGCGGCCGCCCTGCTCGCCGTGGTCGCCCCCGTGCTGTGGTGGGTGGAGGGCAGGGTCGGGGACGTCCCCGCCTGGAACGTACGGGCGGTGGCCGAGAGCACCGCCGCCGGGCTGGTGGCGCTCGCGTTCGTGGGCGTGATCCGCAGGTGGGGCGGCTCCCGCTGGCTGGGCGGCCGCCCCTGGGGCGGCTTCCGGCGCCCGGCCCGGGACGGTGACCGCAGACCTGCCGCGGGGGAGATCTGGCTCGCCATGGTGCCGCTGCGCGAGGACCCCGAACGGCAGCTGCGCCACTACTGCGTGGTGCTGGCCGCCCACGCCGGTCACGCGGAGGTCGCCCAGATCACCAGCAAGGACAAGGACGGCCGGTCCGACCACATCTGGCTGCCGAACGACGGCTGGGACACCACGTCCGGCCGGGACCACTGGGTGGAGAGCGGCCGGGAGCCGCGCCGGGTGGAGTACGGGCTGTTCCTCACCTCCCGCCCCCAGGGGCCGTGCCCGCCCGAGGTGTGGCGCGAGCTCAGCCGGCAGCCGGGCTGAGGCCGCCGGCGGGCCGGGGCGGGGCGGGCGGGCGCCGGGTCAGAGGTCGGCTGCGACCCGGAAACCGATGTTCCCGGCCGAGCTGTCCGGGGTGTTGCGGGTGCGGGCCGCGACCCGGTAGCGGTTGCAGTACGAGTCGTGGCACATGTGGGAGCCGCCCCGCATGGACCGTTCGGGTCCGCCGGGCCGGAACGGGTCGGCGGACCACTCCCACACGTTGCCGACCGTGTGGTAGAGCCCGTAGCCGTTGGCCGGAAGGACTTGGCGGGGGCCGTGCCCGCGTACCCGTCCGCGCGGGTGTTGTGGGCAGGGAAGTCACCGTCGCGCTGGGCCGCGGCCGTCGCCGCAGCGGCCGCCGGGCGGGCGAACGCCGTGACGGACGCCGCGGAGACGGCCACCGCGGCCGCGCCGGCGAGGAAGCCGCGCCGGCCGACGCCGCCCACGTCTCCGGGCCTGGGCGCGCGGGGCGTGCCGGTCCCGCCGGTCGTTCCGGGCGCGTCGGGGTGCTCGCGCTCGGTCACGAAGGGTCTCCTGTACGTGCGGGGGCGGGTGACGTACGTACCAGGGCTCCGGCAGTCGTATGTCGCCGAAACCCGCAGATCAGACCCCAAGGGCGGGCTGTGGCGGCGTCATGGCGGCTGTGTGCCGCGTACGTAACGCGTTCCGGCCGTCAGAGCCGGTGCACCCGCTCCTGCCCGATGCCGAGCGGGGACCGTCCCGCGGCGAGGATCCGCAGCCCCGGGGCCACGGAGAGGAGGTCCCGCAGCCAGGCGCGCGCCTGCGGGCCGAGCAGGTCGGCTCCGTCCAGGACGAGCAGCATGTCCCGTTCGGCCAGCCAGGACGCGGCGTTCGCCGTCCCGCACGGCGGCAGGGCCGTTTCGGGAGCGCGGCCGAGCGCGGCCGTGAGCTCCCGGGTGCCGTGGACCCCGGCCGACGGCTCGAAGGCGACGACGGACACCCCGTCGCAGAAGTTGGACGCGATCCGCCGCGCGATCTCCCGCACCAGCAGGCTCCGCGGCTCGCGGAACCCCCCGGTCACGGTGACGACCCGCCCCGTCCGGACGGCGGTGAGCAGCCGCGACAGCTCGGCGGAGGTGGCCGCCAGTGTGCCCGTGGATCCGGATTCCCCCATCGGCACGATGCCCCCCATTGCATGCGTGACCAAGCGCGGCAAGAGTGCTGGTTCGAGCCGCGTGTCGACGATTATGCGCCAGTTGAGCCGGAAGACCAGGGGAATGTCGCATTCCGCAGAAGGGTCCGCAGAGCGGCCGCCTGCCGGGACGACGGGGCGGCCAACGGCCCAGCTGTGCGGGGCCGTTGGGGCCGCGAACCGCCCCGCCGGAGCGGTCCGTCGCGGACGTGAGCCGCGTCCGCCGGATGGTGGAGGGTACGTAGACGGCGGACGGCGCCGGGTCCGGGCCCGCCGGCCTCCCGCGGCCGGGGAGGTCCCTGGGCAGGGCGCGGCGGCCCGCCCCCGCGGGCGGTGGGCGCGCGGCGCGAAGCGGAAGGAGTTGCGCCTGCGGGGGCGGGGCGCCGGCAAGGGGCCCCGCGCGCGCCGCGCCAAGGCCGTTGCCGCACCGGCCGGATTAGCCCCGGCAAAGCGGTCGGCGTAGTTCCCGTGCGCCCTGTGACGTACGTGTCCCCGCCCCGGCGCCTGGGAACGGTTGTCCGGGCGACGGTATTGGGCTCTACTGCTGTGCAGCCCCCACTCGGGGCATATTCCCGGGGAGGGACCACGATGACAGCGGACCGGCGAGCGGACCGGCGAGCAGGCCGACGGACAGGCCGGCGGGCGGAGCGGGCGGCGCAGCCCGTCTCGCACCGCCGCAGACCGGCGCTCAGGAGACGCGGCCCGCTGATCGCCCTCGCCTCCGGCTTCCTCCTCGTCGGCGTCTGCGCGGCCACCGGAACAGCCTGGGACCCCTCCTCGGCGGCCGACGTGCGCGGCAGTTCGGCCCCCGTCATCGGCGTCCCCTGGTCGACCGGCCCCGACGCCGGTCCCGGCACGCCGGCGCCCACCACCCCGGGACCCGACCAGAGCCCCACCCCCGGTACGTCCCCCGGCGGCACGGGCGCACCCGGAGGGGCGAGCGCCGACACCGGGGGCGTTCGCCCCGCAGGAGCCCTGCCCTTCGACCTGCCCCAGCCCGCGGCCCTCCGCTCGGGCGCCGCGGGCAAGAAGCTGGTGTTCGCCCACTACTTCACCCCGTACCCGCTCTCCCTCGACAACGCGAGCGCGGACGCCGACTACTACACCCGCAACTACCTGACCCCGGACGGCGAGAGCGGCAAGCACGAGCGCTACGGCGGCCTGCTGCGCGACCGGCCGCTGCCCGTCCAGCCGAAGGGCGGCGACTGGGAGTACGCCAACCTCCAGCAGGAGGTGCGCACGGCCCGCGCGGCCGGCATCGACGGGTTCACCCTCGACATGCTCTCCCTGTCCGGCAAGAACTGGGAGCGCTCCAACCAGCTGATGGCGGCCGCCCGTTCGGTCGATCCGGCCTTCAAGGTCATGCTGATGCCGGACATGACCTCGCTGAAGACCGACGATCCCGGCGTGCTCGCCGACGCGATCGCCGCACTCGGCGCGGCCCCCGCCGCCCACCGGCTCCCGGACGGCAGGCTCGTCGTCTCGCCCTTCAAGGCCGAGGCGAAGAGCGCGTCCTGGTGGACCGAGGTGCTGGGGATCCTCAAGTCGAAGCACGGCACGCGCACCGCCTTCGTCCCGCTCCTCCTCGACTTCGGCGCCCACAACGGCGACTTCGCCCCCATCAGCTACGGCTTCTCCGAATGGGGCAGCCGCAGTTACGTCGGGCAGGAGAGCAACACCCGCGACGTCAAGCGGGCGCACGACATGGGCAAGATCTGGATGCAGCCCGTGTCCGTCCAGGACGCCCGCCCCAACCAGGGCATCTACGACGAGGCCGGCAACACCGCCACCCTGCGCGCCACCTGGAAGCACGCCATCGACGACGGCGCCGACTGGGTCCAGCTCACCACCTGGAACGACTACTCCGAGGGCAGCCAGTTCGCCCCCTCCCTGCACAACGGCCACGCCTACCTGGACCTGACCTCGTACTACCTGACCCGGTTCAAGACGGGCAGCTGGCCCGAGATCGTCCGGGACACGCTCTACCTCACCGCGCGCACCCAGTTCGCCCAAGCCGATCCGACCGGCGACCAGTCGCTCCTGATGTCCCTGCGCAGGGGCAGCGCCGCACCCCGCGACACGGTGGAGGTGCTCAGCTTCCTCGCCGAACCCGCCGTCGTCCGTACGGCCGTCGGGTCCGCGAAGGACTCCCACGAGGCCCCGGCCGGGGTCCACTCCGAGCTGCTGCCGCTGAAGGCGGGCACGAGCTCCGCCGAGGTGGTCCGGGGCGGGAAGGCCGCGACCGGGGTGGAGCTGCCCTATCCGGCGGACCGCACCGTGGAGGTGCAGGACCTCCAGTACTACGCGGCGACCAGCGGCCGGGGGTCGTAGGGGCCGGGGGTCGTGGGACCCTCGTGGCAGGACCTTCGTCACCCCGGGTGCAGGGGTGGCCCATGCGGTTCGACCCCAGATGCGGTGTTGGCCCTGCCGGTTCGGAGGGGCCTCGCTCATGTCCGCCCCGACCGAGGCAACAGGGGAGCCGGCGCGAGTCCGGGACTGCCCCGCAACGGTGAGCACGCGTCGTACGCCGAGCACGCGCCGCGCGAGTCCCGCCGGACCGGGGGAGCCGGTGCGGGCTACCGGTGGCGGCCACGGCGGGAGAGGATCACCACGACAGCCCCGCCCCGCCCTGGGAGGCCCCGTGCCCGACCGCGACCGTCCCGAGGGGAGCCCGGCCGGGCCCCCGACCGCCACCGCGCCGCAGCCCGGAGGCCGGCCGCCCGGCGGGCTCACGGCGCACTCCGGCGGGCGCGCCCCGGGGCCGTCCGACAGCCGTCCGGCCGTCCCGGCCCAGGTCTTCCCGGGCACGGAGGGGCTGTTCCGCCTCGACCCCTCCGTCGCGCACCTGAACCACGGCTCCTTCGGCGCGGTACCCGTACCCGTGCAGGAGGCGCAGGCCGCGCTCCGGGCCCTGGCCCATGCCGACCCCGACGCCTTCTTCCTCGGCGTCTGCGACCGGCTGGCCGGGGCCCGCGCCCGGATCGCCGCGCACCTCGGCGCCGACCCCGACGGACTCGCCTTCATCGCCAACGCCACCGAGGGCGCCAACCTCGCCCTCGACGCGATCCCCTTCGCCGACGGCGACGAGATCCTGGTCACCGACCACGGCTACGGCACCGTCGTCGCGGCCGCCGCCCGCCGCGCCACGGTCACCACCGTCTCCCTCGACCCCCTCCTGCCCGACGAGGACGCCGTGCGCGAGGCCGTGCTGGCCGGGCTGACGCCCCGTACCAAGGCGGCGGTGCTCGACCACGTCAGCTCGCCCACCGCCCGCCTCATCGCCTCCCCCCGGCTCCTCGCCGACCTCCGGGAACGCGGCGTCACCACCGTGGTCGACGGCGCCCACGCCCCCGGCATGCTCGCCGACCCCCTCGCCGGCCGCGCCGACTTCTGGTTCGGCAACCTCCACAAGTGGGGGTACGCCCCGTCCGGCAGCGCGGTCCTCGCCGTCGCCCCCGAGCACCGCCACCGGGTCCGCGCGCTCGTCCCCTCCTGGGAGGACCAGCACGGGTTCCCCCGCTCGGTCGAATACCGCGCCACCGCCGACTACACCGGCTGGCTCGCCGCGCCCGAGGGCCTGGACCTCCTCCAGCGCCTCGACGCGGCCCGGGTACGGGCCCACAACAGTGCGCTGGCCGCCCACGGCGCCGCCCTGCTCGCCGAGATCCCCGGACTCACCCCGCTCCCGCACACCGAGGGCCTCGCCATGCGGGCCCTGCGACTGCCGCGCGGCACCGCCGAGACCCCCGGGGACGCCGTGGCCCTGCGCGAGGAGATCGCGGCACGGCTGCGCGTCCGGGTCCTGGTCTGGCCCCGGCCGGGCGGCGGCGGCATCCGCGTCTGCGGGCAGGTCTACAACCGGCCCGAGGAGTACGAGCGCCTCGCCGCCGGGCTGCCCGCGTCCCTGGGCCGCGCCTGAAGGGGCGGGGGTCCGCCCGCCTCAGCCGCGCCTGAGCAGGTAGGTGTCCATGATCCAGCCCTTGCGGGCGCGGGCCTCGGTGCGCAGCTCCTCGATCCGCCCCGCGACCTCGCCGAGCTTCCCCGACACGAGGATCTCGTCCGGGGTGCCGACGTAGGCCCCCCAGTAGATGAACAGGTCCTGGTCCAGGTGGGCGGTGAAGGCGTGCCGGGCGTCCAGCATCACCACCACGTCGTCCACCCCCTCCGGCCAGCCCTCGGCCAGCCGCCGGCCGGTGGTGATCTGGACCGGGCGGCCCACCCGGTTCAGGTTCGTGCGGTGCCGGGCCAGCAGCGAGGACACGCTGCTGATGCCCGGCACCACCTCGTGCTCGAACGCCACCCGGCCCTTCTCCAGCACCTCGTCGAGGATCGCCAGGGTGGAGTCGTACAGCGAGGGATCGCCCCACACCAGGAACGCTCCGGTCTCGCCCTCGGCGAGGTCCTCCGCGATGAACCGCTCGAACAATTCGGCCCGCGCGCTGCGCCAGCCGTCCACCGTCGGGGCGTAGTCCGCCGGGGTGCGGTCCCGGTCCGGGTCGCGCCCCTCCACCAGCCGGTGCCCGGGGCGGGCGTGCTCGTCGAGCATCGCCCGCCGCAGCCCGGTCAGGTCCGCCTTCTCCTCGCCCTTCTCCAGGATGAGGAACGCGTCCGCCGCCCCGATCGCCTTGACCGCCTGGAGGGTCAGATGGTCCGGGTCGCCCGCGCCTATGCCGATCACTGAGAACTTCTTCACCCCGCTATTCTGCCCGTCATGCGTGCCGCCCTGTTCGTCACCTGCGTCAACGACGCGCTGTACCCGCGCACCGGCATCGCCGTGGTCCGCCTCCTGGAGCGCCTCGGCGTCACCGTGGACTTCCCGGCGGCCCAGAGCTGCTGCGGGCAGCCGCAGTACAACACCGGCTACCGGTACGAGACGGAACCGCTGGTCCGGTGCACCGCGGAGGCCTTCGCCGGGTACGAGTACGTCGTCACCCCCTCCGGCTCCTGCGCCGCGATGATCCGCGAGCACTACCCGCGCATCGGCCGCAAGGCCGCCGCCGAGGGCCGCGGGACCGCGCTGGCGGACCTGGCCGCGGACCTCGCGCCGCGCGTGTACGAGCTGACCGAGTTCCTGGTCGACGTGCTCGGGGTGAGCGACGTCGGCGCCCACTTCCCGCACACCGTCACCTACCACCCCTCCTGCCACGGCCTGCGGGCCCTCGGCCTGGGGGACCGCCCGGGGCGGCTGCTGGCCGCCGTCAAGGGCCTGGACCTCGTCGAACTTCCCGGAGCCGAGGAGTGCTGCGGCTTCGGCGGCACCTTCGCCGTCAAGAACCCGGACGTGTCGGCCGCCATGGGCGCCGACAAGACCGCCGCCGCGGCCGCCACCGGCGCCGGAGTGCTGTGCGGCGCCGACAGCTCCTGCCTCGCCCACCTGGAGGGCCTGCTGCGCCGCGCCGGCTCCCCGGTACGGGCCGTGCACCTGGCCGAGATCCTCGCGCGACCGAGGAGGAGCCCCTGCGATGACCGCCACGCACCTGGGCATGCCCGCCTTCCCCGCGTTCCCGTCCGCCGCGCGGGAAGCCGTACGGGACGAGGTGCTGCGCACCAACCTCCGCCGCGCCACGCACACCATCCGCGACAAACGGGCCCGCGCCGTCGCCGAACTGGCCGACTGGGACCGGCTGCGCGACGCCGGGAAGGCCGTCAAGGACCACACCCTGCGCCACCTCGACCACTACCTCCTCCAGCTGGAGGAGGCGGTCACCGCCGCCGGCGGCACCGTCCACTGGGCGGCCGACGCCGACGAGGCCAACCGCATCGTGACGGACCTGGTGCTCGCCACCGGGGAACGGGAGCTCGTCAAGGTCAAGTCCATGGCCACCCAGGAGATCGGCCTCAACGAGGCCCTGGAGGCCGCGGGGATCGCCGCGTACGAGACCGACCTGGCCGAACTCATCGTCCAGCTGGGCCACGACCGGCCCTCGCACATCCTGGTCCCCGCCATCCACCGCAACCGCGCCGAGATCCGCGACATCTTCCGCACCGAGATGGGCGGATGGGGCCGGCCCGCGCCCGAGGGACTCGGCGACGACCCGCGCGAACTCGCCGAGGCCGCCCGGCTGCACCTGCGGGAGAAGTTCCTGCGCGCCCGCCTCCCTGCCGTACGCCTCCACCCTGTGCGGGGCCTGCTACGAGGTCTGCCCGGTCGCCATCGACATCCCCGAGGTCCTCGTCCACCTCCGCGAACGGGTCGCCCAGGGCGGCCCGGTCACCCGCGACGGCATCCGCGTACGCCTGCGGCCCGCGGACGGCCGCACCGCCGAACGGGCCGCGATGCGCGCCGCCCGGCTGCTCCTGGACCACCCGGGCGCGCTGCGCGCGGGCGAACGCCTGCTGGCCCGCTCCCGCCGGCTGCGCCCGCGCCGCCTGCCGGGGCCCGGGCGGGCCTGGACCGACACCCGGGAGCTGCCGGAGCTCCCCGCGGAATCCTTCCGCGACTGGTGGACCCGCGAACGGGGGACCCCGAAGTGACCTCGAAGGACGTCGTCCTCGGCCGCATCCGCCGGGCGGTGGGGGAGTGGGACCGGGGTCCCGGGCCCGCCCCGGGCGCCGGCCCGGCGGTCCCGCGGGACTACCTCGCGGTGCACGGTGCGCGGACCCCCGGCGAGAGCGTCGACCTCCTCGCCGCGCACCTCGCCGAGTACCGGGCGAAGGTCCACCGCACCGACGAGGGCGGCCTCGCCGCACTGCTGGCATGCCTGCTCGCGCGCCGCGGCGCACGGACGGTGCTCGTCCCGCCCGGCCTGCCCCCGCACTGGCTCGCGGCGGCGGACCCGGCGCACGTCCAGGACCGCGCCGAGCACACCGCGCGGCAACTGGACGCCGTGGACAGCGTGGTGACCGGCTGCGCCCTGGCCGTCGCCGAGACCGGCACCATCGTCCTCGACGGCGGCACCGGCCAGGGCAGGCGCCGGATCACCCTGATCCCCGACCATCACATCTGCGTGGTCCGCGTCCCCGGGCAGGTGGTGGATTCCGTACCGCAGGCCATGGCCCTGCTGGACCCGACCCGCCCGCTGACCTGGATCTCCGGGCCCTCCGCCACCAGCGACATCGAGCTCGACCGGGTGGAGGGCGTCCACGGCCCCCGCATCCTGGAGGTCGTCCTGCTCGGCGCACAATAGGCGCATGCCCGCCCACATCGCCCTCACCGCGCTCGTCGTCCACGACTACGACGAGGCCATCGACTTCTACACCCGCGCCCTCGGTTTCGACCTCGCCGAGGACACCGCACGCCCGGACGGCTCCCGCTGGGTCGTGGTCCGCCCGCCCGGCGCCGGGGAGACCGCGCTGCTGCTCGCCCGCGCCAAGGACGAAGCCCAGCGCTCCCGGATCGGCGACCAGACCGGCGGCCGCGTCGGCTTCTTCCTCCACACCGATGACTTCGCGCGCGACCACGCCCGGATGACGGCCGAGGGCGTCCGCTTCCTGGAGGAGCCGCGCCACGAGGCGTACGGCTCCGTCGCCGTCTTCCAGGACCTGTACGGCAACCGCTGGGACCTACTCCAGCCCGCCGCGTAGCCCCGGCGCCTCGGCGGCGGCGTCCACGTCCGCGCCGCCGTCCACCCGGTGCGCCAGCTCCCCGGCCCACCGGACCAGACCCGGCACGTCGATCCCGTATGCCGCCCCGTCCAGCCCCTCGACGCCCGCGGCTCCGCGCCGCAGCAGCCGCGCCCCGCCGACCGCGTTCCCGCGCGCGGCGTGCGTCAGCCCGACGGCGAGCTGGGCGAGCCCCCGCCACAATGGGGCCGCCTCCTCGGGCCCGGACTTCCAGGCGTCCTCGAACACCTCGTGCGCGTGGAACGGCATCCCGGCGTCCAGCAGCCGCTGCGCCTCCCGGACCGTCTGCGCCGGCGAGCGCACCACGCCCTCCGGCTGCCGTCCGACGCCGTCGGCCCCGTACGCCAGCGGCCGCCCCAGCCCGTCCCTGGGCCGCGCGCTGCGCGCCCGGCCCCCGTCGTCCCGATCCCTTGTGTTCACCCCTCCATCCTCGCCGCCGCCGATTACCCGTGCATGCACACCCCTCGCCGTGGGGTAATGTTCTGCATGTGCCGCCGGGACGGGGGAAACCCCAGGTCGGAAGCACAACGGGACGTGGCGCAGCTTGGTAGCGCACTTGACTGGGGGTCAAGGGGTCGCAGGTTCAAATCCTGTCGTCCCGACTAGAGGTTCGCCTCGTAGTCGCAGAACAGAGCCTTGTCTCACTTCGGTGAGGCAGGGCTCTCGTGCGTTCGGGGGGCTTCGCCGGGGGACGGCGGGCGGCGCGCCACCGTACCCGGAGGTTCGACGAAGAGATGCGGAACCTGGCCGTCGAGGTCCGCACGTTCCTCACCGGCGCGGCGGGACGACGCGGCCGGGTGGGTTTCGGTCGGCGGAGCGGGGCAGGCGCAGCGTGGTGGGATCCTGCTCCGGTGTCGCGTGCGGCAGCGGGGCGGTGGCCGGCGGCGAGAGGAGCAGCGGTGAGTGAGACGGGTCCGTTCGTAGTCTTCGCGAACTTCCTTTCCGACCTGGCGGTCGATCTCAACGAGGGTCAGGTGCTGGAGCAGTGGGCGCAGCAGGCGCCGCGGAAGGCGTGGCTGCTCCGGCCCGGGGACGTGCTGGTCACGCCCGTGCCGCTGAGCCGGGAGTTCCTGCGGTACGTGTGCGAAATGACCGAGGTGCCTCCGGAAGCGGTGACCGTCGTCGAGGTGCCCCCGGCCGGCGCCGTCCCCCTGGCGCGGGCGGTGCGCGAGGCCGGACTCGCCGCGCACGTCCGGGCCCTCGCCGGTGACCGGGGCGCGGCGCTGCTGCCGACCGCGCTGGACGCTTCGGCGATCGCGTTCGCCCGGGACCTCGGCATCACCGTGCACCCGTACCCGACGGTCGAGGCCGCCGAAGCGGCGCTCGCCACGACGATGCTGCTGAACACCAAGGCCGGGTTCCGTGAGGCGGCCGGACACCTGGGGATGCGGCTGCCCTTCGGACGGGTGTGTCCGCGCCCCGAGGTGGACGACGTGGTGCGCGAACTCCTGCGGGACCACGGGGGAGTAGTGGTCAAGCCCGACCGCTCGGCGGGGGGCCACGGCTTGCGCTTCGTCTCACGCGGCGACCTGGACGCAGGGGCGTCCCTGGCGCTGGACACCGTCGGAGGGCCCCGGGGCACGTGGGTCGTGGAGGAACGCCTCGACGTGGCCGAATCCGTCAGCGTCCAGCTGGACACCACCACCGCCGGAACGCGTGTCCTGTTCAGCGGTGCGATGCGCACGGCGCACGGGTCCTTCACGGGGTACACGTCCCCGCTGCCGCCGTCCTGCGCGCACGTGGCCGGCGAGCTGGAGGAGTGGGGGAGGGCCCTGGGCGACCACCTGGCCGGCCACGGCTTCGCCGGACCGTTCGGGCTGGACGCGCTGGTGAACGCGGAGGGCGAGGCGTACGCGAGCGAGAGCAACATCCGCCGTACGGCCACCACCACACCCCACGCCATGGTCACCCGGCTGACGGCCGCGTCGGGCGGCGCCCCCGCGGCCTGGTCGGTGGCGAAGGGGCGGACCGGGCGCCCGTTCGACTTCGAAGGAGCCCTCGGCCGGCTGAGGGAGCACCACCTCGCCTTCGACCCGGCGCGCGGCGAGGGCGTGGTCCTCTACGCGGACGCGCCGCCCGACGGCCGCTCCTGGCGGTACGCGGTGATCGCCCGGAGCCCCGGGGATGTGGGGTCGCTGGAAGGCGAACTGGCCGGGGCCCTGGAGTTCGAGGGACGCTGACCCCGCGCCCGCTGCCCGCCGGCCCGCGCGAGCGGGTGCCGCACGCAGCACGACGCCGGTCCCGGCACCCCGAGGGGGTGCCGGGACCGGCGCCGCGGGAACGGAGTCAGGCGGGGCGGCCGCCGAAGGGGGCGCCGGTGCCGTAGTACGTGCCCAGCTCCTCGTGGTAGCCGGCGTTGCCGAGGTGCTGGTCCCGGTGG